>NZ_CP107939.1:6007723-6309654 GCF_036046055.1 Nocardia sp. NBC_00403
CCGGCAACCCTTTATGTATTCAGCGATGGAATCTTCTACGAAGGACCGACTCGACTACTGGCCGCGTTGATACGCGCGCTGACGCTGTTCGCCCAAAGCGGCTTCGGCACGTTCCTTTTCGGCGGCGGCCTCCTTTTGCGCAGCTTCGCGCTGAGATTTCGCCTTGTCCTGCTGAGCCTTTCCTTCGTCCCGCAGGTCGTCGTTTCCGAAGACGGCTCCTGCGGCCTCCTTGACCTTTCCCTTGACACCTTCGACAGTGCCTTCGACAGCTTCGCGGGGACCACTATTGTGTTCGGACACGATATCTACCTCCGAAATGCCGGTTATCAGGTGGACACTCACCGCATACCCGCCACCGATGGACTCAATCGGAAGTCTCGATTTTCGAAGGTAACGGTGGTCACAACAACTCTCGCGGTTTGCCCATGAAGGCAACGGGTATCGCCTCGGCGGAGCGGTCATGACACAAGGCAGAGGAGCACACCATGGATTCCGCGACGGTACCTCCCATTCCCGATCCCGACCCGATACCGGATCCAGGGTCACCGCCGCCGATACCGCAGCCGGGGGAACCGGTTCCGCCCGCACCCGACCCGGTGCCGCCGCCGGTTCCGGAACCACCGCCGGTGCCAGGTCCGGGGCCAACCGAACCGCCACCGCCCATTCAGTGAGCGGCAGTCACCGGTGTCAGCGGTTGTCCGAACTCCGCACCCAGGTGAAGTCCACAGCGGTCGGATACCCGGACACTGTCTCGTCGTAGTGCTCCTGTGTCGTGGTAAGGGAGTCGGTCAGCGTTCGCACGATGTGCCAGCCGAAGCTGTCTTCGCCGACCGCTGGTCGCGCGGCCCCCACCGAAGCGACATGGACACGCATCTGGTTGTCGTCGTAGCGGAATGCACAGTCGAGAGTGCTGCCCGGCACGGCGTCCAGGATCAGCGAGGTGGCCACCTCGTCGAGCGCGAGGCGGATGTCGCCGACCTCGTCCAGCGCGAAATCCGCGATCAACGCGACGGTTTCGGCGAGGGCGCGCAACATGATCAGCTGCCCGAGCTCGGCGGGCACCCGGATACCGATGGCCCTCGTTCCCAACGCTGCTTGCGAGATCGGTTTCGCCATGCCAACCACCACCTTTTCTTGCCGTCACCGAGCGGGTCGCTTCGTTCGACACCAAACGACAGCCCGGGCCCTGTCGGCCGATCCTTGCTTATCGGGCGATCACGGGTGCGACGGATAGCCAGCGGCACGCGCATGGACCGGCTACCCGGTCCATGCCGCTCGAAACCCCTGGTCTTGTCGGAAACCTGATTGGTGTCGTGGTGGGATGACGCCGCTCAGCGCCCGTCGGCCGATCCGCTCGGCGGGATCCGGGTGTGCACAGTCAGCAGCAGGTGATCGAACTCCGTGCGAAGTCCTGTTGTGGAGTGCACCATCGACCGCAGATCGGCGACCAGCTGGGTGGCCAGGGCACGCAGTTTGGTGTTGGTCTCCTGGGAACGCCAGCTCAGCACCCGGAACGCCTGTTCGGCGCTGATGCCGTAGACCAGAATCAACGCCCCCTTCGCCTGTTCGATCACTGCACGCGTCGCGTACAACTCGGGCAGGGTGTCGTCGAGGGTCTCCCTGCGGTGTTCCTCGATGGTGTGCGTGACGTCGATGTAGTACCCCGACGTGCCGATCACCTCGTTCTTGTCGTCGACCATGCGGTCGGCGACGACGATCACGTGGTGGACATCGCCCTCGGTATCGACGATGCGGTGGCTGCTGCAGAACGGCTCGGCGGTCTCGACGGATTTGGCCAGCGCGCTGGCCACCTGTGCTCGGTCGTCGGGATGCTTGTGGGACAGCAGCAGCTCGGTGGTCGGTTCTATCTCTCCGCAGACATATCCGTGCATGCGTGCAACCTCATCGGACCATTCCCACTTCTGGTCGGCGAACAGGAAGTGGAAATAGCCGGCATTCTGCGGCGTGCCTGCACCGATCACGCGATCGAGCGCATGCGCGCCTTCGGGGGACAAACCGCTCTCCGTCACAGAGCAAGTATGTTCCGCACGCCTCGCCGCTGCGACTGAATGGGCTTCTCCGACTATCGTTCGGCGCGTCACGCATCCAATGCCGCGCGCATCGTCCCTACCGCCGGGCTGCGCCCGCACGCACCGGGAGACGTCACCGCGTAGGCCCGATCGCCCGCAACAGCAGCCACCGATTGAGCGGTACTTCTCCGGGTAATCGGAACGCGACGCCACCATATCGGCATCATCCGATATCGAGGAGGAGAAGTGAATCGGCTCAGTATTGCAGTGCGGATCGTCTTGTCCGCCGGACTACTCACCGCCGGTGCTCAGCTCGCGGCATGCTCGGGCAACGGCGAACCCGATCTGGCGCCGGCGACACCGACGACGAACAGCATCTCGATCTCGATTCCTGCGCCCTCGAGTTCTTCGGGCGCGCCCAATACCGACGAGATCACCACCGCGGCGGCCACCCAGCTCTGCGACATGATTCGACCAGAGGTCGGCACCTGGCGCGATGAGGGCACCGTGCTCGGCAAGATTTCGTTCAATGGCACCGTGCACAATTGGGCAGCCCGCAACGGCGGCCTCAACGACGTCGTCATCGCCAACCGCAAGATCATCGACACGATCACCCTCGAACATTGCCCCGATGTCCGCCAGCAGGTGCTCGATGCCTTGGATATTCCGGACCTCGCGTCCGGGCTTGCGGGTTTCAACTGATCCGGCTGCCGGTCACCCCGATATTGCGCGCCACGGACTCCTGGTACGAAACAGGGAGGTGAAGACATGACAACCCGACATCAACAGAATGTCGTGAATCTCTTACATGCACAGCACAAGCGAATGACCGAGCTGATCGAGGAAATCCTGTCGTCGGCCGGCACCGAGAACAGTGCTGCCATCCGAGAGCTCATGCGACTGATCGCGGTGCACGAGGCCACCGAGGAAGAATTGGTGCAACGCACCGTCAGCGCATGCTGAGCATCTGGACGAACGAGGTTGCCCGGTTGTGAGACCGGGCAACCTCGCGGTCGATCAGGGCGTTACTGCTGTCGCGTCCGTTCCCGCAGCTCTGCCAGATCTGCGTCGGCCCTTGCCTTTTCGGCTTCGGCTTCCTTCTTCGCCGCGTCACGCAGCGATGCCGCCTTTTCCTGCTGGGCTCGGCCTTCGTCCCGCAGATTGTCATTGCCGAGAACGGCTCCTGCCGCTTCCTTGGCAGTGCCCTTCACGCCCTCGACGGCACCTTCGAAACCTTCGTGTGGTCCGCTCTTGTGTTCGGGCACGGTATTTCACCTCCAATAATTGGATGATCAACAGTGACCGCATACCCGGCGTCAGCCGGTCTAATCGACACGCATTCCAACGTTTCACGGCACCGATATCGGCTATGCCGGGAATATGACGCCACTCTGGTTGAACGACGCCAAGGTGCCGGCGCGGCTGCGGCTGACGCCGGGACTCCGCTTCGACACCGTCGTGATCGGCGGCGGCTTAACCGGTCTGGTGACCGCGTTGCTGCTGGCCGAGAGCGGCGTCGAGGTGGCGGTGGTCGAGGGTAGACGTCTCGGCCCGGCCGGGAACGCATCCTGGTCGCGACCGGTTACGCGAAATGGGGACTGACCAATGGCATCGCCGCCGCGCTCGCCCTCGCAGGCCGCATCAACGGCAAACCGCCGCGGTGGTCCGGCGGCCTCACCAGCTGGCGCCCCGCCGAACTCAAAGCAATCCCTTCGGCGGCGCAAACCAACAGCGCCGTCGCACTGCGCCTTTCGACCGGTTGACTACGCGTGGCCCGATCCCCACCGAAGGCTGTGGCCACGTCGAACGCCACGGCCTCCAGCCCACAGCCGTCAGCACGGTCGACGGCAAAACCACCGAAGTCTCCGCCATCTGTCCCCACCTCTACGGCATAGTCCGCTGGAATGACGCCGAAAAGTCCTGGGACTGCCCCTCCACGGCTCGCGCTTCACCGCGGACGGCACTCTCCTCGACGGCCCCGCAACCGCCTCCCTCACCCTGATCTCCGGGCCCGCCGCCGTACCGGTCACCGACCCGCCTCGAGGTGGGCCGACGACGGTGTTGCCCGAAAAGATCTAGGCGGTGCCGCTTTCGGGCCTGCGTGTGGCGCATAGGTTGCTGACGGCTATTCGAGCACGGGTTCGGCGCGAGCGAGGATCTGGTCGACGGACTGTTCGATCGTCAGATCGGAAGTGTCCAGCCATAATCCGATGCGCGGTGTCGTCGCACGCAATCCCGTGTCCAGATCCTCGACGGTGAAGGCACCGTAGGCGACCTTGTCACGCCCCGCCTCGCGCACCGCGACAATGTCCGGCCGCGGTGCGAGCACCACGACATACAGTGGCCTGGTCCGGATCTGATCGACAAACCACGGCAGCTCACCACCGAGCACGACGTCTTGGACGATCGCGGTGAAACCCGCTGCCGCATAAGCGTCGGCCGTGTCCGCGGCCAATCCGTATCGCAGCCGCAGCTGCGCCAGCGCGTCCTGTGACGGTTGCGGACTCATCTCCGCCCGCCCACCGACGACGAACCGCCGGAACGTGTCGCCACGCACGTGTGCCGAGAGTGGGAACCGCTCGGCCAGCGCCTGCGCGATCGTGGACTTCCCGGCGGCCTGAATACCGGTGATCAGATATACCGCGGATGTCATGCCGCCATGATTGCAGTTCGGTGGTCCAGCCCGATCTACCACCCTCCACCCAGCCGAATCAGGATTCTCGACCAGGCGACTCCGCGGATGAGAGAACGGTTCGAGATGGCGTAGACCTGCTTGGTCGCACCGTATTCCGAGCCGGCCCCGGTCACCGACCTCGGGGGTGTATCGGCGCCCACCGACTCGATGCCGGCTTGGGGTTGTGCCTGTCAGAATCGGACTGCCACGCGAACCTTCCCGAATTCGTAATTCTCTCTGTAGCTTTCACTTGATTTCCCGGTCAGAGATAGCTGTCGAGGGCGGAATTGCGTTCCGGTGCCGACGATCCTCGTAGCCGACCGACCGCATCTCAGCGACCGCCGGGAGCAGCGCGATGAATCCCATTCGGAGGCGCGCGACGCTCGCCATCTTCCGCCGGGCCACGAACCAGCCGACGACGAGGGCCGGAACCATGACAAGCACTGTCGTGAGCACTGCCCACCGTTGGACCTCGTCATCGTTCGTCGCCATCAGTGTCACAACTCCGGCAAGGAACACAAGTGTGGCAATACCGGTGAATGGAGACCCCGGCAGCCGGAACGCAGGGCGCACGACCCGGCCGGTGCGCGACCAGCGCCACAACTGCAACTGGCTGAGCACGATCACCGACCAGCATGTGATGGTGCCCAAGGCCGACACGTTCAGCACGATCTCGAACGCTTTCTCCGGCATGACGGCGTTGAGTGCGACTCCGAACAGCGCGATCGCACCGGTCGCCAGAATCCCGACGAAGGGCACGCCCCTGGTCGACATCCGGAACATGATGGCGGGCGCGCTGCCATTCGTCGACATCGACCGCAGGATCCGGCCGGTCGCGTAGAAGCCGGCGGTGAGGCTGGAGAACGCCGCCGTCAGCACCACCACATTCATCAGCGCCGCGGCACCGCCGAGGCCGAGCTTGGAGAAGAAGGTCACGAAGGGGCTCTCACCCGCCTTGAAACTGGTGTACGGCAGCAGTAGGGCAAGCAAGACCAACGATCCCACATAGAACACCGCTATTCGGGCGATGATCGAGTTGATCGCGCGCGGCATTACCCTGGCCGTATCCTTGGCCTCCCCCGCCGCCGTCCCGACCAATTCCACCCCGGCATAGGCGAAAACCACACCGGTAGTGACCATAACGAGCGGCAGTATGCCGGTGGGAAACAATCCACCGCTGTGCTCGACCACGCTGACACCGGTTTCCTGGCCCTGAATGCGGAACCGGCCGACCAGAAAGACCGTTCCCGCCATCAGGAATGCCACCAGCGCAACGACCTTCACCAGCGCGACCCAGAACTCCAGCTCACCGAACCATCTCACCGACACCATGTTGATGCCCAGCACCAACATCAATGCCACGAATGCGATCACCCATTGCGGAACCCCCTGGAAGGCTCGCCAGTAATGGAAGTAGGTGGCTATGGCAGTGATATCAACAATTCCGGTCATGCACCAGTGGAAGAAGTACATCCAGCCGATGCCGAATGCGTACTTCTCACCGAAGAACTCGCGCGCATACGACACGAACGACCCCGATGACGGGCGGTGCATCACCAATTCACCGAGGGCACGCAGAATGAAGAAAGTGAACATTCCGCACACCGCGTACACGATGAACAAACCGGGGCCCGCATTCGCCAGGCGGCTTCCTGCGCCGAGGAAGAGACCCGTGCCGATAACGCCGCCGATGGCGATCATCTGCACTTGGCGTGGTCGGAGGCTCTGGCGGTAGCCGACGTCTTCGGTCCGCAACGAACCTGTCGCTTGCGAGTCTTCACCGGAACGAACTGTGGTCATGGTGGGAAGCCCTTCACCCCGAACAATCGGATCGCTCCCGAATGTACCGCTAGTCAACGGACCATTCAACGGGTTCTACAATATGCCGTAAATCTGCCTTCAACACCTCTTTCCCCCCAGAGATGCTCCCTAAACGCCTTCCCGAAGATCCGACTCGACGAATCTCGCCGCTGCACATCGGGCCGTTAGATACGGAATGATCGGTACCCTGGCCTGGGATGACGCCGATCCGACCCATGCGCCGACGCTGCTCCACCGCTATGTCAGCAACACGACGAAGCTCGAGCAGCATTCGGATCGCGGTCACCTCGGCAGTTCGGGCCCGAGATCGCCGAGTCGCTCCCCGTCCCCCGAGCTCGACACGTGCGCTTCCAATCACCCGAAAGAACCACCGGCCGTCGCGATCACGCCACAATCAGCGAAATTGTTGTCGCACAACCGATCCGAACGCATCGGGTACTGTCCTACGGCACGTGTTCGTGAACGGGACAGTTGCTCAGGATTTTTCGTCACACCTCGGAATCGAGGTAAACGAATGAACCACAAACTCTGGTTGCTCGGTCGGGTCGCCACAGTCGGTGGTCATGTGCTGCGCGAGAAGATCACCCGACCGAAGGCCAGGAGCGTCGGCGATGTCCCCGCCTCAGGTGCCGCGATCACCGCCCAATGGCTGACGGCTGTTCTGTGTCGCGATGTCGCCGATGCCGAGGTCGTCGCGTTCAGCACCACCAACGGCAGCAGCGGCACGTCCACGCGGGCGGCGATTCGCGTCGAATACAACGAAGCAGGCACACAGGCCGGTCTGCCGACCGAACTGTTCGCGAAGACCACCACGTCCTTCAGCCAGCGCATGTTGCTCGGTGGCGGAAAAATGATCGACGGCGAAACCCGCTTCTTCATGGACTTACGCCCCCAGGTCGAGCTGGAGGCGCCGCTCGGCTATTGGGGCACCTTCGATTCGTCGTCGTGGCGGTCCATTGTGCTGATGGAAGACGTTGCCGCAACTCGAGGCGCGGTGTTCATCGAGCCGAACGCCCCGATCGCCCGGACCCAGATCGAAGATCTGGTCCGCAATCTCGCCCGACTACACGGCACCTTCTGGGAGCATCCGTCGATCGCTACTCTGAAGAACCCCAATGATTTCCTCGCCGCCATCCGGTCCTCGATCGATATGAAGGGTCGCTGCGCGGTCGGCATGGAGCGAGCCGAAGCGGTGATACCCGAGACCCTCTACGGTCAGAGCGAACGGTTGTGGGCCGGCGTCGAGCGGGCGATCGACATCGCGACCAACGATATGCCGCAGACGTTGCTGCACGGCGACCCACACATCGGACAGACCTACGTGACCAGCGACGGCCGCATGGGATTCGCCGACTGGCAGGTGGTGATGCACGGCGGCTGGGCCCATGACTTCGCGTACACCGTCAACTCGGGCTGCGAGCCCGAAGACCGGCGCGCGTGGGACCGTGAACTACTCGAGCTCTACCTCGACGAGCTCGCACGCGCCGGCGGCAAAGCGCCGTCCTTCGACGATGCCTGGCTGGCCTATCGGCAGCAGTCCATGTTCGCCTACGCGGCCTGGGCATTCACCATCGGCCGAGCGGTGTACCAGCCCAAGATGCAAACGGACGAAACCTGTTTGACGTTGTTGAAGCGAATCGCCACCGCCCTGGACGATCACGATTCGCTGGGCGCCCTCGGCGTCTGACGAACCGCCGCCCGACTCGGTCATCGGACAGAGCAGTACCCGCCGCCGCCGGGTGCCGCTCTCGATCGAGTCGGAACGACAAGTTTCACCGCACACCACACACCGGCCGATCTAGCTGGTCGGACCAATGTTGCCACGCATGGGCGTTCGATATCGAACGTGTCGCTATACCATCGAGCGGTTCCGGCCGGAACCAGGAACCGCGCTCTCCGGAGCAGCGATTCGGCCCGGAATCGTGCTACACCACCCGCCGTGCACACGAATTGTCTGGAGTTCCATCCTTGAATACGCCGCCCCAGCTCCAAGCCCGATCCTGCCCGGTCTACCACGGCTCACCGACCGATTCCAACGACCCACGAGTGCCGCTGCACGCGCCGGAATTCGCCGCCGATCCACACCGCGCCTACCGCGAAATGCGCAGCCAATACGGCTCTTTGGCACCGGTGGAACTTGCGCCGGAGGTACCCGCCACCTTGGTGATCGGCTACAACACCGCAGTGCGAATCCTCAACGATCCCGAACACTTCCCCGCCGATCCCCGCACCTGGCAGAAAAACATCCCCACCGACTGCCCCATCCTCCCACTGCTGGGATGGCGACCACTCGCAAGCAGAAGCACCGGCCTCGACTTCGCACGCTACCGCCAGGCCAGTACCGCAAGCCTCGACGCGATAGACCTCTACGCGCTCCACGACATCGTGGAAGACATCGCCATCCCGCTGGTCAACACCTTCTGCCAAGACGGCAAAGCCGACCTGATCAGCCAATACGTGTTCCCGCTCGTGTTCCAGGTCGTCAACACATTGCTCGGCTGCCCCCCGGAAATAGGGCAGCGAGTCGCCGCCGGCACGGCCGCCATCGTCGAGGGAGTCGATGCCGAAAACGGCAACAAGATACTGTTCGAAGCACTACTGGAACTCGTAGCACTCAAACGAACCGAACCAGCAAACGACATCACCACCGTGCTACTACAACATCCATCCGAACTCGACGAAATGGAAGTCGTCAACCACGTAGCACAGGTCTACGGCACAGGGATCGAGTTCCTACTGAACCTGATCGTCAACACCCTACTGGTGATCCTCACCGACGACCGGTTCGGCGGCAGCGTCATGGGCGGAAACCTCTCCTCCCGCGAAGCCCTCGACGAAGTCTTGTTCAACGACCCACCACTGGCCAACCTCCTGATCAGCTACCCACGCCAACCGATCCTCGTCGACGACGTCTGGCTACCCGCCCATCAGCCGGTCGTCATCAGCATGGCCGCATGCAACAACGACCCCACCATCCGAACCGAAAACCAGGCAGGCAATCGCGCCCACCTGGCATGGGGCATCGGCCCACACGCCTGCCCCGCGCAATCCTCGGCCTACCTCATCGCGCAAGACGCCATCGACCAACTCCTCGATGCGCTACCCGAGATGCGACCAGACCTCCCGACCGGGGAACCAGTCTGGCGGCCAGGTCCCTTCCACCGCGCCTTGACCGCCCTACCGGTCGCCTTCCCGCCCTGCCCTCCGTTGAACGTGCACGGCTGATCGGCCTCACGCGAGTTCGGCGGACACCGTGATCGTGGTCCAACCGCCGAGGTGAATACGGTCGCCGCTGCGCAAGGGGACTGCCATCTTGGGTGTGATCAGCTCGTCGCTGCCGTTGAGGCTGGTGCCGTTGGTGGAACCGAGGTCGGTGATGCTGAGGCCGTCGGCGGCGACGTGGATCATCGCGTGCGCGCGGGAGATGCCGATGTCGGCGGGCGCGAGGCCCAGATCGATGTCGGGTTCGAGGCCCTGTGAGACGCTACGTTTGCCGATCAGAATATCGCCCTCGCGCAGGGTAATTCGGCGCTCCGGGTAGAACGCGGGGAAGCCGACCTGATCGGCATCGGGGCCGTCGCGGGCGACCACCCGGTCATAGAAGTCACGATCAGCGGTGATCGTCGCTACCCATGTCACCACTCCAGAGATTCGGGCGGATGGGGTCGCGGGATCAGATTCGGCAACTCCCGGTTCCGGCCGCGCGGGGGCGGCCGGAACCGGGGCGGGCAGCGCCGAATCATGGCCGCACACCTCACAGAATCGGCCACTGATCGGCGCACCGCAGTACGGGCATTCCGTGGTCGGCGCAGGCATGACCGTCGCAGGATCGGCCAGCGGCAAGCCACAGACATCGCAGTAGTCGGTGGCGACGGAGTGATGGCCTTCCGGACAGACCATCACGCTTCCTTCCGCACCCGTGCCGTCTTGGTCGAGCGCGCGTCCAGCGCCATCTCATCGGCGGCTTCGACTTTGGCGCGCAATCGCACCGTCCCGTTGTGTTCGTCGACCTCCACGACTCCGCGCAACAGCTTGGCCGTCCCCTCATTGCCGGATTCCGCGGCCAACTGCACCGCTCTGCGCAGCTTCGCCGTCGCGGTGTCCACATCACCGTTCTTGCGGGCGGTCAGCCCCTCTTGGACAACCTGTGCGAGCTCGGCCTGACCCGTGTAATGCGCTACCCGCCTGCTGATTCGGGCCGACAGCTCCGTTTCGGTGGTCCACACCGCGCGGACGAGCCCTTGACCGACCACCTCCGCACCCGCGACCACGCTGATCCTGGCCGCCAGCTTCTCCCGGCCGGGCGCGGCGGGTTCCACCCGCACCTGCACGTGATAGTCCCGGTCCTCCGCCCCCCACGCCCCGAGCGGGTACTCCCCCACCTGCGCACCGGATTCGGTACGACGCGCAGTCAGGTCCTCGATGGTCGGTGCGACCTGTTTGACGAACTGCACCGCCGCGCCCGCAGGCGTCCAGACCCGCAACGTCAGCTCCGGGATCGCCTTGGTCATCGCGGACTGCGTCATGGCGGCGAAGTCGACGGCCAGGTGGGCCGGGTCGGAGACGATGTCGACAGTCCCGTGCAGCGCCGAGGCGATGGCGCGCAATTCGTCCACCCGCCAGTCGGTTCCGACACCACGGCAGTCGCAGGTGAACATTCCTTCGGACTGCCGGATCTCGGCGGCGAGCGCCTCGGGCTCCTCATGTTCGTTCTTGCCGTCGGTCAGCAAAATCGCATGCACCAGCGCGCCGGGATGCATAGTTGCCAGCTGTCGGGTCAGTCCGAGCCAGGTGCCCATCGCGGTGCCGCCGGTGGGCCGCAGTTTATCGAGGTGGCGGCGCGCCGCGGCCCGGCTCTCCCGGCTTGCGAGCACCGACGGCGTGTCAGTGGGGAACACCAGGCGCGCCATCGAGGTGCCCTGCACGATCGCAAACTTCGCTCCGTCGGGCAACACGTCCAACGCCGCAAGCGTGGCTTTGCGCGCTTCGTCGAATTTTCGCGCCGTGCCCATCGACCCGGAACTGTCGATGATGAGGATCTCCACCCGGTCCGGCGACGGCCCCGCGGCCACGAAATCTGCCCCGGTCTCGATGGTGACGACGGCATCCACCGTGCCCGTCCCTTCGGCCAGATACTCGTTCTGGTCGATCGCTACCGAAATGCCGTTGCCGTCAACCGAACTCACTACTTTTCTCCTGGCTTGTCGGGCTGCCCGACGGGCACAAGCGCAACGGTGATGTTGTCGCTGCCGCCGGAGCGCAACGCGAAGTCGACGAGCTCGCGCGCGGCGAGCAGCGCGGTGGCGGGGGTGGTGGCCATGCCCGCCAGCGCCTCTGGATCGGCCTGGTAGTTCCACAGCCCGTCGCTGCACAGCAACAGGACGCCGGGGCCGGTGGTGCGCAAGGTCCGCACACAGGAGTCCGACCACGGTTTCGGGTCGCTGTCCGCGCCGAGCCAGCGCAGCAGAGTGTGAGCGCGCGGGTCCTTCATGGCGGCCGCTTCGTCCATGGCGCCGGCGTCCACGAGAGCCTGTGCCCACGAATCGTCGGACGACAGTCGCTGGGACGGCGCCGCATCGCGGGCCTGCGGATCGCGGGCACGCAACCAATAGGCGCGGCTGTCACCGACATTCGCGACGGTGATCTCCGCTGTGCCGTCGCCGAGTCGACGCACGACGGCCGAGACGTAGGTGCACGAGGGGGCGTGGCCGTCGTACTCACCGATATCGCGCACTGCCGTGGCAGCGGCCGCGAGTCCAGCCATCACCGCATCCTCGGCGGAGCGCGAGTCACCCAACGCGGCGACGGTGGCATCGACGCCGACCCGTGCCGCGGCACCCGATGCCGCCTGCGGATCCTCCGACGTAGACACCCCGTCGCAGACGACGAGCACCATCGAGGCACGCTGCCACGGGGTTCGGCCCGCTACGACGGCAGCGGCGACCGCATCCTCGTTGCGAGCGTGCGCGATACCGCGATCGGTCACGACACACACCGCACCCAGATCCGCCTCGCACCGGTCCGGTTCGGGACGCAGTTGCCCGCAGTCGCGACAGTAGCCGTCGGCGTCGTAATGAAGCCCGCCGCAGCCGTCGCATGTCGCTGCCGTGTCCGGGTCGGGCTGCGGCAGGGCGACCCGGCGCAGCCCATGGGCGATCAGCGCACCGAGCTCACGACCGCAGGCTTCGCAATAGCGGTCGGCCGCACTGACACTCGCGGCGCATCCCGGGCACCTGGCCGCTGCGGCGGCCTGCCTGCCTGCGTTCACGGCTCCACCCGCGGGCGCTGTATCTATGGTTCGCTCCTTACGCTCGCTCACAACGTCGTCCTCGGCCGGATCCGGTTGGCCCGATCCACCAGTTCGAAACGCGTCCACATATTGTCGGTTTCGCGAGCCAGGTCGCGATAGCACCGTTCCAGTCCGATGCGCACACCGTCCTGGTCCAGGCGCGCGCCGAGCAGCGTTTCATGCGCCGAAGGCACTTTGCCCGCAGCCAGCCAGGCCAGTGCGGCGTCGAGCACCCGCATCCGAATCTGCGCCCCACGGCGTTTGGAGTCCAGCCGCAGCCGCTCGACCCGAGCGCCCGCGTCCCACAGCAGCGATTCGGACAGCTCGGCCGCCGCACGCCCGGTCAGCATTGTTTCCACTGCCGCGATCCGGGCCTCGGAGTGCAGCGCCGATGCGGCGTCCACCTGGTCGAGCGCAGCCACCGCGCCCTCGCGGTCGCCGCGAGCCCGACGCAGGCGAGCAAGGCCGAATACGGCACTGGCAAACGAGTGATCAGTGCGCCACACCGTGTCGTAATAGCGCGATGCCTCCTGGGGCGCCGCCTCCGCACCGGCCAGTTCGGCGACGGCCGCCAATGCCAGTTTCGGCGCAGCCTCACCGGGCAGCGCGGCGTATACGGCATCGAATTCTGCCCGGGCCGTATCGAAATCCCCGGCGAGAAGCCGTGCTTGTCCGCGATACCAGGCCAAACGCCAATCGCCGGGCAGGGTTTCGGCAAGCCCGTCCAGTCGTCGTTCGGCCCCCGCCGAATCTCCCACCTCGAGTGCCGCGCGCACCAGTCGCAGCGGGATCTCCACCGACTCACCGCGCTTGGTGACGACCGCCCGCAGCCCCGCCTCGAAGGCGCTCGCCAATTCCGCAGGCGTACTCCCGGTTGTGGTGGCCAGGAGCGCGGCGCCGCTGTCGCCGGGGTCGACGAGCGGAACCGGCAGCGCCGCAACGACTGTGCCCGGTGCCACCACGGCGTCCGCGCCGACGCCGAACACCGCACGCGGCGGCCCGAAATACGCCGACATGCCCGGTCGTGGCACCCCGTCATCAGTGCTGAGCACCTCGCGCAGCACACCGGTGAGCTGGTCGGCCATCTCCTCCGTCGAGGAGAATCTGGCTTCCGGTTCGGCGTCGGTGGCGCGCACTAGGAACCGGTGCAGCGAATCGTATTTCGACAGCAGCGGTTCGGTGGCCGGTCCGGGCAGTTCGCCGAAGTGCCCGCCCTGCTGCGGCACATTCATCACCAGCACGGCGAGGGTACGTCCCACCGTGTACACCTCGGTGGCGACTGTCGGTCCGGACTCGGCGATCTCGGGAGCCTGGTATCCGATGGTGCCGTAGATATTGCTGTCCTGATCGTCCATGGCGATCACGGCGCCGAGATCGATGAGTTTGAGCTGCTCATCGGTCTGCATCACGTTGTCGGGCTTGAAATCACAGTAGGCAAGGCCGAGCGAATGCAGATAACCCAGTGCGGGCAGCATCTCCAGGATGTAGGCGATCGCCTGGGCGGGCGGCAGATAGCCGCCGTCGGTGTCGCGGCGGCCGCGCAGGATCTGCTTGAGCGAGGTGCCGCCGACGTACTCCATGACGATGTAGCCGACGGCAATGCCATCGGGTCCGGTGTGTTCGACGAAGTTGTGAATCTTGACGATGCTGGGGTGCTCGACCTCTGCGAGAAACCGCTTCTCGGCCATGGCCGCCGCCATCGCGTCGACATCGCCGGAATTCAGCAACCCTTTCAGGACCACCCAGCGGTCGCTGACATTGCGGTCGGTCGCCAGATAGATCCAGCCGAGCCCGCCGTGTGCGAGACAGCCCGCCACCTCGTATTGCCCACCGACCAGATCGCCCTTGGACAGTTTGGGAGTGAAGGAGAACCGCGTGCCGCAGTTCGGGCAGAAGCCCTCGGTACGGCCGGGCACTCCATCGCGGCCGCGGCCGACCGCTCGTTCGCACTTGCCGCAGAACCGCTTCGACTCGGCGACCTCGGGGATTCTCATGATCGCGGTGGCCGGATCGATGCGCGGTACCCGCGGCACGTCGACCATGCCAGCACCGAGTCGTCCCCGCGCACTGGCCTTCGACGACGTGGACCGACCGGTGCGCACCGAGCGCCCCGACGATCGGTTGGTGCCGGTCGAGGCGGACCGAGCCGAGGTCGCCGAGGTCGTGGTGCGCACAGCAGGCGCGGTACCGCATTCGTCGCAGTAGCCGTCGACAATGGTGCCCGTACAGCCGGATTCCGCGCACGCAGCGCCCTCGGTGGACACCGGATTCGGCACGGACACTGCGTTTTCCGACGCCGCGACCGATGTCGCCTCGGCGGGCGCCGTCCCGCACACCACGCAGTATCCGTCTTCGATGGCTCCGCCGCACCCCAGCTCCTGACAGATCATGGTCGTCTCCCCGATTTCTCGCCGATGAGCTGCTGGTAATCGGCGACCGCCCGGGTGACCGCCGCCAAATCGCACGGCTTGCGGGACAGCAGTCCCGCGGCAATCTGCGAGGCGGACAACAAATCTCGATCCTCGCCGATTCCGAGCCGAGCCGCCTTGGCTTGATAGGCGGCCAGCCGCCCGCGCAGTTCGGCACGCCGGTCGAGCAGGCCTTGCGCCAGCTGTTCAGCAGTGCCCGCATCGGCGATGGCCTCGGCAATCCGGCGGCGCAGCGCCAGCAGCGTCGCAGCCGCACCGGGATGCGCCGACAATGCGTCCAGTTGTGCGCCGAGGGTCGCGGTGTTGTCGGCGGGCACCGGCAGCGATCCCGCCAGAATCGTGCGCTCGACTTCGGCCCTGGCGTGGGCGGCGCGCTCCCGGGTCGCGCGCAGTGTGTCCCACCGGCTGCGCGTCTGCGCGACGGCCGTCGGCCAATTCGCCGCCATCGCGGCGAGTTCGGCGAGGACGGTGGCGTGGTTGCGGAGCATGTCGCTCAATTCGGCGATACGCGCGTCGATCTCGGGCGTGGTCAGCGCGAGCGGGTCGGTGGCCGAGCGACTCAGCAGGTCGGCGATGCCGTGTTCGATCACACCCAGCTCGGCGATCGCCGCTCCCCCCGCCTTGTCCAACTCCTCTTGCAGCGGCGCGAGGCCGGACATGGTCCGGGTGTTCACCGCATCGACCGCGTCGAAGAATTCGGCGATCCCCGGGAAGGTGGCCCGCATGCGGTCCACGGTATCGGCGAGCCCGACGAACAGCACCTGTTCGCTGGGACCGGTCAGCGAACGTTGCGCCATCGGTATCGGCGTGCGTGACGCCTCATAGGGTCGTCCACGCAGCAGCCTGGTCACCTCGGCGCGTTCGCTGTCGTCGAGCCGGGCTCGACTGCCGCGCACGGTCCGCGCCGAATCCAGCATCGAGCGCAACCTGCCGAAGTCCTCCCACATCATTGCGAGCGCGTCGCGCACCGGTTGCCACCGCTGCTCGGTGCGCCCGGTCGGCGGGAAGCGGCGCAGCAGCATGTGTCCGGGATGCTTGTCCAGTTCCAGCAAGGTGGCGGTGATGGCGTCGAGTTCGGCTGCGCGGGCTGCCAATTCGTGATCGATCTCGGCGACGGTGAGCGGCTGCATGGTCGCCGCACTCACTCTGTGTACCGGGGCGCTGGCGGGCCGGGCGACGGGCCGAGTTCGCCGAGTCCGGCGTTGTAGAGGCGCTGCCAGGTGCCATCGGTACGGAGGCGCTCGAGGACGCCGTTGACGAAGCGGACCAGGTCGGGGTTGCCCTGCGCGATACCGACCGCGTACGCGCCGGTGCCGATCTCCGCCCCGACGACCTCCAGGTTGCGATCCTGCGCGACCAGTCCGAACAGGATCGGATCGTCGCCGCTGATGGCGTCCACGTTGCCTTGTTGCAGTGCGGCAAGGCAATCGGTCCAGTTGCCTGCGCCCATGATGGTCGGCCTCTTGGGCAGTCCGAACAGTGGACCGGGCGAGGTGGTGCCGCGGGTGACGCACACGACCTTGTCCGCGAGGTCGGCAGCGGTCCTGATCCCGGAGTTCTTGGGCACGAGAATCCGCTGCGCCGCACGGTAGTAGACCCCGGAAAAGTCGACATTCCTGCGGCGTTCGCAGGTGGCCGAGAAGGTGCGCACGACGAGGTCCACCTGTTTGTCGCGCAGTGCCGGGATGCGGTCGGCTGCCGCGACCGAACGCAGCTCGATCTTGTCCGGGTCGCCGAACAGGTCGCGGGCGATCTCCCGCGCTATATCGATGTCGAAGCCTTCCAGCTGGCCGCTGGTCGGGTTGCGGAAGCCGAACAGATAGGTGTTCTGGTCCACACCCACCCGCAGGCGGCCGGTCGCGACGATCGCGGCCATCGGCGACCCCGGCGGCATCGCGCCGGGTCTCGGTAGCGGTCCGGGACGCAGGCTCGCCTCGGGGTTACAGCTGTCGTCGGCCTCTGATCCAGGCGCCGTGGTGATCTCGGTCAGGTCCGGCCGCGGGTTCACCGCCGCCATCCTGGTCGGGTCCGGAACCTTCGCACCGGAACCGCATGCGGTCACCAGTGCGCTCATGGCGACCAGCGTCGCGGCCAGCAGCAGCCTCGTGTTCACAGGAACTCCTTCAGCCGCGACCACAATCCGACGGCGACAGCGACCGCCGCGAACACCATCAGCAGCAGAGTGCCCGACGGACTGAATGCCAGTGACCCGCCGGCGAAATCGACACCCTTGCGCAATTCTGTGCGCGCGTCGGCGAGTTCGTTGCGCAGTGCGGCGTCGAGGTCGGCGAATCGCGTTGCCGAGCTCTCGGGCGCGGAACCGATGGCCTGCGCCACCGCCGCCGGATAGTTGGCTGCCTCGTAGGCGTCCTTCTGGCGAGCGTGCCCGACCTTCCAGCTCGCCAGCGCCCCGGCGGCGGCCGAATCCGAACCGATCGTGTTCTCCAGGCGCGCACCGAGCGCGGCGGTGTGTTCGGTGAAATCCGCTTCACCGGCGGTGATATCGCCACGGGTGATCAGCTGTAGCGTCTCGTCGGTGCGGGCCTGCTGGGCCAGCATCCTGGCCTGCGCCAGCGTCTCGAATCGAGTGCTTGCCCCGGACCTGCCGATGTCCACCCCGCTCGCCGCGACAAGGACCGCGGCCACCGACCACAGCAGGACGACGGCCGTTGCTCCGGCCGCGGTGGCGAGGCCGAGGTTCATGCGCCGATTGGTCCGCTGCAGCAGCACGTATGAGCCGACGCCGCAGGCGGCCGACACCGACAGCAGTAGCGCGATGCTCGTCAGCGGCAGCGCCCCGATGTCGTTCTGGTCGCCTCGCACTGCGGCGAAACGGTTCTTGCTGAGTTGTTCGGCATTGGGCAGCAACGAGTTCTGCATCAACATCGATGCCTCGCGCAGGTAGGCGGAGCCGACCGGGAAGCCTTGCCGGTTGTTGGCGCGAGCGGTCTCGACCAGCCCCGTGTAGGCGGGCAGGTCGGCGGTGATGCGCGCGACGATCGATCGGGTCTGCGCGTCGGAGGCGCCGGTGGTCGCTTCCGCCAACGCGCCCGCCGCATCGGCGAGCGCCTGCTGATATCGCCCGCGCACCTCCGGCGATTCGATACCGCCGGACAGGAAAGCCGCCGCCGCGGAGGCGTCGGCGGCCGACAGCGCGACGTACAGACTCTGCGCCGCATAGGCCAGTGGTTCGGTCCGCTCCAGCACGATATCGCGGCGAACTATCTTGTCGCTCAGCTGATTCGCGGACACGAATCCTGAAAACACACACAGCACAACGGTGACGACCAGCACCGCGCCGATCGCGCCAGGAGTCGTCGTGGCGAAGCGCCGCAACCACCGTGCCCCGTCGTGTATGGCCTCCGGTAGGCGAACTCCCACACCGCCCCCCTTCATCCACCTGGCGGGTGCCTTCGATCGCGATAGTACGGGAGTGCTGACAGGTTCACGTTGCGAACGCCGGCCCGTTAGGGCGGCAGGAGAATCAGACGACGCGCCCATAGACCGGCGACTGCTGCTCCATCGCGATGCCCGACTGCACGCAAGCAGCTGGAACGGGCTCGCCGGGTGGCGAGCCCTACATCGCAGATCTGGCACTTCGGATCAGGGAACCGACCGCCTGTCCATCCACCTGCTCGACGCCGCACCGCCACCATACACGGCCGGCACAACGCGGTCCCTACTTCACGCCTTCTTTCCACGAACGCCACCGATAATTAAAAATAATCGAACACTCGACTTCCCAAAGATGAAGAACCACGAGGGTGCATTCCCAGTTTAAGCTGGCCTACTGGTTGAGGAGCTGGGCCATAAGGAGGATGCATATGAGCGAGGATGATCCGGGTGGCAGTTCCGATAACCAAAGCTTATGGCTGGACCCCGCAAACTTCCCGGCGGCAAGTAGAGGCGTGGTTCTTGCGTATGATGATATTGCAGAGATTCCCTCGCAAATGATCTGCATAACTCCGGGCACCGTCGATGTCTTCGGCAATGCAGAAATCCGAGCTGCATGCGCATCATTCCATGATGCATGGAAATCCGAGATTCAAGTATTGAATTCAGCGCTTCAGAAATTGGTTGGACTGCTCCCGGCGGTTGTTGAGAAATACGAAGACACCGATATCGAGGCGGGCTTATCTATATCCGGAGCCCCGCCCTTCGATTCCCCGCCTATCGGCTTCCCGCCCTTCGATTTCCCACCTGTCGTCTCCCCACCTGTCGTCTCCCCACCTGTCGTCTCCCCACCTGTCGACTCCCCACCTGTCGACTCCCCACCTGTCGACTCCCTGACTACCAGCAATCCACCAGACCACGAAGGTCGCTCAACGGACGGAAACCGAGCAAAGGAATGAGCGCAGCGGAGGCCCTGAGAATCGCATTGGACCTTATAGATAGAAATCCGGAGCTGATCTCGACTTCGCCATCCTTATTGGCGCGCGTTATCGATATCGCACTGAAACCACCCGCCCTCGGTGGATCGCCAGGAAAGATCACTGCACAGGAGGAGTCCTACGATGCGGTGCACAAGGTGCACGCTGAGGCCGCCCAGAACTTGGGCAACGTGTCCACCCGAGGCCTGCCTGCAGTGTGGCGAGGTGCGGCAGGTCAAACCGCAGTACAGGCAGTTCAAGCGCTGGTTATCGAATCCATGAAAACCGCCATGTCATTTGAAGGTGCAGCAGCGGCACTGAAGACATGGGCAACTGAATTAGCGCGCGCACACACCCTTGATGAGCACGGTCGAACATCTTTGCAACAAGCCAGAGACTATCTGATATCGGCCGGACCACATGCGACGGCGCCGGTGGCGACCCTTTCCCCGATCAAAGATCTGGCAGCATCCGGCTGTTACGACCGCCTGAATGCCAGTATGGTTTACGATCATGCAGCGGCAAACACAGTGAGCGCCCTCAAGCAGCACACCGCCACGGCGCGGGCCCGACTGATAAAAGCAGCGGACGTCGACCCACTTTCTGCCATTACGCTGGCAACCAATAATCCTGATAGGATTACTCCGACCGCGCTGACCCGAGGCTCTCAAAGAGTCAATAACATGTCGGCAGAGGATCGCAGTGCATTCGAAAAGCTGCTGGCCGACTCCAAATCCCCAGAGGAGGCCGCCTATCTCTGGAATGCCGCCGCCTCGGGGTATTCATTGCGCGATATCCAGGAATTCTCGGCCATCATACACCCACATGGCGATGACAAAGCCTGGCTGCAACAACATTTAGAACCCGAACTCAATAGTTCCGATGCCTTGTTCACACGTCGGAGCCAACCCGACTACAACGAGACCACGTCGTTGCCATGGCAATCAGACGGATACGACACCCCCATCTATAGCCAAGGCCCTATCGGCGACTGCGCCCCAGCTTCCACGGTCGTGGCGCGCGCCACCATCGACCCGGTTTTCATGTTGGGACTCTCCACTGGTCAGGGACCAGCTGCAGTTGGTGGCGCGACAGCAGGCGACAACAGCCCTGCCGCATTCCAGAAGCGACTGCAATACGCCTACACCTCCAACAACGACACCTACCTGCAGACCCTGTCGACCAGCGGTCTGGACCCCGGCTTGACTCAACTCGACAGCCACCTGCTCAGACCGGCGACCGGAGCGGAGTACGACGTTCGGGATGTGACCGACGCCGCGACACGCGAGGCAGTCTTACCCAAGATCGAGGAGGCGGTGCTCTCCGGCAAGCCGGTCCCTGTCGACGTGTTTGCCAACGAGGGCGATCGGCCGGCACATCAGCTGGTGATCATCGGCGCCAAAGACGACATGCTCGAGGTCTACAACCCATGGGGATACACCCAATGGGTGCCAAAACAGCAGTTCGTCAGTGGATCCTTCGGCGCGCCAACCGCCGACGACGCAGCACCCGTCGGCGGCATGCCGACGCCCTACATCGTTCAGTTGCCGAAATGAGTCGCCCCAGAACAGGAATTCCCGGACCTGCCATGGTGTTGGCGGAGGAAAGCAGCCGAAACGGACGGGAACACATGAACGACTTCAATGCCCAGATCATCGAGGAATTCCGAGCGAACGACGGCAAGGTCGGCGGCATGTTCGAGGGGGCGCACATGGTGCTCATCACGACCACCGGCGCCAAATCGGGACGCCAGATCCTCAACCCGCTGGTCTATCTGCCCGATGGTGAGCGGGTAGTGATCATCGCCTCCAACGGCGGCGCCGACAAGCACCCGGCCTGGTACCACAACCTGCGCGCGAACCCCGAGCTCACCGTAGAAATCGGCACCGAGAAGTACCCGGCAAAGGCGGAGTTCGTGACGGGTATCGAACGCGATGAGCTGTACGCGCGGATGGTGGAGATCCTGCCCGGTTTCGCCGAGTACGAAGCCAAAACCGAGCGGGTGATCCCGGTGGTCGCGGTGTATCGCCGAGCGGCCTGAGGCGCTATCCCCGCCGCTGGACGGCCGCGACCGCCTTGCGCGCGGCCACCAGCACAGGGTCCCAGACCGGCGAGAACGGCGGCGCGTAGCCGAGATCCAGTCCCGTCATCTGCTCGACGGTCATCCGTGCGGTGAGCGCGACCGCCGCAATATCCACGCGCTTGCCCGCCCCCTCACGGCCGACAATCTGCACGCCGAGCAGGCGGCCGGTGCGCCGCTCGGCGATCATTTTCACCGTCATCGTCGCCGCGCCCGGGTAGTAGCCCGAGCGACTGGTCGATTCGATCGTCACGGTGACGAACTGCAGCCCTGCCGCGCGAGCGTCCTTCTCACGCAAGCCGGTTCGCGCGACCTCCACGTCGCACACCTTGCTGACCGCGGTGCCGACGACACCGGGGAAGGTCGCATACCCGCCCCCGATGCCGGACCCGATGATCTGGCCGTGCTTGTTGGCGTGCGTGCCGAGTGCGATGTGGCGTTCCAGACCCGACACCAGGTCGAACACCTCCACGCAATCACCGCCCGCCCAGATGTTCTCGTGGCCGCGCACCCGCATCGCAAGATCGGTGAGCAGGCCGCCGTGCTTGCCGAGCGGCAGCCCCGCGGCCTCGGCCAGTGCGGTCTCCGGACGCACACCGATGCCGAGCACAACCACGTCGGCCGGGTACTCGCACTCCGAGGTGACCACCGCGCTCGCCCTACCGTCCGCGCCGATGCGGATCTCGGTAACCTCGGCGCTGCTGACGATCTCGACACCCATGTCGCACATCGCGATTCGGACCAGCGCGCCCATGTCCGGGTCGAGGGTGGACATCGGCTCGTCGCCGCGATTGACCATCGTGACCTCGAAGTCGCGCTTGATCAACGCCTCCGCCATCTCCACACCGATATAGCCGGCGCCGATCACCACGGCCCGCTTGCCGTCGGTCCGCTCGAGAGTTTCGATCAGCGCTTGGCCGTCGTCGAGGGTCTGCACACCGTGCACCCCGGGTGCGTCGATACCGGGCAGCGGCGGGCGGATCGGCCGGGCGCCGGTGGCGATCACCAGTTTGTCGTAGTCGGTCCATGATTCCCCGCCGGGCTCGAGATCGTGGGCACGCACCCGGCCGGCCGCGACGTCGATCTCCACGACCTCGGTACGCATCCGCAGATCGATATCGCGGGATCGATGCTCCTCGGGGGTGCGCGCGACCAGCTCGTCACGCTCGGCCACATCCCCCGCCACCCAGTACGGGATCCCGCAGGCGGAGAAGGAGGTGAAGTTGCCCCGCTCGAAGACGACTATCTCCAGCTCGTCGGGATCTTTGAGCCTGCGCGCCTGCGACGCCGCCGACATCCCTGCCGCGTCGCCGCCGATGACAACCAGTCGCTCTCTCATAGCGATCACGCTACGTCGGACCAGGCACGCAAGATCAACTGGTCAGCGCTGGACCACCTGATAGCTCAGGTAGATCGGGGTCGAGGATGATCGTGGTGACGGTCAGTTCCCCGTCGGCGCACTGACTGCGCAGGCGCTTCCCGTCGAATTTTCCGACGCTGGTCTTGGGGACTTCGGTGCGGAACGTCCACCGTTCGGGCAGTTGCCTAGCGCCGGCGGTGCCACCACCGCTGCCGACCGGGCTGACCCGAGTGCCCTTGGCACCACTGCGATTCCGGAACCGTAGCGCGTACTTGGCCGACATGGGCGCCGCACCCGGACCAGGTCGTTTTCCCGCAGGTATGACAGTTGACGGGGTAGCACATCAGCGGCTCTCCTCGCGCTCGTTGGTGATCGGGCGACCCGACCATGGTGTGCCGGATGCCACTCTTCACCTGTATACCCCCTGGGGTATCTTGGTGATGAATCCAATATACCGCAGGGGGTATGAAGGAGGCAGTAATGACCGACGTGGTTGTTTCCCCGGATCACGACACCACACGCCCGGTTAACGCCGGTGGGGCGCTGGGCAGGCTCGGGGCCATGATGGCGGGGCGCGCGCGGATCGTGTTCGGCGCTTGGCTGCTGGCGTTGACCATTCTCGGCGCGGCCGCGCCGAGTGTGTTCACATCGCTCGCGGGGGCGGGCTGGCAGGCGAATGGGGCGGAGTCGGTGCGGGTGCGCGAGCTGGCGCAGCAGCACTTCGGCGGTAACTCCTCGGCGGCGGTGCAGGTGGTGGTGCATTCCGACACCGCGAATATCGACAGCACACAAGCGCGGCAAGTACTCGGCGACATCACCGATATATTTACCAACGACGCACGCTTCGGCGAAGTGATCGCGCCGCAACCCGGGACGTCGATCAGCCCCGACGGACACACCGGCATCCTCATCGCGGGCGCGAACGCCTCCACCGACGACATGGTGAAGGCCGTCGACGACCACAAGGACACGCTGACCGCGTTGTCCGGCAACGGGATCGAGGTCTACCCCACCGGCGCCTCCGCGCTGTGGAGCGACTTCAACGAAGCCAACCACAACGCCATGATGAAGGCAGAGATGTTCTCCTGGCCAGTCACATTGGCAATCATGGTGCTGGCGTTCGGGTCGCTGGTAGCGGCCGGGCTGCCGCTGCTGCTGACCATGGCGGGACTGGTCGCCTCGGCCGGTGGACTGGTGCTGCTCAACCAGGTGACGCCGATTTCGGTGTGGGCCATGAATTTCGCGATGATGTTCGCCCTGGCACTCGGCATCGACTACGCCCTGTTCATCGTCGCCCGCTTCCGCGACGCGCTCACCAATACCCCTGGCGCCAAGGCGGCAGTCGCCGAGACGATGGATACCGCGGGCAAAGCCGTTGCGCTGTCCGGACTTACGGTCCTGGTCAGCCTGTCGGCAGTGCTGATCGTCCCCGCCCCCGCCGTGCGGACGATGGCGGTCGGGATCATGTTCGCGGTGGCCTTTGTGCTGCTGGCCACTATGACGTTGTTGCCCGCAGCGCTGGGAGCGTTGGGCAGCAAGATCAACGCCGGTTCGCTACCGCACGCCGAACACCAGCAGCATCGTTCACCGCGATTCGCGGCATGGGGCCATCTGCTGCACGACCGCCCGTGGCCGTTCGCAATCGGCGCGACCATCGTGTTGATCGCCCTGTCGACCCCAGTGTTCGGACTGAAGGTGGCCATGCCCTCCATCCAGGTCGTCCCTTCCGACGCGCCGGTGCGCCAAGGTTATGAACTCGTCCAGGCTCAGCTGGGTAACGGTGCGCCGGGCATGTTACAAATCATCACCCCGGTCGATGAATCCGCACAGGTTGCGCAGGCAGCCAAGGGGGTCGACGGGATCAGCATGCTCACCCCGCCCCAGCCCGCACTCGACCACAGCGGACTGGTGATGATGCAGGCGCTGCCGAACGTCGACCCGTCGGACTCACGGATGGGCGAAATCCTCGACCATTTGCGCGACGCTCTACCTTCCGGCGCGATGGTCGGCGGCGCACCCGCGGAGAACCTCGATCTGCAGCAAGCCCTGAACGAGTACTTCCCGATCATCGTGGGGATCATTCTGATCCTCGGCTTCATACTGCTGCTGATCTCGCTGCAGGCACCGGTGATAGCCGCCCTCGGCACTGTGGTCAGCCTGCTCTCGACGGCAGCGGCCTTCGGCGTGGCGAAACTGATCTTCCAGGACGGACACGGGGCAAGCTTGCTCGGCTTCACCCCGCAGGGCTTCCTGGATGGCTGGGGACCGGTGTTCTTCTTTGCCATGATCTTCGCGATCGCGATGGACTACACGGTATTCCTGCTGGCCACCGCCAAGGAGCACTACGAGCTCTCCGGCGACCCGAAACTCGCCCAAGTCGACGGTCTCGCACACTCCGGGCGGGTGATCTTCGCCGCCGCCGCGGTGATGGTGGCAGTGTTCTTCACCTTCGCACTCGCCGACCCGCTGCCCCCGAAGGAGATGGGCATCATCCTCGGCGTCGCGGTCCTGCTCGACGCGGCTGCCGTGCGGCTGGTGCTGCTGCCGGTACTGCTGCGCCTGGCCGGGCACAGTGCTTGGTGGTCACCGCAATGGCTGCGAAGGCTGCTCCCTTCGATCAGCTTCGCCCACCACCGATAGCACCGCCACAGGCTCGGTGCGGGCCAGGCCCGTGGATACCCCCAGGGGTATGATCGAATGAGGTATTCGACGAAAGGAATACGCCATGGTCGGCAATGAAGAGGCTATCTCCCTCGTGCTCAACCGGCTGCGCCGCGCACACGGCCAACTCGCCGGAGTGATCTCCATGATCGAACAAGGTCGCGACTGCAAGGACGTCGTCACCCAACTCGCCGCGGTCTCCCGCGCACTCGACCGCGCGGGCTTCAAGATCGTTGCCACCGGCCTGCGCGAATGCCTCACCGGCGACACAGCCGACGGATCCGAGCCCATGACCGAAGCCGAACTCGAGAAACTCTTCCTCGCCCTCGCCTGAACAACCCCGAAATCCGGGGGCACCGACATGATCGGATGACACGCATATGGCGCAACTACCACGACATCATCCATCGCGCGCATTGTTCCACTGCCGGCAGGCACCGTCGTGCTGATCAGCACGCTGCTGGGTGATGCTTCGTCGACGCGAAGCCGCTCGAATGAGCTGTGGGTTATCAACGTGCGCCGACTGCGGCTTCCTGGTCGAAGTAGCGGGTCATCGCCCAGTTCATGCCGCGCATGGCGAGGTTGTAGGAGGGCGGGAAGTATCGCTGCGCCCAGTGCCCGACCCGGATGTCGGGCGAGGTGTAGACCAGATACCGATTGCGCTCCACACCGCGCACGATGGACCGTGCGGCGGCTTCCGGGGTGACCGCGTGGCGCATGAAGAGCCCGATGGCGCGCTGCACGGTGGCGTCGGTGCGGTCGACACCGGCGATGTCCACGCTGTCGACCATCGGCGTCGACATCGCACCTGGCACAGCGAGGCTGACGCCGATGCCGTGGCGGCGCAGATCGAAACGCAGTACCTCCGAGACGCCGCGCAGGCCGAATTTGCCGGCGCTGTAGGGCGCATGCCACGGCAGGCCGAACAGTCCCGCGGCCGAGGACACATTCAGTAGGTGACCGCCGCTGCCCGCCTCGATCATGCGCGGCACGAATTCCTCGATCACGTGGATCGGGCCCATCAAATCGATATCGATCGTCCGCCGCCACTGGGTGTGGGTGAGCCGGTCCACCGCACCCCAGGTGGCGATCCCCGCTACGTTCATCACGATGTCCACGCTGCCGACCACGGCATGGGCTTCGGCCGCGAGCGCGACCACCGCGTCGTAGTCGCTGACGTCGGCGGGGGCCGCGAGATGCACGGTGCCACCGGCGGACTGCACGTCGGCCGCGGTGCGTTGCAGACCGTCGTCGTCGATATCGGTCAGGATGACCGAGGCGCCCTTGGCAGTGACCGCCAGTGCGATGCTGCGGCCCAAGCCACCTGCGGCCCCCGTGATCAGGCAGCGCTTGCCGCCGAACTTCGTCATGGATCAAGACGATAGGCGTATATGAACAGCGTTGTCTATAGATCGGCCCGTACTGTCTCGGACACAAGACCGCCACGGCAACTCGGGGCGCGCCGCAGCATGACCGCGATTTCCACCCACCAACGACCTCCTCGGCCCAGGCCCGAGTGCCCGAACAGGGACCTATTCGCCCTCGCTCGATAAGCCGGCATAGCCATCGGGTGTGCAACCGCGCATGCTGGAGCAATAGCGCCGGACAGCGTTAACACAAATCGTTTCCATAGCGAAGGAATGTTCGAGAGCCTGTCACATGTTCGGCCTAGTGTGGCTTCGGTCCAGGATCATCAGGAGGACCAAATGGGGAACCTGTTCGTGAATGTGCGGCAGACGCGGACTCGACTGGTCCGGATGGGGTACCGGCGTGGCTGAGGAGCGGCAGACAGCGGCACAGAGCCTGACCACGCTTGCCGGGTACCGGCAAGCGACCTTCACCGCGACACCTGCCGTCCGCCCCATCCTGACCGCCGCATTGCTACTGCTCAGCGCAGCACTCGTGTACGAAGCCGGGCTGGCTACGCAGGAGGGCGTCGATCACAGCTGGTTTGTCGCGGCCTCGATCGCCGGACTGTTCGTGGTCCGTGGCCTGCACCTGCGCAGGCCGATCACATTGCCGCATCTGACGATCGCGGTGTTCGTACTCGCGGCCGCCAATGCCGCCTATCGCGTCTCCCACCCCGGGGTCGGGTTCGCCTTCCTCGCCTCGACCGGTTTCATTCTGATGCTGGCGCAACCGAGCAGGCCACAGCCACAGCAGCTGTATCGGGTGGCCGAGCTGGTCGGACGGACCGAGCGCGATCCGCTGGCCGCATTCGCCCTGCATTCGTCGAAAAGCTACTTCTTCAACACGAATTCCTCCGCCGCGATCGCCTATCGCACCCGCTTCGGCATCGCTGTGGTGGCGGGCGATCCGATCGGTGAGCGCGCCACATTCGCCGAATTGATCTCGGAGTTCTCCGACTTCGCCGCCAACAACGGCTGGCGGATCGCGGTGCTCGGCGCCGGTCCCGAAATGGCGGGCATGTGGCGGCGCCGCGCCATCGAGCATCGCGGGCTGCACGCGATCCCGGTCGGGCGCGATGTGGTGATCGAGGTGGACAGTTTCGCCATGGTCGGACGAAAGTTCCGCAATCTGCGCCAAGCCGTGAGCCGCACCCACAACTTCGGCGTGACCACCGAGGTGGTCAGCGAAGCCACGCTGAGCGAGCCGCTGCGTGCCGAACTGCTCGACATCGTCGACGAATGGCAGCACGGCAGGCAGACCCGCGGCTTCTCGATGATCCTCGATCATCTCCTGGACGGCCGAAACCCCGGCATGCTCGTGGTCATCGCCCGCGACGCGGACGGGCGGGTCGCAGGTTTCCAGCGCTACGGTGTGTCCGGCCGCGGCCGAGAACTGAGCCTCGATGTCCCGTGGCGGCGCAAGGACGCCCCCAACGGCCTGGACGAACGGATGGTCCTCGATCTGGTCGAGTACGCCCGCACCCAGGGTATTCAGCGAGTCTCTTTGGCCTTCGCGCCTTTCCCCGAGTTGTTCGCCGACAAGGACCGCTCCCGCACCGCCACGCTGATCTATGCGTTCGTGCACCTGGGCGATCCACTGATTCGACTGGAATCGCTGTATCGGTTCCTGCGCAAGTTCCGCGCGCTGTCCGATCAGCGCTTTGCCCTCATCCGCTGGCGCGAGGTCCTGCTGGCCGCGGCCGCACTGCTCACGCTGGAGTTCGTTCCACACCGCAAGGAGTACTGAGCGCCAGCGTCACTCAGTCGGCCGAACCGTGCAGCAGATCGGTTGCGGCACGGTGAATTTTCGCCAGCGCGCTCAGCAGGTGCTCGCGCTCGGTCGCCGTGAGATCCGCGGTGATCACTTCCTCCAGCGATCGTCGTTCGGCCTCGACCGGCTCCCGCAGATCATGGCCGGCGTCGGTGAGCCAGAGGCGCACGAGGCGGTTGTCGTGGTCGTCGCGCTGACGGACGAGCAGCCCGGCGTCGGCCATCCTGGTGGCCATTTTGACGACGGTGGGCGTCGTGACGTGCAATGCGGCGGCCAATTCGCCCGGCGTCTGCCCATCCCGCTCCCACAGCGCTGCCAGCAGGTGGTTCTGGCCGAGGTGCAATCCGTGCCGTCGCATGCCCGCGTCGGCCACCGCGCGCAGCGCCTTTGTCGTCTTGCTGTGCAGATCCAAGAACTCGGGCATCGCGGTCTCCATGGTCGGACGAAACAGGTCGATTGACGGCTAATCATTAACCGGCTAACGTCTCTGTCGAGACAGTTGATAGTCGGCTAATGAACTGGGAGCAGCAATGATACTGATGACCGGAAGCACCGGAAATGTGGGGCGAGAACTGGTCCGGGAGCTCGATGGACGCGGCGCCGCATGCCGGATCCTGGTCCGCGATCCCGCGCGCGCCGCCGCGCTGCCCGGTCGCATCCCCCGCGTCGTCGCCAATCTCGACGACCCTGCCACCCTCGCGAGCGCTTTCGACGGCGTCGACGCACTTTTTCTGCTCGCTGCGGGCATCGGCACCGAGCAGACCGCCCACGCCATCGCGGCCGCAGTACGCGCAGGCGTCCGCCACGTCGTGCACCTGTCCTCCCTCTTTGCGCTCGGCGATCCCACGCCCGCGATGGGACGTTGGCACCACGCGCGGGAGGAAATCGTCCGGGCCAGTGGCATTCCCGCCACCATCCTGCGGCCGGGCGGCTTCATGACCAATGCGCTCGAGTGGGTACACAGCATCCGCAACGAGGGTTTCGTCCTCGACCCCGTCGGTCCAGGACGCTTCGCGCCGATCGATCCCGCCGATATCGCCGCGGTCGCAGCGCACGTCCTGACCGAAAACGGCCATGAGAACACGGAATACGCTCTCACCGGCGACGAGGCGCTCACCGTCACCGAGCAGGTGCGGATCCTCGCCGCGACGCTCGGCCGGACCATCGAAGTCCGCGCGGTGCGCACACCCGAGGAAGCTGTTCGTTCCCGCTTTCCGCACGGTGCTCCCCCGGCGCTGGCCGCCGCCATTGCGGAAGGGTTTGCGCTGCTGCGCGCCGATACGACCGGGTTTCGCACCGACACTGTCGAGCGGCTGCTCGGTCGCACGCCTCGAACCTTCGCCGAATGGTGTGCTGCGAACACTGCCGCGTTCCTCGGCGACACCGTAGACGCCTCCCACCGGTGAAAAGCATTGGGGCGCAGCTGGTCTCCGAGCACCACCCCGTCGATAGCGATGGAACTACGAACCTTCAACAGTTCAGTCTCGGCGATGACACACGTGAACCACGGTCAGCTGTCGACGACGTTGATGCCGATCGCCCGGGCGAAATCGGGGGCAAGGTCCATCAGTTGACGACTGCTGATGGTCGCGCCGCGCAACGCGTCGATACCGTCGGCGATGCCGATGCTCACCGCGTCGCGGAGGTCGAACTTCTTCAGGCGCGCCCGGTTCAGTAGCAGTCCTTGCACCACCGTGCCGGGGAAGGTCACATTGGTCAGCTCGGCGTCGCCGAAATCGGTGTGCCGCACAACGCAATCGACGAACGACACGTCGCGGAACTTGGCGCGGCGGAAGTTGACGGAGTCGAACTTGCAACCCTCGAATCGAACTCGCCGCAAATTGGCACCGCCGGCGTCCACACCGGACATGGCGCCCTCGATCAACTCCGCGTCCTGCCACGAGGTGTCGGCCAATTCCGTGCCGACCCATCGCACGTTGCGCACCCACACATCCGTGAATCGCGAGTACCGCATGCTGCCGCGATTGATCGAGAGCGAGGTGAACACCGCCTCGGAGAACCGCGCGTGACCCGCCTCGACATCGTCGATGTCCGCGCCGCTCACCTGCACGCAGTCGTAGTCGCCTTCCTGCTCGAGCGGGCCTTCCAGCGGTTTCAGGTAGCTCGCGTAGGGCAGGTCTGCCAACTCGCGGGGCATCTCGCCCACCTCCCGGGTTCAGTCGTCGACGTCGATCTCTGTCTACCAGGCGGGGCCGACACACCCTCGATACGCAGGTAGGCACGAGCTCAGCCGCACCCGGGCAAGCGGCCCGGGCGCGCATCATTCGATGGCGAGCCCGAGCCGGGTTCGCTACTCGCGCGACGACACTCGCGTCACTGCGGGGAGCGGATGTCGGCGGCCGCGTGCAGTGTCGTTGTGAGCAACTCGATGCGACGCTGCTCCTGTGCGGCGGTCTGCGGCGGATGATGGATTTCGATGCTCAGCCGGTCGTCGAAGGTGCTGATAATGCAGGTGTTGGCCGCTGGCCTGCGCCCGGTTCGGTCCGGTTTCGCGATGAAGATCGAGCGAAAGTCGTCTATCCGCAGGTCCTGCTGCGCGGGCAGTTGCGGCACTCGGCCCCAGTTCGTCGCCATCACCATCCCGGGGACCCTGGGTGGTCCCGCCGCTGCCACATCGGGGATCTGCAGGGGCGTCTGCTGCACGAAACCCGAGTCCACGGCGGCCTGCAGGGCATCGCAGACGCCGCGGGCCAGGCCGATTATCGTTGTCCCCGCGTCCGCACCGGGCACATAGTTCGTGAATCCCAGGACGTCGGTGCCGTCGGTCAGACCGATCGGGGGGCTGACCCTGGTGCGTAGATCGACGGAGTACAAATACATGAGCTCGGTCAGCGGCAGTGCCCGAATCTCGGCCTCCATCAGTAGGATCGCCGCGGACACCAGCCCGTGCACCGTTACCTGTTCGCGGTGCCCGAGATCGACCAGCTGCGCGGTCACTGCCTTACTCAGCCGGCATCGCGTCGTCTGGGACATCTGGTATCCGGGGTCGATGGTGTCCGGTGCGGGCGTTGAGATCACCGCGAGCCCCGGCGCCGGTGCGGCGGCCGCCGGATTCGGAAACTTCTCGATGCCGCGGGCGGCCAGCAGTGCCTCCACGGGCTCCGGATAGGGATGGATCTCCGGTTCGGGCAGGCGGCCTTCGGTCGCTGCACGATAGAAGAACCATTGATCGCCGAGGATGGCAAGGGCATGGTACGCATCTGCCACGCTGTGATGGATCACGAGCGTGACGCTCGCGGAGTCGCCGTCGCGGACCACGCACAGCGCACCGACCGCTACGCTCTGGTCGAACTTCGCTCCGGTGAGCAGTTGCTCCGGATCACCGTCGACCACCGAGATTCCCGGCGCCGCCCCCGCCCCCGCCGCAGCCACCAGGACATGCCCGCCGGTCTCGACGGCCTCGAGACGAGCGCCCAGGATGGGATAGGCGCGAACAATGGCGTCGAACGCCGTCGACAACGCATTCAGGTCCAATCGACCGGACACGCGAACCGAGTACCCGACGAAGACCTCACCGAAGGCGAACATCTGTTCGCTCGGCGCCAACGGACGGATGACGCTCGCTGTGGACATGTAGTTCCCTTCAGATGTTGCGTATCGCCCCGGAGATCGAGCCACCATCCACATGTCCGAACCTGCGGCCGCTCCCGACGTCGCTACCCTGAATCCCCGGGCGCTGCCGAGTCTTTCAGGTCTCGGCGCTCGCCGTTGCCACAATTCACGCATCTCATGGGATGCTCCGAGATTTCCCCGATGCGCGAAATCAGGTTCGCACGTATGCCGCCTCATGACCCGCGGACCTGACTACCATGAGTGAGCCGCGCCACTCTTGGCGCGCCGACTCGCGCGAAGTTGACAGAAGCACCGTTGCGTTCTGCCGACATCGGGTCTCGGACCGGACCCGTGCGGACGCCGCGAGATTCGGTTCATGCCAGAGAAAATCGGGAAACAGGGATATGACGACAACACTCATCGGATATGCGCACGAATCGGGCAAAACGGTCTACACCGTGCCGGAGGCGTTTCAGGAGACCCTGACGTTGCGGCCCGAGCAGGTCGCGTTGCGGACGGTCGGCGGCACCCAGGAGATCACGTGGCGTGAGTACGGCGAACGTGTGAAGTCGATCGCCGCGGGCCTGGCCCGGCTCGGCGTCGGGCACGGCGACACCGTCGGCATCATGCTCACCAACCGCCCCGAGTTCAATCTGGTCGACACCGCAGCGCTGCATCTCGGCGCGACTCCGTTCTCGGTCTACAACACCAGTTCGTCCGACCAGATCGCGCACGTGTTCACCAACGCGGCCAACAAGGTCGTTGTGACAGAACAGGTTTTCCTCGGTGCGGTGACCGGCGCGGGCGTGGACCTCGCGCACACCATCGTGGTCGACGGTCCGGCCACCGGCGCCATCACGCTCGAGGAGGTCGAGGCCAACCCCCTCGACGACTTCGATTTCGACGCGGCGTGGCGCGCGGTTGCCGCCGACGATCTCGCCACCCTGATCTACACCTCGGGCACCACCGGCCCGTCCAAGGGCGTGGAGATCACCCACCTCAACGTGCTCGCCCAGATCATCGCGCTGGTCAACGGCCCGCTGCAGGTGGGCATGGACCACCGTACGGTGTCCTACCTGCCCGCCGCGCATGTGGCCGACCGCATCTCCGCACATGCCCTCAGCCTGACCACCGGCATCCAGATCACCACCGTCACCGACCCGCGCGAGGTGGCGGCCGCGCTGCCCGACGCCCGCCCGACCACGTTCTTCGGCGTGCCACGGGTGTGGCAGAAGATCAAGACCGGCATCGAGAACAAGCTCGCCACCGAACCGAGCGCGGCCAAGAAGGCACTTGCCAACTGGGCCATCGGCACCGGAATCGCCGCTGCCCGAGCCGATCTCGCGGGGCAGGGCCGCGGCCCGATGCTCTCCGTACAGCACAAAGTGGCCGAGACGCTGGTGTTGTCGAAGCTACGGCACGCCCTCGGCCTGGACGAGCTGAAGGTGGCGGCTTCCGGCGCCGCACCCGTGCCGCCGGAGACCCTCGAGTACTTCCTCGGCCTCGGCTTCGCCGTGACCGAGGTGTGGGGCATGTCGGAGACCACCGGCGTCGGCACCTACACCGAGTTGGACAAGCCGCGCCCCGGCTCGGTGGGCCGCACCGTCGAGGGCATGGAATTGCGCCTGGACGCCGACGGGGAAGTCCTGGTGCGTGGCCCCATCGTCACCCGCGGCTACCGCAACATGCCAGAGAAAACGGCCGAAGCGATCGATGCGGACGGCTGGCTGCACACCGGTGACGTCGGAACCATCGACCCCGACGGCTACCTCCGCATTGTCGACCGCAAGAAGGAACTCATCATCAACGAGGGGGGCAAGAACATCGCCCCGAGCAATATCGAGAACGCGATGAAGGCCGCCTCCTCGCTGATCGGTCAAGCCATCGCGATCGGCGATGCCAAGCCCTACATCACCGCGCTCATCGTGCTCGACCCCGATGTCGCGACCCTGCGTGCCAAGGAATTCGGCGCCACCGACGCCGACCTGGCCACACTCGCCACCCGCCAGGAGATCGTGGACGAAGTGCGCGCCGCTGTGCAGGCGGGTAACAGCAAGCTGTCACGAGTGGAGCAGATCAAGCGCTTCACCATCCTCGGCGCGGTATGGGAACCGGGCGGCGACGAGCTGACCCCGAAGATGTCGCTCAAGCGCGCCCCGATCGCCAGCAAGTACGCGGACGGGATCACGGCTCTGTACGCAAAGGAGCCCTCGGACAAAGTAATCAGCGTCAAGTAGCAGCCAACGCGCCGGCCGAAGGCGACCTCCGTGCGGGATGGAGGTCACCTTCGGCACGCGGGGACGGCCACCGGAGCAGGAGCACGAAGACCATGACGAAACCGGGATCGAAGTCACTGGCAGGCAAGACCATGGTCGTGACGGGCGGCAGCCGCGGCATCGGTCGGGCCATCGCACTGCGCGCCGCCGCCGACGGCGCGAACATCACGCTGCTCGCCAGAACCGATCAGCCGCATCCGAAGCTGCCCGGCACCATCCACACCGCGGCCGCGGAAATCGAAGCCGCAGGCGGTCGGGTGCTCCCGTTCGTCGGCGATGTCCGCGACGACGATACCGTGGCGGCGGTGGTGCAGGAGACGGTCGACCGGTTCGGTGGCATCGACATCGTGGTGAACAACGCCTCGGCGATCGACCTGACGCCCACCGACTCCATGACGATGAAGAAGTACGACCAGATGCAAAGCGTGAACACGCGTGCCGCGTACCTGCTGTCCAAACTCGCGATTCCACACCTGCGGGTGGCGTCGGCCGCCGGGCGCAACCCGCACATCCTCACGCTCTCCCCACCGCTCAACCTCAACCCGGCATGGACGGGCTCGTCGTTGGCCTACCTGGTCTCCAAGTACGGGATGAGCCTGACCACGCTCGGGCTCGCCGAGGAATTGCGCGAGGACGGCATCGCCGCCAACTCGCTGTGGCCGCGTACCACCGTCGCCACCGCCGCTGTGCGTAATCTGCTCGGCGGCGAGGCGGCGATCGCGAGGTCACGCACGCCCGAAATCTGTGCCGACGCAGCACATCTCGTGTTCTGTTCGCCTGCGGCCGACGTGACCGGTAATTTGTTCCTCGACGACGAAGTACTCACCGCGCACGGCGTCACCGAACTGGACCGGTACCGCGTCATCCCAGGCGGCGGGCCGCTCGAACTCGATATCTTCGTGGACGCCTGACTACTCGGGTGCGCGTTCCACCTGATTCGGGAACACCACCCGCACGAAGGCCCAGAACCGAAACACCATGCCGAGCGCGGTACCGATGAGCTGCGCGGCCACGAAATCGGCTACGTTCTGGGTGAGCCGGGAGACCTCGGGCACCTCGAGGTGGAGCATGTAGCGCGACACCCACAGCGGTGCGGTGTTGATCGCGACGGCGAGGAAGCTGACCGAATAGAACAGCGCTGCCTCGTGGTGCCCGCGCCGTCCGCCACGCGCGGCGAAGGACCACTGCTTGTTCAGGATGTAGGACAGCGTGATCGCCGCGAGCACCGCCAGCACCTTCGCGATGATCGGCTGCGTCTCGAGCACTGTGCTCTTCAGAGTCAGAAAAACGGCGGTGTCCAGTGTGAACGCGGCCACCCCCACGGAGGCGAAGCGAATCAGTTCACGACGTCGTGCCTCGCCTCCGAGCACAGAAGTCACCCGAGTGAAAACGGGGCGATCGGAAAACAGCACAGGTAGAGTCTCGTCCGTATCTCTTTACCTCACAACAAGATCAGCGGAATTGCCGAAAGGCACCTGTCCGCCGGACACCTGGTCGGACGGAATCCCGGTAGGTGAGTAGGCGTTTGTGAAACGGAAGAAGCCGCAGCGGCGCACCAACCGCGACCAGGCGACGACCACACCGAGCGCGCAGCCGATTGCCGTGGTCGGCATGAGCTGCCGATTCGCCGGCGGCGCGGATTCGCCGGAAGCCCTGTGGCGCTTGCTGATCGGCGAGGTCGACGCAGTCGCGGACGCGCCGCCGGCAGGTCGGTGGCCGGCAGGGAGTTACCACGACACCGAGCGCAACGCTCCCGGCAAAACCGTCTCGATCGCGGGCGCCTACCTGCCCGATGTCGAGCTGTTCGATGCCGAGTTCTTCGGGATCACCCCGCGCGAGGCCGCCGATATGGACCCGCAGCAGCGGCTCGCCTTGGAATTGTCCTGGGAAGCGTTCGAGGACGCGGGAATTCGACCCGACGCGGTCCCCGACACCGGCGTGTACTTCGCCAACAAGTTCAACGACTACCGGGCGGTGAAGTTGCGGCGCGGCCCCGCCGCTACAACACCCTTCACCAGCACCGGCGATGTGGAGGGCATCATCGCGAACCGGGTGTCGTATTTCCTCGGTTTCGACGGGCCGAGCATGACGGTCAACGCATCCTGTGCGGGTTCGTTGGTCGCGGTTCACCTGGCCTGCCAGTCGCTGCGCGCGGGCGAAAGCGCGGTGGCGGTAGCAGGCGGCGTCCAGCTGAATCTCATCCCGGACACCGCGATCGGCCTGTCCAAGCTCGGTGTACTCGCCCCTGGCGGCCGCTCCCGCGCCTTCGACGCCACCGCCGACGGTTATGTGCGCGGCGAAGGCGGCGCGGTGGTCGTGCTCAAGCCGCTGTCGGCGGCATTGCGCGACAGTGACCGCGTCTACTGCACCGTGCTCGGCAGCGCCACCAACAACAACGGCCACCACCATCGGGGGACGGCATCCGACAGGGCGGGTAAACACAGCATGCCCGCCAGTAGCGCTGCCGGGCAGGAACAACTGTTGCGCCGCGCCTGTGCCCGCGCGGGCGTGGACCCGTCGACCGTCGACTATGTCGAAGCCCACGGCACCGGCACCGCCATCGGCGACCGCGCCGAGTTGACCGCTCTGGGTACCGTCTATGGAGCGGCCGAGCGGGGTGGCACCGCACTGACCGTCGGTTCCGTCAAGACGAACATCGGGCACACCGAGGCGGCCGCCGGGATGGCCGGACTGCTCAAGGTCGCGCTCGCGCTGCGGCATCGCCAGATACCGCGCAGCCTGCATTTCGACCACGCCGCAGCGGATCTCGATCTCGCGGCGGCCGGCATCCGGGTCGCGAATACCCTACTGCCATGGCCCGAACGGGAGGGACCGGCCCGCGCCGGGGTGAGTGCGTTCGGCTTCGGCGGATCAAACGCGCACGTGATCGTTGAAGAAGTCGCGACAGAGATCGCGGATGGTCCGCCACCGAATGTGCGCGCGACCTCGAGTGAGACGGAGCTACGCTACCCAGAGCGTTTGATCGTATTGTCCGCACGCACCGAACCCGCACTGCGCGAGCAGGTTCGCCGGCTGCGCGACCACCTGTCGAGCCACCCCGGCATCACGCTCGACGACCTCGCGCACACGCTCTGCCGCACGAGAAAGCCTTTCGAACAACGCCTTTCGCTGGTGGCGACCACCATGGCAGAGGTGAACAACTTTCTGAACCAGAGACTCGGCGACACTGTGCCGATCGGTGCGTCGACCGAGACGGCCGATGCATCCCAAGCCTCGGCCTTGGTGGTTGCTGCAGCCCTGCGACCGGGTACAGTGCCGCGCCACAGGCTGCTGCAGGCGGTCGGCGCGCTGTTCGAACGCGGCGTCGACCCGGAATGGTCGGCCCTCGCCCCACCGGGCCGTGTGGTGTCGTTGCCAACGTATCCGTTTCAGCGGCAACGCCATTGGGCCATCCCCGCAGAGACCGAACCGATGCGGGACCAACGCTCCGAAAGCACTGTGGTAGCAGGTAATTCGACGCAGGATCACGGGCGAGGCCACCGTGTCGGCCGCGCCGCGCTGAGCGACACGGTGGCCAAGGAACTGGCCGAGGTCGTCGGTGTCACGCCGGACCGCATCGGCCGCACCCGGAACTTCGATCAGCTGGGTGTCGGTTCGGTGCACGCCGTCGAACTCAGCTCCCGTCTCGCCGCCCGCCTCGGCATCACCGTCCCCGCGGCGATCATCTGGGGCCACCCCACCGTCGAACTCCTCACCGCCGAACTGTCCACCCGCCTCGAAGCGACGAACCACCCCGCAGCACCACCGACAATCGGGGCACGTGAGCTCCCGGACGGCATCGAGCCCGCGCTCCTCACCCGCCCGCCGCGGACATCGGCGGACGAGGAGGTTCTCTCCACAGCCGAACTACTGGCGCTCGGCCACGAACTGCTCGGCTGATCGCGACCGCCGTCAGGTCAGTGCCGGCTGGGTGGCCCTGCGCACGGGTCGGATCCGAATGCCGAACTCCGGGCGCAGGTTCACCGACGCCAGCGGCACAACCGGGTGCGCGCTGTCCAGCTCGAGCCGGAAGCGTTGCACGGTCATGGCCAGGATCAGCACCATCTCGGTCATCGACATGTCCTTGCCGAGGCAGATCCGCGGGCCGCCGGAGAACGGAAAGAACGCGAACTTGTGCCGTTCGGCCACTTCCTTGTCGGCGAAGCGCTCGGGCCGGAACTCCGCCGGGTCGTCCCACAGCCGCTTGTCGCGGTGAATGTAATACATGCACAACGTGACCCGGGCGCCCGCCGGGACGTGATACCCGCCGATCTCGTCGTCGGCGATCGGCGTGCGCTCGACGATCCACGCGGGCGGGTACAACCGCATCGTCTCCTCGATGACCATCCGGCAGTAGCCGAGCTGCCCGAGGTCGGCGAAAGCCGGGGTACGGTCGCCGAGCGCGTCGCGAACCTCGCTTGCGAGGCGTTCCTGGATCTGCGGGTGCGTGGCCAGCAGATAACACGCCCACGAGAGCGCATTGGCCGGTGATTCGTGACCCGCCACGAGCAGCGTCTTGATCTCGTTGAGCAGGTCTTCCTCCCGCATGCCCTGCCCGCCCTCGTCGCGGGCGCGGACCAGCGTGGTGAGTACGTCCGAGGTGTCGCCGCCGCCCCTACGTTCCTCGATGAGCTGCCGTACGACGTCGTCGAGTTCGCCCACCTTGTGGGCGACCCGCCGCGCCGCCGGCGTCGGGAACGACTGCGGCAGCTTCACCGGGGCGTTGACCCGCTTCATGATGAACGCGAAGGCGGCTCGCATCGCATCGGTGACTTGCGTTGTGTCCGTGGACAAGTCGATGCTGAACAGGATCCGCCCGGTGACCGCGAGCAGCAGCTCGACGTAGTCGTCGTAGATGTCGCGATACTCGCCCGCCGCGGCATCCCAGCGATCCAGCATTGCCGTTGTGCTGCCGGTGATGTCGTCGGCGAATCCCTTGACGTGCGTATGGGAGAACGCCGGGCTGATCAGCTTGCGCTGCTTGCGCCAGTAGTCCATGTTGTTGGTGGTCAGCTGGCCGTCGCCGAGCAGGATGCTGAACTCGTCGTAGATCGGGCTCTTACGATAGTTGGTGTAGTTGTCCTTGAGCACGTATTCGGTCAGCATTGGATCCGCGACCAGGTAGACCAGCATCGGCCCGGCCTTCACCCGGACCACGTCGCCGTAGCCGTCGAGCAGACTGCCCACGGTGGCCAGTGGGTTCTTCGCCAGTTTCGGCAGCATACGGCCGGTTTCGACCAGTCCTGGACCAGGGGCTTTCATGGTGGGACCTTTCACTTCAACAGCTTCGCGTGCTTGCGCAGCTGGTTCACGTAATCCTGTTTCTCCACCACGAGCGGGTACTGCTCGGCGTGGTAAAGACGCAGTCCGGCATACAGATCGGGCTGCGCACCGTGGGTCGCGCGGACGAAGCGCTCGATCCGTTGCGGCCCGGCCGCTTTCGCCTGCACATAGTCGGCGACGAGTTCGGCCTGGTGGGTGTAGACATCCCAGTGGGAGCCGATCGGGCGCACCATCCCGACGACGAACAAGCCGAGCGCACCGGGCGGAAAGATGTTGAGGTACAGCCCCGGTCGCAGCGCCCCCTCTGCCCAGTTGAGGTGCGCACGGTCGACCACCGGATAGTTCGGCACGAAACCCGTTGCCAGGATGACCATGTCGACCTTCTCCTCGCTGCCGTCGGTGAAGGTCGCTCGGTCGTCCTCGATCGCGGCGACATCGGGTTTCGGCGTGATGTCGCCGTGCGTGTAGTAGTGGTGCAGCTGATCGCCGAGCATCGGAATGACGATGCCCTTGTCGAAGTCGGGCACCGGCAGTCCGAACGATCGGGATCGGCGGCGCAGGTAGGAGAACAGCGTTTGGAACGCTCGCTTGCGCATCGGCCGCCACATGCGTCCCTGCAGCATGCTGTCCGTTGGCTGCCCGAGCAGATACTTCGGCATGCAGTAGAATCCACGCCGACTGCTGTGCAGAGTCAGTGCCGCGTTCACCGCGCAGTCGGACAGGATGTCCGCCGCCGACTGCCCGGCGCCCACCACCAGGACGCGCTTGCCGATGATCTGTTCGGGATGTCGGTACTCGCTCGAATGCAGCACGGGCACTGTGCTATTGCCCGGGATGTCGATGCGGCGCGGGGTCCGGTCGTGCCCGGTGGCGATGACCACGCCTGCGTACGACTTCCTGGTGCCGTCACCGAGGGTCACGTCCCATCCGGCCTCCGGTCCGTCCGTGACGGGCCCGATCCGCCGCACCTCGGTGTTCAGCCGGATATGCGGTGCGAGTTCGTTGGCGTCGACGTAGTTCTGCAGGTAGCGCAGGATCAACTCATGACCGGGATAGTCCGGATAGTCTTCCGGCATCGGAAAACCCGGAAACGCCTGCACGCCTTTCGAAGCGATCACATGAGTATTGCGACTGACCGGCGAATCCGATCTGCGCGCGTCCCAGATCCCGCCGATCCCGTCGGTCGCCTCCAGCACCTCGAACGCGATCCCGCGCGCGGCGAACGCCTGGGCGGTCACCAATCCGGCCGCACCGGCGCCGATCACACAGTAGGTGTTCATGCCGCACCGACCGGTTCGGGTTCCGACGCCGCGACGCCGCGGGCTTCCCCTGCCTCCGTACCGCCGCTCGCCCGCCAGGACACCGCGAAGCAGGTGACGTAGATGATCGTCTGCGCAACCAGGGTGAAGTACACGTTCTCGTTGTAGACCGCGACAAGAAGCCAGGCCACGGTCAGCAGCGCGATGTTGCGCTTGCTCCCCCGCATCAGGCCCGCGTATACCGCGAACATCCACACCGCGCCGACCGCAATGTACACCCACGGCCCGAACGGCGCCCGGAACGAGGCCAGCGTGAGCACCGCCAGCCAGATAGCGAGGTTCTCGGCCCGGAACCTCGCGCCTTCCGCTCCGGCGCGCAGCCGCCGGTGGATCCGCACCGCGGTGACTGCGACCAGGATTACCAGCAGCAGCGTATAGATATTGGTGATGAGCCGGGCCGGTCCGGTGGGATCGCCGATGTCCCAGCCCATGATGTTGGCCTTGTACGGCAGCCCGTAGGGCGAATAGTTGACGAGCTGATTGGCCCGTTCGACGAGCACGAACTGATGGAACTCGCCGCTGGCCAGCTTCTGCCAGGTGCCGTCGGACAGGAACAGTCGCCACGGCTCACGTCCGAAGATAACCAGCGTTGCGAGCGAATAGATTCCGCAGAATGCGGCGGTCCATGCCGCGGGTCGCCAACGTCGTTGTACGAGCAGATACACCAGCAGGATCGCCGGTGATACCTTGGCGATGATCGCGAACGCCAGTGCCGCGCCACCGAATATGTTGCGACGCAAGTGGAACAGCACCATGGCGCCCGCACCGCCGACATACAGGATCAGCACGTGGATATTGCCGATCTGCAAGGTCGCAAGGGTGGGTAGGCTGAGCCACACGACCGGCGTCAACGCGGCGAGCACGCCGCCCTGCTTACCGCCCACCCAGCGGGCGATCCCCAGCATGCCGATCAGCACGATAGCGACGTACAACGAGTAATACAGCGCCCGCAGTGTGCCGAAATCGTGACTGAACACCAGCAGCAGCCGTGGCAGCAGCAAGAACGGCGGCGGGTATAGATAGGCGTCCCGGTCCTGCGGCAGTACGCTCGGCAGCACCGAATCCGCCTGCGGGGACTCGTACCGATGCCGGTTGTACAGGTTGGCCGGGTCGTCCTCGGCGACCAGAGCACCGCTGACATAGCCGGTCAGATGGGACTTCTTCACCAGGAAGTCGTCCTCGGCCGACAGCGAACTGTCCACGTTGTTCGCGTCGAGAATGAACTGCGTCAGCCGGGCGAGCACCAGCACCACGGCGAGGATGACCACACTCCACAGCACCCGCACCACGATCGGCTTACTGCGCACCACGTCCCGCCATTCGACGGGCACCGACGGTACGAAAAGGACGAACAGTACTGCCGCGCAGAGGATTCCGAGCAGCGCGGTAACCGCACCCGGTAGTCCGGTGAGCGACAGTGTAATCATCACGATGGGGACGAGAATGCCGACGACGAACACCGCGTACATCGCAGCGTAGTAGTCGAGTGCGCCACGGAACCTCGTCCAGGTCCTGGATATCATGTACAACCTGCGCTTTCCAACTTCAGCATGGTCCTGCCCGAGGACGTCGCGGTGGTCTTATCTGATCCGCGCGCCGATGCGATCGGCGAGCTCCGGGACGATCTGCGCCACTACCTCGTTGGGCGTCGGCGCGTCACGGATATCGGCCCCGACCTGTTCGGCGGCGGCGCGGAACCCGGGTTCACGCAGCAGCGTCCCGATGGACTCGGCCAGCCCGTTCGTATCGGCTTGCGCGGCCGAATCTTCGGCTCCCTGCCCCGCGCCCGCGCGCACCATGCCGCGGGCATAGTCGAACTGGTCGAACATCTGCGGCAGCACCAGTTGCGGCAGGCCGTACCAGCCGGCCGTGAGGCCGGTCGTCGAACCGCCGTGGTGCACCAGGAGATCGCATCCCGGCAGGAACAGTTGCAACGGCACCTCTTCGACAACGCGGATGCGATCGGGCAACTCACCGACGAGCGCCCGATCGGTGGCGGAGAGCGCGACCACGATCTCGGCGTCCGCGACCGCGGACAGCGACTCGACAATCGCACGCAGTGGGCGCGGCCCGGTCAGGCTCAGCGTGCTGCCGCCCAGACAGACCGCGATCCGTTTGCGCCCCTCGTCGTTTCGGTGCCAGTCGGGTAGCACGCCGGTCCCGTTGAACGGGATGAATCGGATCGGCGTGCCGGGCGGCGCGTCCGGCGCCTGCACACTCGCCGGGCAGATGTCCAGCACGGCGACGGGGTCGGCCAGCTCACCACCCGCCTGCGCGACCAATGCCGCGGTACGTTCCATGAACGGCCCGCCGGTCGGATCGATGCCCCACCGGTGCACCAGCACAGGCAGATCCAGGACGGCTCCGAGTGCGCGACCGACGGTCGCCAGCGGGTCGGTGAGGACGACGTCGGCACCCCAGTCCCTGGCCACGTCGGCGAATACGTCGAGGTGCCGGGTCGCGTGGTTGCACCAGTTCTGCGCGGCGATATGCCACAGACCCTGACCTGAGGCCTGATCCCGGTCGGCGAACAGCGGTAGCGGGAACATACTTGGGTTCACCTGGGTACGCAGCTCGTCCATCGGCACGTTCAGTGCCGCCAACTCGACTGCGTTCAACCCGGAACGCCGCGCGGTGGCCGTGACGTCGCTGCGCGAGGCGACGAGCACATCGTGACCGGCCAGCCGCAGCGCCCAGCAGAACGGCACCATCGCCAACAGGTGCCCGGACGACGGTACCGGGACGACGAGGAATCTCATACCCTCACTCCTTCGGCTTCATCCACTCCATCGGATTGGTATGCCGCGGCACCCATGATGGAGCGGATTGCTCGCTGTTGCGGCGCTTTTCGATGACGACGATGTTGTGGTAGAAGTGCACCGCGCCGATCCACTCGTCGTGCGGGCGAGGCTGCCGCCCCGCATCCTTCTCGAATTCCTGATGGTGCAGCGCGTCGACAAGGGTCTTGAGATAGCCGACTGTGGTCGCCGGACTGTCGAGTTCGGTGCTGCTGCCGCCCCAGCCGGTCCAATACGAGGTCTGAGTGTCCTCCACCACATACAACCCACCCGGACGCACATGGGCGAACAGTGCCTCGAACGAGGCGATCACATCGCCGCTGATATGGCTGCCGTCATCGATGATGATGTCGAACAGACCGAGCGAGCCACCGAGTTCGGCAAGCAACGCCGGATCCCCCTGGTCGCCTTGCAGCGGCTGCAACCGTGGTTCGGCGATGCCGGACTTGTCGAAGTAGTCCAGTCCATACACCATGCCACGACGGAAGTACTGTTTCCACATGCGCAACGAGGCGCCACCGACGTTCGGTGCCTGATAGCCGCCGATACCCAGCTCCAGCAGCCGCACGCGACTGTTGCGCAGCGGTGCGAAATGCCGCTCGTAGTGCTCGGTGTACCAGTGGCCGCCCCACTTGTCCGAGCCGAATCGCAGCGACAGCGCGCCGAGGTCGTAATGATGTGTGGCGCAGGCGGTCACGATGCCGTCAGCGGCGCGCGCCGCGGCGTCGCGGGCCATCCGCCACGGATCGTCCGGCACGAAACTGCCCGGCCCCGGCTCGTCCTTCAGCGCGATCGAGCGGGTACCGACCTCGGCGTCGGGCGGCCCGTACACCGCGCGCAGCAACTCCACCAGATCCTGCCGCACCACCAGCCACGGATCCTCCAGAGTGCCGGGGGCGACGGCCGGGTCCTCGGCACCGAAGGTGACCAGGTAATCCAGTTGCTTACCCTCGTGGGTCAACTCGAATACCGCGGTGACCGGCCGACTCGGCGGCACGCCATCGTGGGCCCGCCAGGCGATTTCCTTCAGCACCGCGTCGATCACCGTTTCGGTGCCGATCTCGCCGAGTCGCGCCGCCGTCTCCTCGTAAACCCCGTCCGCGATGGAGATCAGTTGCGCGGCAGAGAGATTCTCGTCGTTCAGGTTCACATCAGCCATCCGTTCCGCCGGTGACCACCGGCCTCGCTTCGTCGACCAGGCACACCCCTTCGGCCGCGAGCATGGCTCGAACCAGGCCGCGGAAATCCACCGAGGGCCGCCATCCCGTCCGCTCGCGCAACCTGCGCGCGTCGCCCACCAGTGGCTGCTGGTGGCGGGTCAGCATGGCGGGGCGTTCGCGAACATGTTCTCGCCAGTCCAGTCCGGCCATACCGAACGCGACCGCGCAAAATTCCGCGACCGTGTGATATTCACCGGTCGCGACCACGAAGTCGGCAGGTTCGTCGAGGGCGAGGATCCGGGTCATCGCCTCGACGTAGTCCGGCGCATATCCCCAGTCCGCGCCCGCGTCGAGCCGGCCGAGTACCAACTCCTCCGCTGCGCCCTGCTGGATCCGGGCGACCGCCCGCACGATCTTGCGACTGACGAATTTCTCGGCCCGCAAGGGTGATTCGTGGTTGAACATGATCCCGGTCGACACGAACACGCCACGGGCCCGATAGGCCCGGCAGGCCAATAGGCCTGCGGCCTTGCTCACCCCGTAGATCGACTGTGGCCGCAACCCGCTGTCCTCGTCCCGGTCGGCGCCGTCGCCGTCGCCGGGACCGAACATATGTGAGGAGGCCGCATAGAACAGCCGGGTGCCGGTCTCATAGCGATCGATCGCCTCGGCAAAGTGCTGCACCGACAGCGTGTTCACCCGGTGCGAGTCGCGGGCCAGCTCGCGCGGATCCACCGGCGGATCCTGCGAGGAATGCTGGACTGCCGCAAGCAGATACACCTGCAGCGGTCGCTCGGCCGCAATCAACCTCGCGACCGATTCGGCGTCGGTGATGTCGACCGGCCCAGCGCGGCTGAGCGGGACCACCTGATGGCCACGCGCGCCGAGCAGGTTGGTCAGCAGCGTGCCGTCCTGTCCCGATGCGCCCGTGACGACGATGGTCATCTCATACCACCTCCAGCTCGGGCAGTGGGAATACGAGATGCCCACCGGTGGAACGGAACTCGTGCTCCCGCTCGACCATCATCGAGCGGAAGTGCCAGGGCAGCACGAAGTACTGGTCCGGCGCTTGCTCACGCGCCTGCGCCTCGGACACGATCGGGATGCCGGTGCCCGGCGTGTACTTGCCGAACTTGTCGTCGTTGACCTCCGCTATGCACGGCAGATCCGATGGCCCGATCCCGCAGTGTTGCAACAGCACATTGCCCTTGGTGGAGGCGCCGTAGCCGAGCGTGCGCAGGCCGGCCCGCTTGGACCGGTCGAAGAACGTCCTGACCTGCTCCCGATGCTGATCGACCCGCTTCGCGAAGTCGGCGTAGATCTCCGGTGTATGCAGGCCGAGACCGGCCTCCTCGGTGCGCATCCGCGCCAACTCGGCCGCATCAGCGGCGGTCGGGGCGCCCCGCTTGCCGAGCGTCAGCGCGAAACTGCCACCGTTGATGGTGTTGCGTTCCACCTCCAGCACCACGAAGCCACACCGCTGCGCCATCCACTCGATCTGGTCGAGGGTGTAGTACTCGAGGTGCTCGTGACAGATGGTGTCGTAGGACGTGGTGGCCAGCATGGCGGGCAGATAGCTCTGCTCCAGTACCCAGATGCCGTCATCGGTCAAGCTGTCGTGCACGTCGCGCATGAACTCCAGCGGGCTCGGCACGTCGTAGAACATGGCAATCGACGTGATCACCTTGGCGCGCCGGCCGTTCAGCAGCGAGGCAACCAACTCGCGGGAGAAGTATCCGGTCGCCAACCGCACATGCGGGGGGTAGAACTCCCGGAACTTCTCCCCCAGCGGATCGATGCCCACCACGGTGGCGGCGTCGGCCGGGTACCACTTCAGCAATGTCGCGTCATTGCTGCCGATGTCGATCACCACATCGTCGGGTCCGAGGTCGACCCTGGCCCGGATCCGCGCCACCCGACGACCCAGATGGTCGATCATCGAGCGATTCAGGCCGGAGCGGTATCCGTAACCAGCGGAATACATTTCGTCGAAGTTCGCAGTATGCCGCAGCTGCACCAGCCCGCACTCCTCGGCTCCGGTGCGCACACAGCGCACCAGCTCCAGTGGATAGCGCGGCACCTCGAGCGGGTCGGTAGCCGGGAACACCCCGGTCAACGCCATCGTGCCGAGATCGACGACCGTTTCCAGCCGGGTGTTCTCGCACACCCGGCAGCGTTCAATCTGGCATGATCGGGGCCCTACGTGGTTACGCATGCTGCCTCCTCCGGGCCTGACCTCTCATGCGGCGGTGCACCGCCAACGCCTCCGTCACGCGTTCTCCATATCGTGGGCAACCATCAACTCCACCAACTCCGTGAAACTCGTCTTCGGCTCCCACCCGAGCTTCTCCTTGGCCTTGCGCGGATCGCCGGTCAAATGGTGTACCTCGGCGGGCCGGAAGTAGGTGGGATCCACCTCGACGAGCACCCGCGAGGTGCGCCGGTCGATCCCCTTTTCCTCGAGTCCTGTTGCCTCCCAAACCAATTCGATACCAGTTGCCGAGAACGCTACCTCGCACAGCTCGCGAACGCTGTGCGTTTCTCCGGTCGCAATGACGTAGTCGTCCGGCTCCGGCTGCTGCAGCATCAACCACATCGCCTCGACGTACTCCTTGGCGTAACCCCAGTCCCGTCGCGCGTCGAGGTTGCCGATGAAAAGCCGATCCTGTTTCCCCTGCGCGATTCGCACCGCACCGCGAGTCACCTTCCTGGTGACGAAAACCTCTCCACGCCTGGGTGATTCGTGGTTGAACAAGGTCCCGTTGACCGTGTACATCCCGTAGGCCTCGCGATGGTTCACGGTGATCCAGTATGCGTAGAGCTTCGCCACGGCGTACGGCGAGCGCGGGTGGAACGGCGTGTCCTCACTGAGTGCGACATCGTGCAAGCCGCCGTACAACTCCGACGACGACGCTTGGTAAAACCTGGTCGCGATGCCGGTCTTGCGGATCGCGTCCAGGATCCGCAGCGTGCCGATCGCATTGGTCTCCGCGGTGAATTCCGGTATCTGGAACGAGATGTGCACATGCGACTGCGCGCCGAGGTTGTAGATCTCGCTCGGCCGCACCACTTCCAGTATCCGGTTGAGGCTGCTGGAGTCCATGAGATCGCCGTAATGGAGAAACAACCGGCGTTGCGAGTGCCTTTCGGAATAAAGGTGGTCGATACGATCGGTATTGAAATTCGACGCACGCCTGACTATTCCGTGGACCTCATATCCCTGTTGCAACAGGAATTCGGTCAGATATGACCCGTCCTGGCCGGTGATGCCGGTTATCAAAGCCTTCCTCATCAAACCTCCAACCAGAGACTAACGGTTGTAGAAATCATGGGCAATACCTATATTTCGGTCGCCGGACATACTAAAATTGGTCCGCATGAGCACGGCCTCCGAAAGAACTCTGATATTGATTCCGACGTACAACGAGCGTCGCAACGTCGGGCCGTTGCTCGGTCAAATACTCGACCAGGGCACCGATTTCGATGTGCTCTTCGTCGACGACAACTCGCCGGACGGCACCGGCGAGTTGCTGGAGGATCTGGCGATGGAGCACGCTCCGCGGATTCACGTGCTGCACAGGCCGGGTCGCAAAGGCGTCGGCTCTGCGCACCAGGACGGTATCCGATGGGCCTATTCCGAGGGATACGACAACATCATCACGATGGATTCGGATTTCGCACATCCGCCGTCGTATCTGCCGGCGCTGCGAGCCGCCTCGGTCGGCTTCGATATCGTGGTCGGATCGCGGTACCTCAAAGAGGACAGCCTGGCCGACTGGACTCCCTTCCGTAAGATCCTCACCCGGGTCGGGCATTTCCTCACAACGACACTGTTGCGGATGCCCTACGACGCCACCGGCGCTTTCCGATTCTACCGGCTCGACGCCGTTCCGGTCGGCGCTTTCGACCGGGTGCGGTCCACCGGATACTCGTTCTTCTTCGAAAGCCTCTACATCATGAACGCCAACGGTTTCCGCATCCAGCAGATACCCATTCACGTGCTCAACCGCACGGCGGGCGCGTCGAAGATGCGCACCCGCGACGTGGCGACCAGCGTTCGATTTCTGCTCGTGTTGTGCGCGGAGAAGTACCTCCGGCCGAGTAGGCACCGCCTCAGTTCGCCGGCCCACCATTGATCCGCCTCCTCGAAAGCCAGTCGATCACCGTCGCCGCGTCCGGCCAATCGGACTCGGTGACGGTGGCCGGGAATTGGTCGTCGACGTAGTCCTTGGCGAACTCCGACCGCGACCCCACCGCATCCCGCACCTCGGCCAGCGTCACCGTGTTGCGCGCGCCCACCTCACGCAGACCGCTGCTGCCCGAGTGGCGGGCGATCCATTCGGCGCACCACTCCACCGGGGCGAAGCTCTGCCGGGATCGCCCGTTGGCGAACACCGGACGGTCGGCCGCCATGTCTGCCAGCACGCCTTTGCGGTAGTCACCGCCGTACATCGGGCCGAGCCGGACGATGAAAGTGTCTGTGCCGGTGCATAACTGCTCGGCGGCGGCGCGATTGCGACCGTACACGGTGTCGAGTTGGGTGCGGGACGAGATGCTGCTGATCTGGACGAACTTGTCCCACCTCCACGCATCCCGCAGCCACTCGGTCCTGGTCACCGTCTCGTCCCGGTCGGCGGCCGGATTATGCTCGGCCCAAAAGCGTTTCGACGGGCACGCCGCATTGACCAGCACGGCGTAGCCGCCCGCGGTGCGCAGCCGCTCGTGGTGCGCGCGGACCACGGGCACCACCTCGTAGTCGGGGTGCTTGCCGAAAGCCTCGACCAGCGCCGCGCCCACGTAACCCGTGGCGCCGACGACGGCCACCCGTAGCCGGGACATCACCCATTGCCTTCCAAGGTGTGTGGCAGTGGCGCCACCTGGACGATCGGCGGATCGCACTCGTCCCACGGCTTGGTCAGCATCGCGATGAACGTCAGCGGCGTGATCGAGTACACCGTGTGCATCACCCCGATCGGCGTGCGCGTGCAGATCCCCTTGGACACGTGGATGAATTCCTCCGGGCAGTCCGGATCCTCGTGGTCATCCTTGGTGACCAGCACGCCATTGCCCTCGACGAACAGCAGATACTCGACGAAATGCGGGTGATAATGCAGGCCGCGCACCTTGCCCGGATGCATATAGATCAGATTGAACTCCAGCAGCGGTTCCGGAGGCACCCAGGTGAATATGCCGCCGCGGCCGTCGCGGACCGTGTCGAGATTGCAGGACGGAGTGAGGACTTCGACCTTCATGGAGTGATCCCTTCATCAGGCGGGTACCGCGTTCGGATAGACGGTGCGCAGCTTGTCGGCGATGGAGTGGACCAGCGCGTCGCGCTGGTCCAGGAGGAAGAAGTGACCGCCCGGCAGCAGCTCGATGGAGCGAACCCCCGGCAGCACATCGCGCCAAGCCTCGAGTTGTGTGGCCGCCACCTGGCGATCGTCCCGTCCGCCGTAGAGGTGGACCGGGCAGGTCGGTGGCGGGTGCGGGACGAACCGATAGTCGTCGAAGATCTCGAAGTCGCTGCGCAATGCGGGCAGGAACAATGCCATCACCTCCGGGGTATCCAGGACCTCGGGTGGGATGCCGCCGTAATGCCCTACCGCGGAGAGGAATTGATCATCCGACAGGCTCGACAGACGTCCCGGTCGCGGCAGGTGCGGTGCCACCGACGCGGCGAGGAACAGCACCTCCGGAGTGACCCCCGCAGGGAGTCGACGCGCGACCTCGAAGGCGGTCAGCGCGCCGAGGCTGTGGCCGAAGAAGGCAAACGGCAACTCGGTGAGCGAAACCACCTGCGCCACTGCGGCATCCACTAATTCCCCGAATCCGCGCATCGGTGTTTGCCCGAGATGATGGTGCCTGGCCGGCAATTCGACGGCGCACAACTCCACCCAGTCGGGCAACCGGGTCCGCCACGGCGTGTAGGCCGCGGCCTTCCCACCCGCGAACGGCCAGCAGAACAGGCGCAACCGCGCAGGTGTGGTCTGCCGCCGTTGCAACACCAGCCGATCCGCGGTGTCGCCCGCACCGAATGTGATTGATACGACCGGCTGTTCGGGTGATGGTGTGGGCCGTCCACTCGGCGTGGGCGGCGGGGCCTGCGTCGCCGGCATGCTCGCCGCTGGTGGCACCGGCCGCGCACTCGGCATTCGCGCTGGGGTCGGCTCCGTGCGCACAGCCGCCTGCGGTGGCCCGGAATGGAACATCGCGAGATCCCCAACGGTCACCAGTCGCGACACCTCCACCCCGACTGCCGCGAAGAACTTCGACAGGGGCGCCGAAGGGCCGATTTCGACGATCGCCGTTCCGGTGCGACCGAGTGCTCGCATATTGTCCTGCCAGCGCACCGGCGCGCTGATCTGGCGGACGAGATGATCGGCGAGTGTCTCGGGCCGGTGGAACTCGCCGGTGAAGTTCGAGGTCACCGTGGTCGCACGGTCCGCACGCAGCCGCGGCGCGCAGTCGGCGACGTACCCGGCGAATTCCGATTCGATCGACCGCATCAACCGGGAGTGGAAGGGCGCACTCACCCGCAGTGGAACGAACCGCAGCTCCGGAAGACGCTCGGCGAGCAGCACTCTGGCGGCCGCGACGGCCTCGGTGGCGCCGCTGATGACGAGCTGCTCCGGCGAGTTGTCGTTGGCGACCTCGGCGCCGACGCCGGCGACGAGTTCGGCCACTCCGTGCGCGGCGATGTCCGGCAAGATGAGCGCCGCCATCGCGCCACGGCCCTGCGCCACCGCCCGCTGCATGAGCGCACCGCGGGCTCGGACCAGTCGGACCCCATCGGCGAACTCGAGGACGTCGGCCGCGACCAACGCGCTGTACTCGCCGAGACTGTGTCCGCCGAATGCGACCGACCGCACACCGCATTCGGCCGTCAGCACCCGATGTGCCGCGATCTCCATGGTGAGCACGCAGGGCTGGGTGTACTCGGTGCGATGCAGCCGCTGATCCCGTTCGACGCAGATCCGCAGCAGATCCTCCCCTACGGCCTCGGCCGCCTCGTCGAAAACCGCACGTGCGACCGGGAATTCGGCGCAAAAGTCCGCGCCCATTCCGACCCGCTGCGCGCCTTGACCAGGAAAGACCAGGGTGCACTCGGCATTCATCGCCCTACCTCCGCGGACCCCATCGGCAAGACGAACGCCGAATATGTGGGTCTCATCAGCCCCGTCCCTCCATCCGCGACTCCCCCTCGTCGGGGACCGACCTGTGGACTGCTCGAGACAGGTGGACTCGGGACGGCGTAATGCCCACTCATCGCGCCGCCTCGACAGTCGATTCGGCCGTCTTCGGCGCCGGGATGTAGCCGACCTCCGCGCAGTGGGCCAGATAGACCTGGACCAGCCGCTCGGTCGGCGGACAGTCGATGCCCGCCGCGCCGAGCACCCGCCGGGTGTACGCGCCATCGGCGTAGGAGCTCTCCTCGTAGTGGATGAAGCCGAAGAGCTCGATGCCATACTTGAACATCTCCAGGGTTTGGCTGTCGTAGACCTCGTCGGTGCCGCGGCGATAGATCTGCCGTTCGCTGGCCCGGCGATGGAATTCCTCGAGCGGCACGAGATCTACGTCGTACCCGGCCCGTTGGACGTAGCGCACGACGTCGTAGTAGCGCCGGATGTCCGGGTTGGTCAGGTGGTAGGTCTCGCGATAGGTCGGTCTGCGCAACCCGATGTGCACGATGGCCGCGCTGACATAGTCGACCGGGGTGATGTCCCAGTGCACCGGCGTCAGCATCGTCTCGCCGGTCTCGATCATCGTCTTGAGGATGTCGTAGTAGGCACCCTTGACGCTCACCTCGGAGAACGGGTATCGCCCGGTGACGCTGTCGCCCATGATGTTTCCCGGACGCACGATGTCCCACAGCAGGCCACTCTCGCCGGCCGCCCTGATGAGTTTCTCGGACTCGTATTTCGTCTGCTGGTACGGCAGATGGTCGTAGCCCTGGCCCAATTCGAGGTCGCGCTCGCTGAACGGCGGGTTGTTGAAGTTGAGCCGGTCACCCAACGCACTGAAGCTCGAGATGTACACGAGGTACTTACCACGCGACTGCAGCGCGAAATCGACGGCGTGCCTTGTGCCTTCGACGTTGATCGGTGCGAGCGCGTCGTAGAAGGTGACAAGCGTGGTGCGGCCCGCGGCATGGATAGTCAGGTCGACCTCTTGCGCGATGCGGCGCCAGGTCACCTCGTCCAGGCCGAATCGGTCGTTCGATACATCACCGAGCACTGGCGTGACCCTGGCCGCGAAGGCGTCGTCGAGGGCGCCGTCCGGGTCGTAGGTGGCAAGGAAGTGCTTGATCCGTTTCTCGGCCGCGGCCAACGAGGTGCCACGCACCAGGCAGGTCACCCGAACGTCGGTGTGCACCAGCAGATCGTGCAGCACCTTGCCGCCGAGCACACCGGTGACGCCGGTGATGAAGACCGACTCCACTGCGATCGGTGCGTCCACAGTGACGACGGTGATGTCGTCCTGCGCAGCGGCCGCGCGTGCGGTAGCCGTGCTCTGCGGAGCGCCGATCGGCGGGGTCGAGGAAGCGATGATCCCTTCGGCAACAAGGTAGTCGGCCAGTGACCTGATCGTCGGATACAGCTCGATCGACTCCGCAGGAATCTTGACCTCGTGCAGCTTCATGAGTCGGTTGAGCATCCGCACCGTGGCCACGGAGTCGAAGCCGAAGTCGACGAAATCCGCGTCCAGCTCGAGTTCTGCCGGATCCGTTTTGGTGAGATCGGCGAAGATATCGCGGATCTGCTCCTGCAGTAGGGCGCGCAGCTCTTCGTCGGGTTCCGCAGGCGCTGCGGGTTCCGGGTCGGCCGCAATCGGGAAGGCAGCCACCGCAACGCCGTTGCCATCCTCGGTATCGGTGTTCGCCTCGCCCGACTCCGGGATACTCTGCGCGGCAGCACTATTGGGTCGGTGGCGGTTACGCGGGCCGGAGTCGGCCAGCTCGGGGCTCTGCGCAACAACCGTCTTCGCCACCAGTTGCGGCGTCCCGGTGGGCTCGGTGCGGCGACGGTAGTCCTCGGGCACGATCCAATGCCTGCGCCGCGCGAAAGGGTAGGTGGGCAAGCTGACGATGCGGCCGAAGGGGCGCTCGTAGACCCGTTCCCACTCCACTGTCCACCCGGCGGTCCACAATTCGGCCGCTCGCGGCAGGTTGCCGGAACGCAGCAGGCCGCGCAGCTCGGTGCGGTCCGCCTCGGATTCACCGGGCAACTCGTCGAGCTCACGATGGGTGCGGGCCACGCCTCGGAACACCAGCAGCCCCGCCGCGGGCACCCGCGCGGCGGGATCGGCCGCACTCTCCAGCAGCGCGACCAGTTCCGCCGTCGAGGTGGCCACCACGGCGAGCCGATGCTCGAACGGCGCACGGCCGACGGCCAGTGTCCAGGCCACATCAGCGAGTGGCAGCGGGTTCGCCCGCAGCCGACGAGTCAATCGGCTGACTGCATCGGTCAGGCGATCGGCATCGCGCGCCGACAGCACCACAAGCCGTGGCCGGTCATCCGGCTCGAATGGTGGGAGCTGGTCAGCGTCGGTGAGAATCACATGGGCATTGGCCCCGCCCGCACCGAACGAGCTGACCGAGGTGATCCGCGGTGTGCCGTCATCCGGCCGCGGCCATGCGGTAGGTGTGTCGATGATACGGAACGGGGTCGCGGCGAAATCGATCGCCGGGTTGGACGGGTCGCTGTGCAGGTTCGGCGCCATCGTGTGGTGGCGCAGTTGCAGCAGCGCCTTCACCACGCCCGCGGCGCCCGCGGCCGCCTCCAGGTGCCCGACACTCGATTTGGCCGAGCCGATGCCGCAGTACCCCTGCGCGGTCGTAGACCGGCGGTAGGCCCTCGTCAGCGCCGCGATCTCGATCGGATCGCCGAGCGCGGTACCGGTGCCGTGCGCCTCGACGTAGCCGATGTCGCGGGCATCCACCCCGGCCGTGGTCAGTGCGCGGCCGATGAGATCGGCCTGGGCCGTCGGATTCGGCACCGTGAACCCATTGGTGCGGCCGCCGTGGTTGACGGCGCTGCCGCGGATCACGCCGTAGACCCGGTCCCCATCGGCGCGGGCATGTCGTAAAGGCTTGAGCACCAGGGTGACCACGCCCTCGCCCGGCACGTAGCCGTCGCCGCCTGCGCCGAACGAGCGGCAGCGGCCATCTGTGGAGGCCCACCGTCCGTAGCCGAGCAACAGGTACTTCCCCGGGTGAATCGACACATTCACACCGCCTGCGAGGGCATACGCGGATTCACCGCGGCGCAGACTCTCGCACGCGAGGTGCAGGGCGGTCAGCGAGGCGGAGCACGCCGTGTCCACCGCCATGCTCGGGCCGCTGAAACCGAGGTGATACGAGACTCGGTTGGGGATGGCGAAATAGCCAGAGATCGGCACACCGACGAAGGCTTGGTACTCGGCGTACCCGACACCGGCGAAGACGCCGGCGTCGACCAGTCCGCGTGCCCGCGCTCCGGCCCGCACCCGATCCGGCGAGTAACCGGCGTCTTCCAATGCAGCCCAGGATGTTTCGAGGAACAGCCGCTGCTGCGGGTCCATCTCCTCGGCATCTTTGGGGGTGATACCGAAGAATCGTGCGTCGAACTTGTCGACATCATCGATGAAGCCGCCCCAGCGCGCATAGGTGGTGCCGGGCTCGTCGGGGTCTTCGGAGTGGAAAGCGCGATGATCCCACCGGTCCGGCGGCACCTCGATGATGCAGTCGCGGCCGGAAACCAGGTTGGCCCAGAATTCTTCGATGTCCTGCGCCATCGGGAATCTGCCCGCCATACCGATGACGGCGATTTCGTCGTCCACGTCGGGTGCGGGGCTGGTGGCCACTGCATCGACAGTGGCTGTGGCGGCGGAGGCCATGCCGGTCCCGTAGCCGGTCGGGCCGGATGACGGGGTAGCGGTGGCGGAGGCCGGTGCGTCGGGCGCTACCGGCCGCGCGGCCGCGATGTGCAGCGTCGCCAACCGTTCAGGGTGTTCCTCGGTGAGATAGCCCGCCAGCTCCCGGACGGTCTGGTACTCGAAGAACAGGGTGCTCGGCAGTGCACCGAAGTCCGACTCGAGCCGATCGTTCATCCTGCTGATGAGTACCGAATCGATCCCGTAGTCCTGCAACGGAATACGTGTGCGAATCCGGTCGGCATCCAGTCGGCAATACACGGCGAGAAGACCCTTGAGATACTCCTGCGCGCTCTGCTGGAGGGGAGCATCGTCGGTGGACGCCCCGGGCCGAGGCGCCGGTTCCGCAGTGGGTGCCGGTGTATCGACGTGCGTCGGTCGAATCGCCGGCTCCGCAACTGTTGGCGCCGCGGTGGTGATCTCGGATGCGGCGCCTGCGTCGGGCACCCAGCACCGTTCCCGCTCGAACTGGTATCCCGGTAGGTGCACCCGCTGTGCGAATTCCGATGACCAGCCTGCGAATTCGACTCGTTCTCCTGCGACCCATCGCCGCGCGGCCGCGTTCGGATCAGCGACCACCGTCGCGGATTGCTCCGCAATGATGGTGTCGGGGATCAGACCGGTGAAAACACGTATCGGAGTGTCGCCTTCGATATAGTCCGCCAGGCGGGCCGCGAGGCCGTCGACGGAATCCGCGACGATCGCCAGGCGGTACTCGAAGGCCGCTCGGCCGAAGGCGAGGGTACGCGCGATATCCGGGAGCGCGACCTCAGGGTGCGCGGCCAGATGCCTGCGCAGCGCCCGCGCCGCGCGACCGAGGCTGTCCGCAGAGCGTGCCGATAGCACCACCACTTGCGCTCCACCGCTGCCGGTGTCCCGATGGGGTGCCCGAACCGGCGGGTGGCCGTCTACGACGAGATGGGCGTTGGTGCCGCTGAATCCGAAGGAGCTGACGGCGGCTCGCCGCGGCCCGTCCGGCCACGCGCGCAGGTCGGTATTGACGAAGAACGGCGAATTCGCCAGATCCAGTAGCGGGTTCACCGAATCGACGTGCAACGAGGGTGGAATCTGCCCGGCACGCATCGCCAGCAGCACCTTGAACAGGCTCGCCATCCCCGCCGCGTGCGACGCGTGCCCGATGTTCGACTTCACCGAGCCGACCGGGATGGTGCCTACCGTGTCGGTGTAGTGGCGGAATGCCGAGGTGAGTGCCGCAATCTCGATCGGGTCGCCCAACCGTGTTCCGGTGCCGTGCGTTTCGATGTAGCCGATGCTCGCCGGGTCGATTCCGTTGGCCCGATAGACATCGAGTTCCAGCTCGGTCTGGGAGCGGGTACTCGGTGCGGTGATGCCGTTGGTGCGACCGTCGTGGTTCACTCCGATGCCACGAATCACCCCCTGGATCGGGTCGCCGTCGCGTTCGGCAGCGGCCAGGGGCTTCAATACCACCACCCCGACGCCTTCTGCGATAACGAACCCGTCGGCGGAAGCGTCGAAGCTCGCGCAGCGGCCGTGTGGCGACAGCATCCCCATCGATGCGGCCAACAGGTGGTACTCGGGCGTCACGAAGACCGCCACCCCACCCGCCAACGCAAGCTCGGATTCACCGGTGGCGAGGCTGCGGCAGGCCTGATGCACCGCGACCAACGCCGACGAGCATGCGGTGTCGAGCCCGAGACACGGTCCGGTGAGATCGAGGTGGTAGGCCACCCTGGCGGGCAGGATTGCCGGGCTGTTGCCGGTGAACATATGGTGCGAACCGAACTCGGCGCGGCTGCGCAGCAGGGTCGCGTAATCGGATCCAGGCGACCCGGCGAATACGCCACATCGGCTGCGCCGCAAAGACTTGGGATCGATCGCGGCGTCTTCCAGCGCCAGCCAGCTGTGTTCGAGGAACAACCGCTGCTGCGGGTCCATGTAGTCGGCCTCGGCGGGCACCAGATCGAAGAACATCGGATCGAAGCGGTCGACGTTGTCGAGGAAGCCGCCCCATTTCGAGTAGGTCTTGCCCGGCGTCACCGGTCCCGGCCGGAAATAGTCGGTGATCGGCCAGCGCGACGGCGGAACCTCGGTCACCGCATCCCGTCCGGCGGCAAGATTTCGCCAGAATTCTTCGAGGTTCGCGGCGCCGGGGAACCGCCCCGACATTCCGATGACAGCGATATCCATCGACTGCGGAGCCGTCCTTCTCGCAGGAATCGACGGTGCGATCGCGGGGCGGGCGGATGCCGGCGTACGGGGTGTTGTGGCGACCGGTGCGGCGGTGTCGGGCGCCGAGGCCGCGGCCGCTGACGACGCTTCGGTGGGTGCCGCGGCGGCGATTGCGCCGTCGTCGGCGATCCGTCGGGTCAGTTGCCGCACCGACGGGTGATCGAAGACCGCTGTCGGCCGCAGTGACAATCGGTAGCGGGCATTGACCCGGTCGATGATCTTGACCGCGAGAATCGAGTCGACGCCGTACTCGGACAGCGGTAGCTCCGGATGCACGTCGGCGCCCGACACCCCGAGCCCCTCTGCAACCATGCCGGTGATCTCGGCTTCGAGGCTCGAAATGTCCACCGAGTTCACAGGATCAGCCGACGCGGGCGGCGTCACGATGCCAACCGCATCCTGCTGCGGGAAGGCGGCCACGAGCGCGGGCACGGCGTCGCTCACCCCCGCCAGCAGGCGGAAGCTCGGCTCCGTGTCGGCGAACAACCCGGGACCCCAAGCCCGCACACCGGTGAAGCCTGCGTTCGTCAGCGCGACGCGCCACTGATCCTCCGAAAGCAACGGCGAGTGCGCGATCCGCAGTTCGGGATCCCGATACCCGTGCCAGCCTTCGAGCAATCCGAATGTCAGCGCGAGTACCTCCAGATCGGTGGTCGCCTCGGTGAACGCCAGCACCCCCGCGGGCGCGAGCAGACGGCGGACATGATGCAGGGCGGGTCCGATCGCCGGCACCGCGTGTAAGACGTTGGCGCACACCACGAGATCGGCACCCTCGACCGGAAACCCCTGCCGCTCCGGATCGACCTCGATATCGAGCACCCCGAAACGCATTCCGGCCTGGCCGGCGAAGGTACGCCGGCCGTGTGCGACAAAGCTCTGCGCCACGTCGGTGTAGTGGTACTCGAACGGCACTCCGGAAGCCACCAGCGCGGCTACCGCGGCGTGTGTCGAGCCGCCGGTGCCCGCGCCGACTTCCACCACCCGCAGCGGCAGTGCATCGCCTGTCCGTTCCTGCTTGTCGGCCCGCTGCCGCGCGACCGCCGCCACCAGATCTGCGAGCAGACCGTTGGCGAAGTCATAGGCCGCGTTCCCTCGGTAGATCGCGCCGACCAGCTCGAGTTCGCCGCGCGGGAACAGCACCTCGGTCGCCGCCAGCTCGCCGCGCAGCACCTGTGGGTAGGCGGTCAGGCAGGCGTCGAGCAGCGTCACATACGGTTCGGTCTCGGGGAATCGGGCCAGCAGATCCGTGCGCATCCAAGTCGTTCCCGGCGGTGGCCCGGTGACCACGATCCCGGCACCCGCGTCCCGCACCAATCCGTGCCGCAGCAGGATGTCGAGGCAACTGGTGAGCAGTCGCTCGAAGCGGGCCAGCACACCGAGGCGCCCACGCATCGATTCGACCGACCACTCCCCTGCCGCAAGTCCGAGGTCGGTCAACACGCCGAACAGGCGTATCGCCGCGTAACGCGCCAGCTCCGCTTGTCCGGGCTCGCCGATCCCGCCCTGGCGCGGGCTGGACTCGAATCGTGCCACGGCCGCGTCGAATCCGGACTTCGGTGGCGCGCTGATCCAGTAGTCCCGTTGATCGAAGGGGTATCCCGGCAACGGTATCCGTCGGGCTGGTTCGGTCCAGTCGACGGCGGTTCCCGCGACCCACTGCCGTGCCGTCTGCTCGGGGGAGGTCACCGGCCCGAGTTCTGCCGACCGCGCACCGGCGCCCAGTGTTCCGGTCACCACGGGGCTCGCCTGGTCGCAGAGGTACTGCTCGAGCGCGATTGCCACCGCATCGGGGCCGGTCGCGACGACCGCGAGCCGATGCGCGAGTGCGGGCCTGCCGACCTGCAGAGTGCGCACCGCATCGGCGAAATCGCCCGGATCCAGTGCGCGGAAATGCCGCGCCATCGTCTCGGCGTAGCGCCGGAGTCGGTCGGGCGACCGCGCCGAGAGGACGAAAACCTCCGGCTCGCCGGTCACCGCGGGCCGCGCCCGCTGGTCGATGAACTCCGCGAGCACCACATGGGCGTTCGCACCGCCCGCACCGAAGGCGCTGAGCCCCGCACGGCGCGGCCGCGCAGCGCCCTCGACGATGGCGCGCGGCCAGTCTTCGAGCTGCTGTGGCAGATGGAACGGCACCGTGTCGAACGCGATCGCCGGATTCACCTGTGCGGCATGCAAGGTCGGTGCGATACGGCCGTGCCGGAACTGCAGCAGCACCTTGGTGAGGCCCGCTATACCCGCGGCCGCCTCCAGATGCCCGATATTCGACTTCGCGGAGCCGAGTGCACGCTGAAGCCCCTCGCCGATGGGCGGCCCGAATGCCACTGCCAGGCCGGCGATTTCGATCGGATCACCGAGCGCGGTTCCAGTACCGTGCGCCTCGATGTAGTCGATCGACCCCGGTTCGACTCCGGCCGCGCGTAGCGCCTCGGTGATCACCTCGGCCTGCGCGCCGGGATGGGGCACGCTGTATCCGGCGGTCTGCCCTCCGTGATTCACGGCGCTGCCCAGCACCAGGCCGTGGATGGTGTCGCCGTCGGCGAGGGCGGTACGCAGCGGTTTGAGATAGATCGCACCAACCCCTTCGCCTGGCACATAACCGTCGGCCCCCGCACCGAACGGCCTGCATCTGCCGGTGTCCGACATCATGCCCAAACTGCTCAGCAGTAGAAACTTGTCCTGGTGCAGCAGCAAGTTCACGCCACCGACGATCGCCGCGTCGCACTCGCCCTCCAGCAGACTGCGCCGGGCAAGATGCAACGCGGTCAGCGATGCCGAACATGCCGTGTCCACGGTGAGGCTCGGCCCGCGCAGGCCGAGGGTGTACGACGTCCGGTTGGCGATGGACGACGGAATCGATGCCACCGCAACGGGATCGCCGGTGCGTGTGGCTTCCACTCCGAGTAGCCGGTAGTCGCTCCAGGTCGCGCCGACGAATACGCCGACCCGCCGATCCCGGACGGCCGGATCCTCGTGGTGGTAGCCGGCGTGTTCGAGCGCCGCATACGCCTGCTGGAGGAACAGTCGCTCCTGTGGATCCATCAGTGGGGCGTGCGCGGGCGGGATGCGGAAGAATTGCGGATCGAAACCGGCCACGCCCCGCAGGAACCCACCCGTCATCGGTGGGAAGCCTGCCGAGCGATCGGCGGCGGTGAGCCACCACCGTTGGGCCGGGACGGGTCCGACCGCGTCGTGCCCGTCGCGCAGGTTGTGCCAGAACTCGTCGAGGGTGTCGGCATCCGGATATCGACCGCTGATGCCGACAATGGCGATGGCGGTGTCGTTCTCGGCGCCGCTACGCTGCTGTGCGGGTTCGGGTTCGGCGGGGTGCACGGAGGGAATCTCGGTCGGTGTAGCCGCAGGGGAGGTCGGACCCGGGCGTAGTCGTGCACGCACGGCTTCCGCGTCGCCCCAGACACAGGCCACTTGGGCACGATCGGCCGACGCGGCCGACATCAGCAGATCCAGCCCGATGTCGGTGGGCAGCAAACCGATTCCCGCCCGCGCCAACGCCTCGATCTGCTCGGCGGGCGGGCGCATCCCGCCCTCGGCCCACAGCGGCCAATTGATGCTGATCACCCGCGGTGATCCCGCGGTGTTGTCGTGCAGTTCGGCGAAGGCATCGAGATACCGGTTCGCCGCCGCGTAATCCGCTTGTCCCGGATTGCCCAAGACCGCGGAGACCGACGAGAACAGCACCATCAGGCGCGCCTCCGGGACCGCCCGGATCAGCCACTGGGCACCGCAGAGTTTCGGGGCGAGAACCGATCTCGCCGCATCACCGGTCGTGCTGGTCAGCAGACCGTCGTGTAGCTCTCCGGCGCCGTGGTACAGCGCATCGACACGCCCGAAGGTGGCGCGTGCGATAGTCGCGACCCGTTCGACTTCGGCGGCGACAGCGATATCGGCCCGCACATGAACGGCTTCGCCGCCGAGGCCGGTGATCTCGGCGAGCAACCTTGCCCCCGACTCGTCGAGCGGACTGCGCGACACCAGTAGCAGCCGGGCCCGGTACTCGCGCGCGAGCTTTCGGGCGAGTTGCTGACCGATGCCGCCGAAGCCGCCGGTCACGATCGCCACCGGGTGCTGTTCGAGCAGCGGGGCGGCCGTTCTCGCTGCGGCAAGGGAGATTTCCTGTGGTGTGCGGACCTCGCGGCGGCCCTCGCGATAGCGGATCTCGGTCGCCGCGTCGTGGTCGTCGATGGCGAGTTCGGCAGTGATCGCGGCATCGAGATCGGCGGCGGTGTCACACAGCACGGCCCGGACGATCGGCCGCGGCAGCTCGAGCCGGACGGTGCGCGCGAAGCCACCGATCAGCGCGCTGCTGAGCTTTCCCGGTGTGGACGCTGTGGAAAGGACCAGGATCCGTCGCACGGGCGCGTCCGGAACATCCGCCACGGCCCGCACCAACTCGCGTAACGGGAGATACACCTGCTCCGCGATCCGGTGCGGGTCGACCTCGGTTCCCGTGTGGCGCTCACTCCACAGATACACCGCCGCGTCGAAGGTTCGACCGCGGGTGGACAGCTCGGTGAGCAGTAACCGCAGATGCCGCGGGTCGGCCGGATCGACAATGAATTCGGAGGAACCTGAGACAAATTCACCACCGGGCCGAACGTGGACGACCGTTGCCCGCCCCTGGTGCCGATACGGCTGATCCGCGGTGTCGAAGACGAGCAGGCTGTCGGGCTCCTGTCGCCGGTACGGCGTATCCGCCGGCTGCCAATCGAATCCGAAGGTGACCAAACTGTCTCGGCGCAGTGCGACCGGCGCTGCCGCCACCGGCGCCGTCGCGGCTGCACGGTACCGCGCGCCGACCGTGTCGGCCAGATACCCGGCGAGCGCATCGATGGTCTGGTACTCGAACAGCAGGGTCGGATACAGCGGTTCACCGACCCGGGCTTCCAACTCCGCGGTCAAACGCAGTAGTCGGCTCGAATCGAGGCCGAGCTCATAGAAACCCACATCGGTCGCGACCCCGGTGGAGTCGATGGCCGTCTCGGAGGCGACAAGCACCACCAGGTCCGCGGTGATCACCGCGCGCGGATCCCGCGTATCCGCCTGCTGGCTCGGCGCGAACCCGGTCTCGGCCGGTGCTGGTCCGCTCGGACCGGTCGAGGCCGGCGCCGCCGGGGGTGCCGCGTAGGACTCGGTCAGTAACCGATGGATATCTGTGCTGCCCCGAACGCGTTTGGAGGTCAGCCGATAGTCCGCGACCGGTCGGCCCGCCTCGTCGTATAGCCGCACCTCGGCTCGCAATAGATCCTGTGCGTGGCCGGGGCCGCGAACCGCGGCATGCACCAATACCCGCTCCGGCGTCGGGCGCCACGCCCGAACCTCGCTGAAGTGGATCGGAATGAACGCGCTGTCGTCATCGATGCCCAGTCGACGCGGATCGACGAACGGCACGATCGTCGACGCATCCAAGAACGTCGGATGCAGCAGGAACCCGGGCAGGTGTGCCGCCCCTTCGGCGCCCAGCGTCAGCTCCGCGGTCACCACATCCTCATGACGACCGAAAATGCCTGCGGCGCGCATAAAATCGCGATGCTCGATGCCGCGGCTACCGCTCTGTTGATACATCTCGTCCAGGCCACGGGCCGCGACCAGCGCCGCCCGAACTGCACGCAGGTCCATGGGTTCCGGATCCGCGACCGAATCCGACCGTGCGACAACGCATTCCGCAACCAACTCGATCGGCCCGGTCGGTTCGCCCGAGTCGAGCCGCTGCACATCGATCCGAACGCGACCGCTGCTCGCGTCCACTCGGAATGCGATGCGCACCGCGCCGCCGGAGTCCAAGGCGACCGGCCGGTGAAAGAACACCTCCCGGATCACCAGGTCCGCCGGCGCGTAGCCGGCTGCCATCGCGGCACGCAGAATCATGTCGAGATACACCACACCGGGCAGAATCCGCACCCCGTGCACCCGATGGTCCCGCACCACCGGATCGTCTGCGAGAACAGTGGTGGCGAAACTGTCCAGCTCGATCCCACTCATGCCCGCGCCTCGCTGACGCTCGGCTGCGACATGCGCGCAGCACACCGGCACACGACTCCCTCACTTCGCTCGTTCATACCAGTGGCTCCACGCGTAGGAACGACGCGGTGGGCACTGTCGGCGCGGCCGTGGTGGGCACCGACGAAAGCGCGAACCGGGGCCCAGGATCGGTCGGTGTGCTCGGAACCGATTTCGGCAGCATGAAGCTCCTCTTGCGGAAGACGGGGGGCGACAGCGGGTTACGCACCGGACGGTGCGCCCCAGGTGCCTCTTCGACGATCAGGTGGGCATTGGTGCCACCGAACCCGAACGAGCTGACGCCCGCGGCACGGGGCCTGCCGTCGTCGGTGCGCCACTGGCGCAACTCGCGGTTGATGTACAGCGGCGACCGGGCGAACGCGAAACGCGGGTTGAGGTTTTCGCAGTGCAGCGAAGGCGGCAGCGCACCATGGTGCACCGCGAGAATCGTTTTCACCGCGCCGGCAATACCGGCCGCCGAAAGTAGATGGCCGATATTGGTTTTCACGCTGCCGACCGCACATGGTCGGGGTCCGCGTGAACGGTCGCCGAGTACGGTCGCCAAGGCCTTCAGTTCGATCGGGTCGCCGATCATGGTCCCGGTGCCGTGCGCTTCGATATACGACAGCGCGTCGGGCGACATGCCCGCCGTGTCGAGGGCGGCGGTGATGACCTCGATCTGCGCGCGCATATTGGGTGTGGTGATGCCCATCGTGTGCCCGTCGTTGCCGATCGCCGAGCCGCGCAGCACCGCGTAGATCCGGTCTCCGTCGCGGACCGCGTCGTCCAGACGCTTGAGCAACAGCAATGCCGCGCCCTCCCCCGGCACGAAGCCGTCGGCGTGCTCGGAGAAGGTGGCGCAACGGCCGTTCGGCGACAGCACACCGGCTGCGGCCAGGGTCACGAACGGTGCCTCGTCCAACAGCACCTCGACGCCACCGGCCAGTGCCGCGTCGAGTTCGCCCGCGCGCAGCGCCTGGCAGGCCAGGTGCACCGATACCAGCGACGACGAGCAGGCGCTGTCCAGTATGAGATTGCCCGCATGCCAATCGAAGTAGTCGGAGATACGGGCGGCGATGAAGTTCTGCCCGATGCCGACGATGGTGTGCCGGTCGGCGACCGGAATGCGGTCGAAGTAGTTGGCCGCACGACTACCCGCGTACACCCCGATCCGGCGGCCCGCGAGCTCGTCGCGGTGATAGCCGGCATCCGCGGTCGCCAGCACGGATGCTTCCAGCAGCAGCCGCTGCAGGGGGTCCATCTGCCAGGCGAGCGCGTCACTGATCCCGAAGAACCCGGGATCGAACAGGTCGACGCCGTCGACGAAGCCGCCCCATTTGCTGTTGGTCGATCCCGGACCTCCGGTCGGGTGGTAGTACCGCGCGGGATCCCAGCGTGCCGGGTCGACCTCGCGGATACCGGATTCGCCTGCCGCGAGCATGCGCCAGAACGCGTTCGGGTCGTCACCGCCCGGCAGGCGGCAGCCGATTCCGACGACGGCGATCGGCGCGACCGAGCCATTACGCTGCTTGCCCGATCCCGGCAGTGCGCCGGTGCGATGCGGGCCCACGCCGTTGGTCGCGCCACCGTCGACTGCGCCCCGCGGATCTGGATCGCCTTGGGGTTGCGCCCGCTTCGGATGTGATGGGGTGGCGAACAGATCCGGATGCTGGTCGGTCAGTAGATCGGCCAGTGCGTCCAGGGTTGGGTACTCCAGCACCAGTGCGGGATCGAAAGGTTGTCCGGTCACCTTCTCGATGCGGCGTACCGCGGAAGCGATGAGTACGGAGTCGGCGCCGTACTCGTCGAAGCGCTTGTGCCCCTCGAAGCGGGCGGGCGCGAGCTTCAGCTCATCGGAGAAGATTCGCAACAACTCCCGATAGGCCCGACTCGATCCGCCGTGTGCGCCCGCATCGACGGCAGGCGTAGCCACGGCCGGACCGGAGACCGCGTCGCGGTTCGACGGGTGAAGCGAGAGCTGCAGTGGCACACCGTGATAGGGCAGGACGACCGGCGTCTCGGGCAGGCCGAGGATGCCGTCCAGGAGATCGAAGCCCTCCGCTGCCGTCATCGTCGGCAATTCGGTCGACCGATAGGCCGACGTCGTCACCGCACCGAACCCGGTGCCGCGGAAAGACGGCCACTCGATCGAACGGAACCACGTGCGGCCGTTGGCGTGCTGGGCCTCGGCAAAGCGGTCCAGGTGTGCGTTGGCCATCGCGTAGTCGGACAACCCGACCGCGAGACCGGGCAGGACGGCCGAGACCGAGGAGAACAGCACGAAGAAGTCCGGTCGATCAGCGGCGAGCACCGCGGCGAGCACCGCCGTTCCGGCGATCTTCGGCGCCAGAACGTCTGCCACCGCGGGCGCGGTCTTTCGGACGAAGGCGGGACTCTCCACGGAAACAGCTCCCGCGCAGTGCAATACGCCGCCGATCGGGCCGAGCTCACGCCGGACCTCGGCGAAGAAATGGGTCAATGCCGCCTCGTCGGTGAGGTCGCCGAAATAGGTGCGTATCGCGACACCTCGGTCGCGCAGCGCGGACAGCCGCCGCACCTTGGCCGCGTGCGGCCCGTCCGAGTCGGCCAGTCCTGGCCATTCGGATTCGGGCGGCAGCGCCTCCCGTCCGAGAATGGCCAGCCGGCGCGCGCCACGCTCCATGAGCATGGCCGCGAATTCCGCACCGAGGCCGCGGGTTCCGCCGGTCACGACATAGGTGCGGGCGGGATCGACGACGAGTCCGCTGCGCGGTGCCACCGGTTCGAGCCCGACGGTCGAACGTCGCCCGCCCTGGTACCGCACGCGCGGGGCATCGTCACCCACGGACGCGCACTCCGCGCCGAGGATCTCGATCAGCGAGTGCGGATCCGCGCAGACGGCGCCGCGGTGGGCGACCAGATGCACACTGCGGGTGTGTACATCGCCGATCTCATCGGAAAGAGCCGCGACCAGTCCGGCGAGCGGCGTGCACTCCGGCCCGTCTGTGCCCGGGGTGCCCGCCGCCACATGCAGCAGTAACAGGGCGCGCGAACGGCCGTCGATCACGCCCTGGTACAAGCCCATTCGGCCGAGATCAGCAGTCGGTCGGTGACCGGAGGGCAACGGGGCGAGATCGCAGAGATCGATCACGCTGTCGGTGTCCGAGTACCGAGCCAGCAGTGCACGACCGAGTTGGGCGCCCGCTGCGAAGTCGGTACGGTCGAGGTCACCATCTCGTGGGGCATCGGTGACCCGGATCAGGCGCGGCTCCCCGAGTGTTGCCCGCAGTGTCTCGACGAAGGATGCGGGTGTCCGGGCGTCGTACAAGACCAGCGGCAGGCGGTCGCGTATATCACCGCGGCCGGGTTCCGTGGGCCGCCACACGGGAACGAGTGCACGCCGTTCCGCGCGCACGGCAACCGCTTCCGCCCCGGTGGCGATGGTTTCGAACGTGGCGCTGCGGGCCTGCCCATTCCTGGCACGCGTTCCGGCATCGACGGTGGTTCCGAGATCGGCAACGCTTGCTGCCGGCGCCGCGGAGGGTGTTGCGTCGTCCGCTGTCGGACCATCGTTTCGGTCCACAACGTCGGGAATCCAGTAGCGTTCGCGGGCGAACGGATAGGTCGGTAGCGGGATCCGGCGATGGGATTCGTTGTTACACACGGTCTCCCAATCGATCTCGGCACCGTTGAGCCAGTTCGCGATGCGCTGATCGGCGGCCGCTCGCGCTGAACCGCGTGCGCCGGGCGCGTCTTCGACCCAGGTACGAACCGCTGCCCGGAGTTCGTCCAGATCGCGCGCTATGAACGCGGTTCGCGCGCTGCCCGCAAGCCTGCCGACCTGCATTGTGTGCGCGAGATCGGCCAGGTTCGGCCGTTGGGTGGTGAGGAAATGATCCAGTGCCGCAACGTATTCGGTGAGACGATCCGTATCCCGCGCCGACACGGGCACGATCTGATCGTCGACCCATCGGGTGACCGGGCGCTGGTCCACGTATTCTTCGAGCACGACATTCGCATTGGATCCTCCGGCGCCGAATGAGCTGATCGTCGCCCGGCGCGGCTGCCCGGGACCACCGGACGGCCACGGCAGCGGTCGCTCGGGAATCCGGAACGGAGTGCTCGCGAAGTCGATGTTCGGGTTGGCCGGCGTCGCGTGCAGTGAGGGCACGATGGTCTCGTGGCGCAGTTGGAGCAGCACCTTGGTCAGTGCCGCCATACCTGCCGCGGCCTCCAGATGCCCGACGTTGGACTTCACCGAGCCGATGGGCAGCTCGGCCCGCCCGGTTCCGCCGAATACCTTGGACAGGCCGGCAATTTCGATGGGGTCGCCGAGTGCGGTTCCGGTGCCGTGTGCCTCGATGTAGGACACCGAATCCGGATCGACGCCGCCGGTGCGTAGCGCCGAACGGATCACCGCCGCCTGCACCGTCGGGTTGGGCACCGTGAAGCCGTTCACCCGGCCGCCATGGTTCACCGCGGTGCCCTTGATGACCGCGTGGATGGTGTCGCCGTCCGCCTCGGCGTCGGCCAGCGGCCGCAGCACGAGCGCGCCGACCCCCTCTCCTGCCACATATCCGTCGCCGCCCGCCCCGAAGGATCGGCAGCGCCCGTCGGTGGAGGCGAACTGCCCCTGGCTCAACGCCACGAACTTGTACGGGTGCAGCGACAGGTTGACCCCGCCGACCACGGCCATCCGGCACTCCCCGGTCCGCAAGCTCTGACAGGCCAGATGCAGCGCGGTCAGCGAGGAGGAACACGCCGTGTCCACCGCCATGCTCGGCCCCTGGAAATCGAGCGCGTGTGACACCCGATTGGCGACACTCCAGAAAGTCGAAGCGGGCAACGTGCCGCGTCCCAGCCGCGACTCCTCCGCACCGAACATCTGGTAAGTGCCCCACATGATGCCGACGAATACCCCGGCCTCTTCGGGGCGCAATCCACGCCGCGCCAGATCGGCCCTCGTATGTCCCGCGTCTTCCAAAGCGGCCCAAGCTGTCTGTAGAAAGAGTCGTTCCTGCGGATCCATCACCTCCGCCTCACGCGGCGAGATCGCGAAGAACAGCGGATCGAAACAATCGACATCGTCGAGAAACCCGCCCCACTTGGTGTAGGAGGTATACGGGTTGTGCCGATCCGGAACGAAGTATCGCGAGTGATCCCACCGCTCCCGCGGAATCTCGGTAATGCAGTCGCGCCCCTCCAGCAGGACCCGCCAGTATTCTTCCAATCCGTCCGCTCCCGGATACCGACCGCTCACACCCACAATTGCGATGTCCCCGACGCCCTCGCCCGAGCGCTCCCGCCTGGCCGGCGCGAGACCGGTGATCCGTAGCGCCTCCGTATCGGCCGGGCTCGGCGCGGAGACCTCATGCTGTCGCGACACCGCTTCATGAGCTGGCGCGTTCACAGATCCGGGCCAACTGCGAACGAACCCGCTCGCGGACAACTCACCCCGCAGCGCAACCGAGGTGCGCCCTGGCTCATCCTGGGCTGCGGACGAGTAATGGGCGGCACGTTCCGCGGACACTTCGTACTGCTGCACAACCGAATCCCGTGCCGACACACCCACCGGCGCGATCGCGTATACGGCAGATACTCCGTCCCGCCGCGAAACCGGCTCTTGCACAGTCGTTCCCAGCTGTACGAGCAGGTCGATGACCGCACGCGGGGTCGGATATTCGAAAGCCAGCGTGGCGGGCAGGCGGTGCCCGACGGCGCGAGACAGCTCGTCCCGGATCTCGATGGCCGCGACCGAATCCAGGCCGAGTTCGTGCAGTGGACGATCGAGGTCGGCGTCGGGAGCCAGGCCGATACAGTGCCGGACCAGCGCCGCCATCTCGGCGTCGAATCCGGTCCGATCGTGGATGACTCTGCGCTCCACCGCGACGGAAGTCGGGGCCGGCGGCGGTGTGCCGCCGGCGGCGAGGCCCGCCAGCACGTCGGGCACCTCGACACCCGACCGGCGCAGGGCGGGCAGGTCGAGCGGCAGTGCCATCAGGGCGCCACTCTCCGAATCCATAGTGTGCGAGAGGATTTCGAGTGCACGGCGCTCGGAGAGCAGGTAGTAGCCGCGGCGGGCGAGGCGTCGCACATCGCCGGCGCCGAGCCGGTCCACCATGCCTGTTCCGGCCCAGGGTCCCCAGGCGATCGACAGTGCGGGTAGGCCAGCGGCGCGGCGCAGCTCGGCCAATCCGTCCAGGAACGCGTTGGCCGCACTGTAGCTCGACTGGCCGGGCAGGCCGACCACCGCGGACGCCGAGGAGAACAGCAGGAAAAACCGCAGTGCGCGCGGTGTGGTCAGCTCGTGCAGATGCCAGGCGCCGTGCGATTTCGGCGCGAGAACGCGGCCCAGTCGGGTCGCGGACTGCTCGACGATCACCCCGTCATCGAGGACACCCGCCAGGTGAACAACCCCGGCCAGCGGTGCGAGTTCACGGTCGATCCAGTCCAGGGTGGCCGCTACCGCAGCACGATCGGCCACGTCGAGAGTGCGGATCTCGATATGCGCGCCACGTTCTCTGAGCTCGGTGATCAGCTGGAGTGCCGTGGCGTCCGGGGCGTTGCGCCCGGCCAAGACCAAGCTTCGGGTGCCGCGGTCGACGAACCAGCGGGCCAGGGTCCGGCCGATTCCGCCGAGCCCCCCGGTGATCAGCACCGTCCCCTCGGTGCTCAGTACCGTCTGTGTGGTGGCCGCGCTGTCGAAACCGTTCCGCACCGGCTCCGGCTCCGTCCGGGATCGCTGGGCGGGAACAAGTCGCGGCAGCAGCCGCCTTCCGCCGCGCAGCGCGAGTTGTCGACGAGGTGTGGTCGAGAGTAGCTCGGCAACAACAGCTTCCGCATCTGCTGCCGATCGATCATCGAGATCTATTATTCGGCAACCGATTTCGCGCTGCTCGAGGTGAGCGCTGCGGGCAAAGCCCCACAGTGCGGACTGTTCCGGCGTGACCCGATCGGCTGCATCCACCTGCTGGCCATTGCGGGTGAGCAGCCACAGTGCGGGTTCACCGCTCACGGCCGCGGCCTGCACCAGGTGCAGTGCGCCGAGGACCGCCTGCTGAGCCCGGTCCGGCGTCATGCCATCGGCGGCCGACACCGGCGTCGTGTAGACAATGCCGCGCAGCGGCGTTCGCCCGTCGCTTGCCGCGCCGAGCAAGGCCCGCACCGCCGCCGGGATGCCGAGGTCCACTTCGAACTCGTCGTCCGCGAGGAACCCGAATCCGGGGCCGGGCCGCGCTACCGCGCAGTGTGCGCCCGATGCCCGCAGACCGGCCGCGACCGCGTCGCCGGGGCCGCCCACGGTTCCGACGACGAGCCAGCGGCCCGCAGCAGCGACTTCTGTGACCGGCCCGGCATCCTGCCAAGCCATGCGGTAGACATCCTGAAGGGCTGCTTCGCCGTGGGTGGTCGGCGACAGCCGGACTGCGAGTCGGGCGTCAGAGCGGTCGGTGGCCGTCCGCACCACTCGCAGACCGTCGGCGATCAGCACGGGAGCACCCTCCTCGTCGAGCAGCAGAACGTCGGCGACACACAGCTGCGGCGTCTGCTCGAGAACACGCACATGGCCGTATCGGATTCGCCCGCCGGCGGCCGGAACGCTCACCCGGTCGATGGCTATGGGCACCCAGGTGTGCGTCCCCGCCTGCGGCGCCATCGCGGCATAGGTTGCCTGGAAGGCCGCATCGAGTAGGACTGGTTGCAGCAGGTCGGCGTCGGGGTCGGCGTCGGGGTCGGCGTCGGGATCCGACATCCTGACCACAGCTTCTCGATCACCGGTCCGAACCTCGACGACACGCTGGAACGCCGGACCGTAGTGCAGACCGGCGACGGCGAGCATCCGGTAGAAGTCGTCGGCGGATTGCGTTGCGGTGCAACGATTCACCAGATCGGTGACGGTGAACTCGACAGCGTTTCGGATAGCGCCCGTGGACACCCGCGCACGAGCGTGGGTGTGCCAGCCGTCCCCCACGCGGCTCGCGACCTCCACGATGAAACCGGCGACCTGCGGCGCGAAACGTAGCTGAACCAGATGGTCCGCCGTCAGCATCAGACCGTTGGCGATCACGAGATCTTCGATCGTGACGACCTCGGCACCGGTCACCTCCCGTGTCGTCGCCACGATGGTCGCGACGAACCACGCGGCGGGAACCACCACGTCATGATCGACCACGTGATCGGACAGATAGCGTGGTGCGGCCGGCGCAAGGGTCATAGCGAAATGCGTGACGTCGCCGGGCAAGTCGAGACGGCGCGGAAGGTACGGAAGCGGCGTGTGTACTGCTGCAGTAGACGTGGTGGCGGCCGGTCGATGAAGATCATCTCCGAGTCGGTGCGCGGCCGCGTCCGGCCCGTTCGGACTCGGCGCCATGGGCTTGCGGGGCTGGTCGACCCAGTACCGCTGCCGCTGGAAGGGGTAGGTCGGGGCGAGGACCCGTCGTGGCGTATGCGGCCGGTGCACGCGTTCCCAATCGATGGCGACGCCGCCGACGTACATCTGCGCCAGCGCATCCGCTGTCATCTCTCGGTCGTCGCGGCCGCGCCGCAATGCCGCGACAAACCTCGCGGGACCCTCGATCGTGCGACTGCCGAGCGCCGAAAGCGTTGGTTGCGGCCCGATTTCGAGGAAGGTGCCGATCCCGAGTTCGGTCAGGGCCCGCATCCCCTGCACGAAGCGAACCGGCTGTCGAGCCTGTCGCGCCCAGTACTCTGCCGTGAGCTCACCGGCACGCACGGGGGCACCGGTGACATTCGAGATCATCGGGATCGCGGGATCCCGCAGCACGGTGCGCCGTGCGGCTTCGGCCAGATCATCGAGAATCGGGTCCATCAGAGGTGAATGGAACGCATGCGACACAGTCAGGGCAGTTGCGCGAATTCCTGCCGCTGCCAGATCATCCTGCAGCAATCCGAGCGTGCTGCGCGGCCCGGCGACCACGACCTGAGCCGGGCTGTTGAATCCGGCGATCGCCGCCGCGGGCGCATAGCGTTCGAGTGCTGGGGCGAGCGCCGCCGAATCGGCCTCGACCGCCAGCATTCCGCCACCATCCGGCAGGCTTTGCATCAGCCTGCCGCGTACGGCGATCAAGCGCAGCGCATCGTCTACCCGCATCGCCTCGGCCGCGCATGCGGCCACATACTCTCCGACACTGTGGCCCAGCACTGCGGCGGGCACAATCCCCCAGTCACGCCACAGCTCCCACAGCGCCCACTCCACCGCGAACAGCGCAGGCTGGGTGAATACCGTACGGGCGAGCGTGTCTGCGGACGCACGGTCACCATACAAGGCATCGAGCAGCCCCATTCCGTCGCTGATCGGCCCCAGCACGTCGTCGCAGTGCTGCAATGCCCGCCGGAACACCGGTTCGGTCTCGAACAATCCCCTGGCCATGCCCGGATACTGGGATCCCTGCCCGGTGAACAGCACTGCGATCTTCGGTGTGGCCGAGGCGCGCTCGACCCGGCCTCGCAGCACCGACCGCGCATCCGCTGCCGCAGCGCGCAATCGAGCGGCGGCGGTATCCGCCGTTGCCGCGACCACAGCCAGGCGCTCCTCGAAGTGGGTACGCCCGGTAGCGGACGTGTAGGCGAAATCGGCGAGCTCGCCGACGGTCCCACTCAAACGGTCCGCCCAGCCATTCGCCGACTCGATCAGTGCGGCGTCGTCACGCGCTGAGACGACCAGCACCTGTGGTGCCGAAGCGATGTGACGACGATCGGGCTCCGGTGCGGCCTGTTGCAGAATGAGGTGCGCATTGGTCCCACTCATGCCGAACGAGCTGACACCGACCGTACGACGGCGGCCGGTCTCGGGCCACGCTCGCGGCTCCCGCACAACCTCCAGCGGTAGCCCCGACCAATCGATGAGCGGATTGGGCGTGTGGAAATGCAGGCTCGGCGGAATCATCGCGTGCTGCACCATCAGGACGGCCTTGATCACACCGGCGACACCGGCCGCCCCTTCGGTGTGCCCGATATTCGTTTTGACGGAGCCGATGAGCAGCGGCACGGTGCGGTGCTCGCCGTAGACCTCGGCAAGTGCCGCCGCCTCGATCGGATCGCCCAACGGTGTGCCGGTGCCGTGAGCTTCCACGTAGTCGACTTCGCCGGGCCGGATTCCCGCTTGCCCCAAGGCATCCCGGATGACCCGCTGCTGGGCCGGGCCGTTGGGTGCGGTGAGCCCGTTGGACCTGCCGTCGTGATTCACCCCGATACCGCGCACCACCGCGAGCACCCGGTCGCCGTGCTCGTGGGCCGCGGATAGTCGTGTCAGTACCAGCACACCGCAACCGTCCGCGCGGACATAGCCGTCGGCGTCGGCGTCGAACGCCCGCGACCGGCCGTCCGGCGATAGCGACGCCAGACGGCAGAACCCGATCGTGGTTTCTGGTGCCAGCTGCAGATTGACCCCACCCACCAGCGCCAGATCGCAGCGCCCCGCCCGCAGGCCGTCCCACGCCGACTGCACGGCGACCAGCGACGAGGAGCATGCCGTGTCGAGCGTGACCGCGGGACCCTGCAACCCGAGCGCGTAGGCCACCCGGCCGGCCGCGACGCTCGGCGCCGAACCGATCACGGAGTAAGCGCCGATCGACGCCGGATCTGTTGCCTGCGTGGGCGTTCCGGGATACTCACTGAAACACATACCGACGAAGACTCCGGTCCGGCTGCCCGCCAAACTCCCCGGCGCCCGCCCGGACCGCTCCAACGCCTCCCAGCTCGTTTCCAATAGCAGGCGCTGCTGCGGATCCATAGCCCTTGCCTCGGCCGCGCCGATGCCGAAGAAAGCGGGATCGAATTCGTCGGCGCCGTCGACGAATCCACCCCATCGGGTGTACATCGTGCCGAGAGCGGCGGGGTCCGGGTCGTAGAAGGCGTCGATGTCCCAGCGCTGCGGCGGGACCTCGGTGATCGCGTCCCGGCCCGCCCACAGCAGCTCCCAGAACTCCTCCGGGGTACGCACGCCGCCCGGGAACCGGCAGGCCATGGCCACGATGACGATCGGATCGTCGTCCTCGCCACCGATGTGCGTGACGTTGTCGGCGTCTCGTTCGTGCCGAACGGCGGTCCCCACCCCCTCGAACCGGTGGTCGATCTCCGGTTGGTCGAGGTCCGAGTGAGCGACCTGGCTCGCACCGTTCGAATGGTCGAGTTTGACGTCAGTGCCCTTGCGCTGCAACAACTTCGCTATATCACGCACGGTCGGGTAGTCGAAGACGAGTCCGGTGGGCAGGGGTGCACCGATCTCGGTGGCCAGTGCGGCACGCAACTCCATCCCGGTCAGCGAGTCGACGCCGATGTCGTGCAACGGCAGATCCGGATCGAGTTCGGCGGTCCGATCCAGCACACGCATCGCGATGCGCTGGACGAGCGCTACCCAACGGCCCGTATCTCGCTGTGTAGCCGCACTTTCCGAAGGATGCTGCACGTTCACCTGCCCCGTAGTCGCACCGGCGTCGATAGGTCGTGTGTCCGGGATCGACTCCCGTTTCGCCTCCGCGACCGAAACGCGAGCCGGATAGGCGCTGTACCAGCGATCGGCCGAGAAATCGAAGACGCCTGCACAAGGACTGTCGACCGACAGCAATCGGTCCAGTGCCGCGGCAGCGTCCGCCACCCGCAGCGGCGGCAGCCCGCGCCGGTCCAGGCGTTGGGTGAGTTCGGGCCGCCCTGCCGCCATCCCGACATCGGCAAAAGGTCCCCACACAATGCTCAGCGCGGACAGCCCGTCGGCACGCCGCCGCCAGGCCAAGGCGTCGAGCGCCGCATTGGCGGCGGCATAGTTCGCCTGCCCGGGAGTGCCCAGCCACCCCGCGACCGACGAGTAGGTGATGAACAGATCCAGCTCCATGCCGCGCGTCAGCTCGTCCAGATGCTGGGCCGCAAGGTATTTCGGGCCGAGGACCGCCTGGAAGCGACGCCAGGACAATTCGCTGACAACGCCGTCATCGAGCACGCCCGCGCAATGGACCACACCCCGCAGCGGCGGCAACCCCGATTCCTCGAACCCGGCGAGCAATTCCGCCACCGCTGCCCGATCCGCGACGTCGACCTGACGAGTCGCCACGTGAAGACCGTCGGCCCGCAGCGAAGCCACGAGCCGATCGCCCGCGTCATCCGGTCCGCGCCTGCCGACCAACAGCACTGTGCGCGCCCCGCGTGCGGCGAGCCACCGGGCCGCTGCCGCGCCGAGTCCGCCGAATCCGCCCGTGACCAAGTAAGTGCCGGTGCCGGCGACCGTTCGGATGCCGTTCGCCGTTGCGCGAGTAGTCTTACGTTGCAACGTAATAGGACCAGAATGCTGGTGTCGCCACAAGGAACGGAACGCGGTCTGCACGTCGTCCGCCTCGTACACCGCTGGTTGGTCCCGGACAGCCAACGTACTGTTGTCGAACAGTTCCAGCACCGTGCGCAAGATCGTGCCCAGGCGTTCTGGATCGACCGAATTCGGATCGACCACTCGGTAGTCGATGCCGTGCCCGGCCTGTGCCCCGTCCTCGCGTCGGGACTGGCCCGGATCATCAATATCAATGAATCGTCCATGTGGGCCGACGATTTTTGCGGCACTTGCGGTGAACTCGCCCGCGATCGCATTGAATACGACATCGACACCTCGGCCGTCGGTGAGCGCGTAGAGTTGATCGCCCACACCGTGCGTGCGCCAGGTGTCGACCTGCGGGATATCGAGTCCGACGCCTGCCGCCCATCGGCTGAGGGCGACCGTGCCGAGCACGTGCGCCCCCGCCCACCCGGCCAACTGCACAGCGGCCATGCCGATTCCGTTCGCGGGAGCGTGCACCAGGACATGCTCACCCACCCGTACACCCGCCACCTCGAAGAGCCCGTACCACGCGGTAACGAATGCGGCCGGAATGGTGGCGCCCTCGGTGAATGTCATCCGCGCAGGCAGCGGCGCCACCAGCCGGTGGTCCACCGTGACGTAGCGCGCGAAACTGCCACTCGCCAACGCCACCACACGGTCACCGACGCGGAACTCGGTGACGCCCGCGCCCAGCGCGGTCACGCGACCCGAGCATTCCAGGCCGAGCGGCGCGGGAGCGTCCGGGTGAGTGCCCAACGCCAGCCATAGGTCACGCGGGTTCAGACCGGTGGCCTCGACCGCGATTTCCACCTCGCCCGGCGCCGGCGCGCGACGGGCGGTCGAATCCCAGCGCAATCGGCCCAGGTCACCGGATCGGTGGGCCACCAGGTGGAAGTTGTCCGCCACATCCGAATCCAGCACTCCGTCCGTCAGGTGAGCGGCATGCCACCGGCCGTCGCGGACGGCGAGTTCACGGTCTTCGATCCCGGCGACGAAGCCGGCTGTCACCAGCGCCGTGTCGACCGCGCCTGCTTCCTCCAAATCGACTAGGCGACAACCGAATTCAGGATGCTCGGTGGCAAGAGTTCGGCCCAGCCCCCACATCATGGCCTGCTCCGGGTCGGGCCGATCGGCGCCGGAGACGCGTTGAGCACCCACCGTGAGCAGCCACAGCGTGGACGGCACGCGGTCGGCACCGTCCAGCGCGCGGGCGAGCCGCAGTACTGTGCCGACCCGGTCCGCCGCGGAACCGGTGGTCCACGCGTAGACGATGCCGCCCAACGGTGTGCCGGAGAGGAGCGCCGCGAAGTTCCCCTCGCCGGGCTCGATCGACAACCTCTCGCCGAGAACATCTTCCGGACGCACCACGCTGATCTCGATATTTCGCGCCGACAGCCCGGCGGCGACTGCGTCCCCCGTCGGTCCGTCACTGAACACCAGCCATCGATCTGCGGCGCCCTTGCCGACGGGGAGTTGTTCGCCGATAGCGATCGGTGTCCACTCGAGACGATGCAACAGCCGCTCGATGCGGGCTGCCGCATGCTCGGGAGCAGCGGTTTCTACGCGCAGGGCTGGAGTTCGCGCACCCCAAGGGGCTGTTGCATACTCGGGACCAGCGGTCTCTCCGCGCAGGACTGTTGGCGCGCCCCTTGGGGTTGTCGCGTTCCGCAGGGCTTCGGCATCTCCTGGGCCTTCGGTATCCCTCAGGCTTTCGGCGTGCCCTAGGGCTGCAGTACCCCTCAGGGCTTCAGCATCCCGTGGACCTACGGCATCCCGTGGACCTACGGCATCCTGTGGGGCTTCGGCATCCCGTGCTGCCGCGGCGCTCCCCGCCGCAATGAGGCACGCTCCGCCGATTGTCGCAATCGTGCCTCCGTCGCTGTCGATCAGCGTCGCGTCACCGACGATCACTCGTGCACCGCGATCGGTTACACGAACACGGCAGCGCACCAGGTCACCGGCCGCACATTCACTGTCGGACAATGCAATTCGATCGATCGAAACAGGCAGATATAGCGTGTCCGGATCGGCGGTCAGCACGATGCTGTGCAAACAGGCGTCGAGCAGAACCGGATCCAACGACACCGACTCACTCGCAGAGGCCCACAGCGAGGTTTCCGATTCGGCCGCGCTGATCCGCCGAAACTCGGCAGCACACCGGTAGTCCTCGCTCAACCACAGCCCCCACTCCGCCACCCGGCCGTAATACGCAGCCCATGCCGCGCCATCCCCGGCGTCCCGGTCGTCGAGTGGGACATGGTGGAGGGGTCTTCTGGCCGCTTGCCGCAGCCATGACCCACTCGGAGCCGGTTCCCGATGGCGGGCAGCCGCACGTAGCGCCGCCCGAGCGAAAGGATTCGACTCGGGTTCGATGCCGGAGGTACTGACGAAGTGCGCCTCGTATCCGGCTGCCACAGCCTCGATTCGGATCTCGACCGTGCCAACGGACGGGACCGTGAGCGGCGATGTCAGCCGCACGTGGGTGATCTCCCAGCGATCGGCCCCGGGCAACTCGGCCGCGATCCGGGCGAGTTGCGCGACCATCCACGCTGCTGGCACCGTGGGCGCGCCGTGCAGCTGGTGCCCGCTGAACATCTCCGGCTCGACCGCGAGCACGCTGGTCGACAACTCGCCGACCGGCTGCTCATGCGGATCGTCGCCGACCGGCCGTGTGGGCGTGAGGTCGAGCCAATGACGCTTGCGCTGGAACGGATAGGTCGGCAGTTCGATTCGTCGCCATGTTCGGTCGGAATGCACTGCATGCCAGTCGATATCGGCACCCTCGACGTACCGGCGAGCCATTGTCGACAGTTCGCCGGAGCCGGTGGCTCGGTCCGCAACTGTGCCTGCGGCGCTGCTCCCGGTAGCCACCGACTCGAGAGCCGCACGCAGTTGTGCGGTGGTGTCGACAATGATCGCCACTCGCGCGGCGAAATGCGTGCGGCCGGTATTCGCGCAGGCACAGAGGTCGTGGAGTCTCGTATCGGGATCTGCGGTCAGCAGATCCCGATATCGACCGGCCAGTTCACGCAATCCGTCCGCACTCTTCGCGGACAGGGCCAGCAGGTGCCCGCGGGTGTGGTCGGGGGTGTCGGTGTGTGGCGAAACGGGGGCCTCTTCGAGGACGACATGCGCATTCGTGCCGCTGATGCCGAACGCGCTCACTCCCGCCCGACGTGGCCGTGCCGAACGCGGCCATGCCCGCTCCTTCGCGACGACTCGCACACCGATGTCGTCCCAGTCGATGTGCGGATTCCCGGATCGGAAATGCAGGGACGGGGGGATCCGGTCGTGCCGCATGGACTCGACCACCTTGATGATGTTGGCGATCCCGGCCGCGGCCTGCGTGTGCCCGATATTCGATTTCACCGAGCCGATCAACAGCGGTGTGCTGTCGGGCCGTTCGCTGGTCAGTGCCGAGGCGAGTGCGTTCACTTCGATCGGATCGCCGAGCGCCGTTCCCGTCCCGTGCGTCTCGACATAGTCGATGTCGGATGCCGTCAGCCTCGCGTCCGCGAGCGCCGCCCGGATCACCTTTTCCTGTGCGGGACCGTTCGGCGCGCTCAAACCCTGGCTGCGGCCATCGGAATTGACCGCCGAACCCCGTACCAGGGCAAGTACTCGATCCCCATCGCGGCGGGCGTCCGACAATCGTTTGAGCACCAGCGTTCCCGCACCATCGCTCCACACCACACCGTCGGCGCGGGCGTCGAAGCTCTTACACCGACCGTCCGCGGCCAGCCCGCGCGCCCGCGCAAAATAGATGTCCAGCGAGGGTGTCAGAACCACGGTCGCGCCGCAGGCGAGTGCCAGATCGGATTCCCCGCGCCGCAGGCTCTGCATCGCCAAATGCACCGTCACCAACGACGAGGAGCACGCGGTGTCAATGGTCAGGCTCGGACCATTGACACCGAGGAAATACGACAACCGACCCGAAGCGATACTCGCCAGATTCCCCGTGCCGAACCACGCATTCGGCGCCACGCCGGCCCGCGCCATCCGTTCGGCATAGTCGGTCGACATCACGCCGACGAAGACACCGGTGCGGCTCCCGGTCAGCCGGTCCGCCGAATACCCCGCGTGTTCCAATGCCTCCCACGATGTTTCGAGCAGCAACCGCTGTTGCGGATCGAGCATCCGTGCCTCGCCGATCGAAATATCGAAGAACCCCGCATCGAACTCTTCGACACCGTCGACGAAACCGCCCCACCGGGTATACGTCTTCCCCTCGACATCCGGATCCGCATCGAAGTACGCCTCGACGTCCCACCGATCCCCGGGAACCTCGGTAACGGCATCGGTTTCCTCCGACACCAGCCGCCATAGATCGCCAGGGCCCCGGACCCCACCTGGGTACCGGCATCCCATCCCGATAATCGCGATCGCATCGTCGTACTCACTCGATCCGGCGGCATCCTGAACCTGCCGACCCTCGACCTCGGGCCGCCCAGCCTCTTCTGGCCGAGCAGAGGCAGTGACCCGTTCGGCTCCGGCGAAGGTCGGGGCCGTAGCGCGGTCGGGTTCATGTGTCGACGCGGCGAGCACGGCTTCATCGGTTGCGGCAAAGGTCGTCTGGTGGTCGGGTTCGCGCACTGCTTTGCCCGCTGCGCGTGGCACGGTCTGTTCGGCTGCGAGTCGGGCGATCTCGTCTGCCACGGCCGCAACGGTCGGGTGGTCGAAGAGCAGCGTGGCGGGTAGCCGGACCCCGAGTTCCGATGACAACGTGTTCCGAAGTTCCACTGCGATCATCGAATCCAGTCCGAACTCACGGAGTGGGGTGCGGTCGGCGACCGGAGTCTTGCGGCCCAGCGCGGTGGTGGCGTGGGCGCGGACCGTGGCCAGGAAGTCCGTCACCGGGGGGTGCGCGGCAGAAGTCGGTTGCGTGGCCACAATTGATCGGGTGGCAAGGGCAGGCGGGTAGACGGCGACGACGCCGTCAACAGCCAACAGCGACTTCAGGGTTCGGACCCCGTCCTCGACGTCGAGCTGTGCGACGCCGTGGCGCTCCCAGGCGCGGCGGGCCGCCGCGTTCAGGCCGCGCGCCATGCCGGTGTCTGCCCATGGTCCCCATTGGATGCTCAGGGCGGCCAGGCCACCGGCAATCCGAACGCGGGCGAGTGCATCGAGGTACGCGTTCGCGGCCGCGTAGTTTCCTTGACCTGCGACGCCAACGGTGGCGCTGGCCGAGGAGAACAGCACGAAAAGGTCGAGCGCATGGGCAGCGGTCAGCTCGTGCAGATTCCAGGCACCGTCCGCCTTGCCCGCGAACACCCGACGCACCCGCTCAGGGGACTGCTCGATCAACAACGCGTCGTCCAGTGCTCCAGCGCAGTGCACAACCCCGGCCAATCGAGGCAGCCGGCCACCGAATCGGGAGATCAATGTGGACAGTGCATCTCGATCGGCGACGTCGACCTGCACGGTCTCGACCCGAGTTCCGAGCACCGAGATGCCCGCAATCGCCGCTGCAGCTTGCGCATTCGGACCATGTCTGCCGGCCAGCACCACCGTTCCGGCGCCGGCCTCGGCAAGTGCGCGCGCCGCGAGCAGACCCAACGCCCCCAACCCGCCGGTGATCAAATAGGCTGCGGCCCTGTCGAGTTCCATCGCACCGCTGAACTCCGGCAGGCGTGGCGCATAAAGCCCGTCAGCGCGGTGCGTGGTGTCAGGATCGTTCAACCCCGCTGCGTCGGCGGGCGCCACCGAACGTGGGGCATAACGATCTCGTCCCCGCAGTGCAATCGTGGGATCGACGGCAGCGGTGCGGAGTTCCGCGACGAGCCTGCGGTCATCGGATCGAGCGCGATCCGGCAGATCGATCAGACGGCAACGCAGCTCCGGAAGTTCGGTGCGCACCACCGCCCCGAATGCGCACAGCGCGGCGGCCGCCGGACGCACTCGCTCGCCCGGCGTTACGGCGACGCCAGCAGTAGTGACCAGGTACAGGGGGCCGTCGTGCGCAATACGGGCCAGGGACTGCACAACTTCGACAGCGAGCTCGGTTTCGACACGCGCCGTAATCGCGCTGTCGTCTGCCTCGGCGTCACCGAGATAGACAACCGCCCGACCCGCCTCGCCGAGCATTCCGGCGATGACGGTCCGGTCGGCCGTCCGGTCGATCCGGACAGCCGGGTGACCCGCCTTGCGAAGTGCCTCGGCCAACCGATCGGGCTGCTCACCGATCCCGATGACCAGCCACGAATTCGGCGCGACCACACCGGGTTCGGCCACCGCCCGCTCCCAGGCCGAGAGGTGAACCAGGTCCGGCATGACGACCTGTTCGTACGCCGGTCGGCCGAATCCCGCCTTCGCGTACCACACATCTTCGATATCGCAGATGAGGTCGCCGTCGTCATCGAAGACCCGGATTCGATTCGTTCGGCCGGTGCGCGTCGCCAGCGCCCACGCCCTCTCGACCTCGTCCGTGCGGTGCACGCGCAATCTGCCGATCCCGACCGGCAATTGCCTGGTGTCCCCCTGCCGGGTCACCAACGCGAGCCCGGTTTGCACGGCAGCGTCGAGCAGGCACGGCAGCAGCGCCTGCGGTTCATCGGCCAGCTCTGCGGGGCGAGACAGCTTGGCCAGCATGAAGTCACCACCAGCACGCAGCTGTTCGATCCACCGAAACCGGGGGCCGAACGTCAGGCCTGCCTCGGTGCAGTTCCGATAGAACTCGGCGACATCCCATTCCGCGGCGTCGCTGTGCTCGGCCGCGGCGAGGTCGGTCGTGTCCCCTGGCCGGGTCCGTTCCCAGCGCACCGCCGACGCGGAAACAGCAGCCGCCCTTCCGGCTTCGACGCAGAACCTGATATCGATGCGATCATCAGCCGCGTCGACCACCGGCGCGGCGAGCTGGTCCAACGGAACCGGTTGTGCGACAACGAAATCGACAAGTTCACGATCCGCGCCGGCGGCTCGCAGTGCTGCCCATGCCAGATATGCCGCAGGTACCACCGGCCGATCCTGGAACCGATGTTCGGCAAGGTACCCGGTGTCCACCGGCGCATCAGCACTCAGCGGCGGCGCTTGACGCTCCCGCGCGAACGGGTAGGTCGGCAGTCCGTTGCGTCGCCGTGCCGGCACCGGCACCACCGCTGTCCAGTTGACATCCGCTCCAGCACAGTAGATCTCGCCGAGGCTCGTAAGGATCGTCGTGTCGTCGGACGAGGAGCGGCGCAGGCTCGGCAGCCACATCGCCTCGGGATCCACTTGTCGCCCGAAGTCCAGCAGCACCGGATGCGGCCCCACTTCGAGATACGCGTCCACGTCGAAGTCCGCTACCGTCCGCATCCCCTCCGCGAAACGCACTGTCCCACGGGAATGTTCGCGCCAATACCCGGCATTCATCGCCGCGGCCTCGAGCAACTGCCCGGTCACATTCGACACCAGCGGTATCGAGGTGATCCGGGATCGCTCTGCCACCAGCTCGGCGGCCTTCGCTTCGAAGTCGTCGAGAATCGGGTCCAGCAATGGCGAATGGAACGCTGTCGTGCCGGGCAACGAGACGGCACGAATGGCACGCTCGGCAGCCAAGTCTCGGACCCGCCGCACCGCGGCCTCCGTGCCGGAGACAACGAACTGCCGCGGCCCGTTGACGGCCGCCACCGCCAGGCTCGGTGCGAGTTCAGCGAGCAGATCCGCGAACTCGGCCTGCGCGCCGAACACTGCGGCCATTGCGCCCTGTTGCGACACGGCCTGCATCAGCCGTCCCCGCTCGGCCGCCAACCGCAACCCTTCCTCGGGGTCGAGTACTCCGGCGACCGTCGCCGCCACCAGCTCGCCGAGACTGTGCCCGAGCACCACATCCGGGCGGACCCCCCACGCGGCCCACAGTTCGACGCACGCCCACTCGATCGCGAACAGCGCCGGTTGGGCGTATTCGGTGCGCGTGAGCACCTCGTCGCTCACGTCGAATAGCAGCGCCCGCAGCCGCAGACCACCGGGCAGCACACCGAGGATGTCGTCACAGCGATCCAGTGCCGCCCGGAATACCGGGTGACGCTCGTACAGCGCCGCTCCCATGCCCGCGTACTGCGCGCCCTGGCCCGTGAACAGCATGGCGACCCGCGGATTCCGCTCTTGCGGCAACCCCACACGGTGATGCGGCGTCGCGAGCCGGCTCGCCGCCTCGGCCGAGGTCGATGCGACGATCGCACGCCGGTGCGCGAAGTGTGTTCGCCCGAGCGCCGCGGTGGCGCCGATGTCGGCGAGCGGCAGCTTCGTGCGCGCCAATGCCGAGCCGTACCGCGCGGAGAGCGCCTCGAGGGCCGCTTCGGACCGCGCCGAAAGGGCCAGCACCGCAGGCATTTCAGGGACCGTTACGCTTTCGGTGGACGCGGCGGCCGCCTCGAGCACCACGTGCGCGTTGGTCCCAGCGAACCCGAACGAACTCACTCCGGCCAACCGCGGCCGGTCCGCCTCCGGCCATTCGACATCGCGCGTCGGCACCGCCAATGCCGTGCCGTCGAGCGCGATTCGCGGATTCATCGTGTCGAATTCGTGCTGGCGCAGGATCTGTCCCCGCTGCAACAGCAGCACCGTCTTGATCAGTCCCGCGATCCCCGCGGCCGCTTCCAGATGCCCGATCTGCGACTTCACCGAGCCGAGCAAGCACACCGACTCGTCGGACCGCGGCACACCCAGAACCTCGGACAACGCTTCGATTTCGATCGGATCTCCGAGTGCGGTTCCCGTTCCATGGGTCTCCACATAGCCGATCTGCGCCGCGTCACAACCCGCGTCGGCGAGTGCCACGCGCAGCAACTCCCGCTGTGCCACGGGATTCGGCGCGGTCAGCCCCATCGACCGACCATCGTGGTTCACGCTCGAGCCTCGAACGAGCGCACGAATCTCGTCGCCGTCCGCGATCGCGCGCGACAACCGTTTGAGCACGATCACGCCCGCGCCTTCGCCGCGCACATACCCGTTCGCTCGTGCGTCGAACGGTCGGCACCGGCCGTCGGCCGACAACGCGCCCATCCGCGACAACGCCGCCGAAGTCAGCTCGGACTGCAGCAGATTCACCCCACCGGCCAACGCGACGTCGCACTCCCCCGACCGCAGGCTGCGACACGCTTGGTGCACGGCGACCAGGGACGACGAGCAGGCAGTGTCGAGAGCGACGACGGGACCGCGCAAGCCGAGCAGATAAGCCACCCGTCCCGCGACGACGCTCGACATCGTTCCGGTGAGCGTGTGTGCGTCGACAGACCGCACCCAATCCGGCGTGATGGTCCGCTGATACTCCTGCCAACTGACGCCCAAGAAGACGCCGGTTCTCGTCGAGGCCGCACTTTCGGGCAGTAGCGCTGCGTCTTCCATTGCCTCCCAGGCAACTTCGAGCACAAGACGTTGCTGCGGATCCATCGCGGCGGCCTCCCGCGGCGCGATTCCGAAGAATTCGGTGTCGATCGCGTCGATCGGCGCGTCGAGCAAACCGGCCCGGCGCAGTCCGCTCTGCGGTGCCGGATCGGTGATCGGCCACCGGTCCGCCGGGACCTCGACGATGGCGTCGCGCCCCGAGATCAGCAGGTCCCAGTAGTTGTCCGGATTGTCTGCACCGGCGGGAAACCGGCAGCCGATCCCCACGACGGCGATCGGTTCGTGCGTGTGCCGCTGCGCCTCCAACTCCTGAATCCGGCGTAGTGCCCGCGTCAGCAAGACCCGTAGGCCATACCCGTCATCCACCATTTGTGCCGCCAACCACAATCACACCGGGAGCTGTGACGAGGAACATACGACGACCCCGGATTGGCGTCAATCACTAGGAGTGTGCACAAAAGTAGCTCAAGTTACCAACGGGTAGCTTGTTGCTAAGCAAATGATGTTTGCTGGGTTGAAAGATTCGTGGTTGAAGGATTGCATGAGAGTGGTGCTGCGAGCACATCTTTCGCTCGGTCGTCGAGTCCGACCCGCGGCTCTCGTCGCCGAGCTACTGCCGTGCAGTCGAAGTGTCAGGGACAGTGGGAGGTTCGGATCAACTGATAGGGACCGGGCAAACCATGCGGCAAGGCGGCCGTAATCAACGTGACGCCCTCGGTGATGGCGTCGGAATTCCAGCAGGCGCGATCCTGTTCTTGCATCAATCGCCGCATCGAGCGCCTAGCGCAGTTCATGCTCTTCGGGCGGCGGAATACTCGAATCGAGCTCGTTCAATATCCCGACAATGAGCCCGCGGGCGGCCCGCCCATAGACGGCAGAGCCTTTGAGCACCTGGAACATTCGCGCGTACATGGTGCACTCTTGCGGTTGGGTGACCTGAATACTCGCGGTCGGCGTTTCGAGTGCGACCAGTGTGTCGTCGAAGATCCAGAATCCGGTCGAGCCGACCGCCGTGCGTTCGGTCATCAGCGGGATGATGCCCAGCGAGATATTCGGCCGTGATAGCAGTTCGAGGAGTCGACCGAGCTGCCCCGCCTGGGTTTCTGCGGTGCCGAACCAGGTCCGCAGGGCCTGCTCCTCCAGCACGACGACGAATCGCTTGCCGCCGCGGCGGATGACGCGCTGCCGCTCCATGCGGCCGGCCACCGCTTCCTCGATATCGTTCGGCGCGCCGAGGAATGTGGTCCAGAACGACAGCATGGCGGTCGAGTATTCCGCCGTCTGGAAGAGGCCGGGTATGACGTTGTGCTCGTAGATGCGAAACACCTTCGTCTGCTCGTACTGCTGGAGAGTGTGCGCGCCGAGTACCCGCTTCATTCCGGCACGGGCCTGCCTACGGAACTCCAGATAGGACGAATCGACCGAACGCAAGGTCGCGATCAGATCGGGCACCTGATCGTCGGCGGCGCATGCGGCACACCATCGGCGGATGTCGTGATCGGTGGGCGCTTGCGCGCCGTTCTCGATTTTGCTCACTCGCGTGGGATGCTGGCCGGTCTCGGCCGCCAACTCCCGCCCGCTCAGACCCGCGTCCTTGCGCATGTCGCGCAGCCTCCCGCCCAGTGCGCGGCGCGCCTCCTGAGCAGAACTAGACGGGTTGGTAGTCACGGTGCGGTATCGCCAGTTCCCACAGCGCATCGAAGGCGGTGCGGCACAGTCGAACGTCGTGCGGTTCGGTCGACGCCAACTTATCGATGGCGAGCCCGTTACCCGCATAGATCAGGAACACAACCAGACGATCGTCGAAGAGGTAGAAGTCATTGCCGGGGATCGCGATCGAGGACACCAATCGGCGAGGTGCCCACCGGATGTCCTCCCCGGCCTCGACCATCGGCAAGGCGATGCTGTGCGACCAGCGCTGGTAGTCACTGAACGGTTCGGAAACGATCCGGATCCGACGGACCGACCGCCCGGCCGAGCTGTGCAGACGCACTGTTGCGCACCATTCTCGAAGCCATGCCAGATCGTCCGGCTGACCTGCCGCCCACTTCGCCATGTGCGGAAGTTCGACCGCCGTCCCATACGCATCGCGTGCCTCGAGGTGCACGGCCTCGCGCTCGAAATGCGTTAGTAGCCGGTCGAACTCATCATCCGATATCGACGCCACGGTCTCCCTGCCCGAAGAACCGCGGCATTCTGTCCGGGATTTCCACGCACGTTTCACCCGCGGGTATATCCATCTGAGCAAGAGCCTCCGAATCGGTAACCACCCAACCCTGCACCACCCACGAATCTCGATCGGTTCGGTAGACCGTTGGCGAACCGGCCGGGTTCGAACCAGGATCCTTGCCGATGAACGTCAGCCGCATGATGCCCCCTGGCTTCGACGGTTGCGAAGAATTGCGTCGCGCATCCATCCTGAACCGCGTCATCGCCGCACGTCAAGGGGTGTGCCGCCAGGACAGCAACAATTCGCAACTATGTTCCCCCCAGCGCGGATGGCGCATAGATTTTGCTCGGCACCCGGCCCGGGGTCGCAGCACCGGGCACATCGACTTGCAGTGAGCCGCGGCCGGAAGGTCCGATGCGCCGGGTGCCACCGAACTCCACACTCGCATACAGGAGAGCACCGATGAGGCCGAAGGCGATCGGATTTCTGCGCCGCGACATTTCCGGTATCAGGCGGGAACGCCATGAAATGGAAATCCGTTCGCGGGCACGTGAACTCGGCTACGACCTGGCTCGCATGGTGATGCTGGGCCCGTCGGCGGATGCCATCGATCGACTGGTTGTGATGCTGAACCGACTCGGCGCCACCGCAGTGATAGCGCCCAGTGCCGAGCATGTCGTCGAAGCGCGGGACCAGTTGTGCGCCGTGTGCGATCTGGTCATCGTCACGCCGCAGGAAAGATGGCCGCTCGACCGCTAGTGATTGCCGCTCAGCGCGACGCTCGCGCCGACGCCGATGATCATGAGCCCGCCGGTGCTGCCCACTGCCTCGAGACGACGCGGGGAGCGGACGAACCACGAACGGGCCGTACCGGCCAGCAGCGCCCAACTGCTGTCCGAAACAACCTGGATGGCCAGGCAGACCGCGCCCAGGAGCAAGAATTGCATGGGCAGGGCGCCTGCCTCGGGGACCGCGAACTGGGGTAGCACTGCGCCGAGGAATACGTATGCCTTCGGGTTGGTCGCTCCGACGACGAATCCTTGACGCACGATCCGGCCCAGGGCCGGTTTTTCCGCGGCCGATTCCAGCGCGGCGGCCATCTGTTTGCGATCGCGAATCGCCATGACGCCCAGATAGATCAGATAGGCCGCGCCCGCGATCTTGATGAGGGTGAACAGCATTGCCGATGCCGCCAGAATCGTGCCCAGACCCAGGACAACGGCCGTCAAAGGCACAGTCGATCCCAGCGTCGCACCGAGCACCGACAGTAATGCCGGACGGCGGCCCAGTGTCAAGGCCCGTCCGATGGCGAACAGCACATTCGGGCCGGGGATCACGACGATGACCAGTGCGGCGAGAGCGAAGGCTGCGAGGTGGGAAGCGGGCACCATCGGAGCAGCTTATGCCGATGTCGGCCGGTGATGTCGCGAAGAGACTTCGCTCTGCTGGGGAGTGCTTCCTCAGTGCAGGGTGCGGATCCAGCGACGGGTGTCGGCAGGATCGATGACGGCATCGAGCTCGAGCACGGTGGCGGCGGTCAGGGCTTTGCCATTGGCGTAGGCGAGTTGGACGAGGTTGTCGAAGGCCTCGCGTTGTTTGCCGGGGTCTTCGATAGCGGCCAACTCTTTGGCGAAGCCGAGGCGAACGGCGCCTTCCAGACCCATGCCACCGATCTCGCCGGTGGGCCAGGCGATGACGAAGCGTGGCGCGCGGAAGGAGCCTGCGGCCATGGCTTGCGCACCGAGGCCGTAACCCTTGCGCAGGATGACAGTACCGAACGGGACCGACAGGGCGGCGGAGTCGATGAACAGCTTGCTGAACTTGGTGACCGTTGCTTGTTTCTCGGCGTCGGGGCCGACCATGAAACCCGGTGTGTCGCAGAGGGAGACGATCGGCAACCCATGGGCGTCGCACAGCTGCAGAAAGGCGCTCAGTTTGTCGGCGGCCGGTGCATCGATCGCGCCGCCCAGGTGGTGGCAGTTGTTGGCAATCAGGCCGAACGGATGGCCTTCCACTCGAATCAGCGCCGTGACGACGCCGACGCCCCAGTCGCGCCGCAGCTCCAGGACTGAGTCGACATCGGCGACGGATTCGATGGCGGCCCGAATATCGAAGGCGCGCAAGCGGTTGTCGGGCACAAGGTGCCGGGAGACGCGCGGATCCGGCGCTTCCCAGTCCCCCACCGCCCCTTGGAAGTACGCCAGGTAGCGGCGCGCGAGCGCGACCGCCTCGGCTTCGTCGCGCGCGACCACATGGACGACGCCATTGCGGCGCTGCACGTCGATGGGCCCAATGTCCTCCGGCGCGTAGACGCCGAGACCGCCGCCCTCGATCATCGCAGGGCCACCCATACCGATATTCGCGTCGGGCGTGGCGATGACGACATCGCAGATGCCGAGCAGTGCGGCGTTGCCCGCGAAACAGCGCCCGGACACGATGCCGATCAAGGGAACTCGGCCCGACAGCGCGCCCATCGCACGAAATGTGGTGACATCGAGACCCGAGATGCCCGCATAGTCGGTGTCGCCCGGTCGCCCGCCACCGCCTTCGGTGAAGAACACCACCGGCAGCCGCTGCTCGTGCGCCAGCGCGAGCATCCGGTCGGTCTTGGCGTGATTGCGCATGCCTTGGGTGCCCGCCAGCACGGTGTAGTCGTAGGACATCACCAACGCGCGAGCCGATTGCGCACCGTAGCGGTCGGCATTGATGGTGGCGATGCCCGCGATCAAGCCGTCTGCGGGCGTGTTCGCGATCAGGTCCTCCTGGCTACGGCGCAGCCGCTGCGCGGCCACCGCGAGCGCGCCGTATTCGATGAAGCTGTCGTCGTCGACCAGCTCGGCGATGTTTTCCCGTGCTGTGCGTCGACCCAGCCGACGGCGTTTGGCCACCGCATCCGGACGCCCCTCGTCCAGCCCGATCCGGTGCCGCTGCCGCACCTGCGCCAAATCCGCGCGCTCAGCGTCCAGGTCCACTGCGGCCATGTCGGCGGCAGGACCGTCGTGGTCGGCGTCGGTCCAGGTCACCAGTAGGGCGTGCGGGTCGACGACCGCTCCCGGTTCGACGACATGACGCAGCACTCGCAGCGGCTGTTGGGCCCGCAGCACGTGCTGCATCTTCATCGCCTCGAGCACGGCCACTTCCGCACCTGCGGGGAGGGTGACACCAGGCGGGGCGAGTGCGACGACGGTGCCGCCCATCGGGGATCGAAGCGCCTGCTCGTCGTCGTGCAATATCTCCTGCGGCCCGCGGGCCGCGGCCGAGTTTTGCTGGGCCGTATCTGCGCCGGGCGACCTGTCCTGCCCCACCTCGGCGGCATTGGCATGCGCCATCCATGGTGCGTAATCCGCTGCGCGACCGGAGAGTTCGTTCATGTTGTCTTCGAACCACGAGGTCGTCACAGTGACCCCGCCGGCGAGCCGGTCGAGGGCTGCGCGCAGCAGACTCGTGTTGGTGTCCACACCGACTATCACCGTCTCCGCCAAAGCATCCGAACATCGCCGCAGCGCAGCCGAGTACGTCGGTCCGTGGGCGATCACCTTCGCCAGCAAGGAGTCGAACTGCGCGCTCTGTCCGATACCCGCGTGCGCGGCGGTGTCGACCCGAACGCCGCCCCCTGTTGGTGGGGCGAAGCGCGTGATGGAGCCCGTGCTCGGCACTATTTCCCCACCCGCGGTCACGAGTTCGGCATTGATCCGCGCCTGCACGGCGAATCCGCGCGCTGCTACGTCGGACAGCTCGAGATCCGCGAGAGCGCATCCCTGCGCGAGATCGAATTGAACCGCCACCAGATCCACACCGGTCACCTCCTCGGTCACCGTGTGCTCGACTTGCAGCCTCGGGTTTACCTCGAGGAACCACGCGTCATCACCGCCGACCAGGAATTCGACGGTGATCACGCCACGGCAGCCCACCGACTCGGCGATCCGGACGGCAGCGCTGTGCAGTCGTTCCCGCAGCGCCGCAGCGAGATTCGGTGCCGGAGCAATTTCGATGAGCTTCTGGTGCCGCCGCTGGACGCTGCAGTCCCGGTCGCCGATCGCGATCGCCCGCGCGCCGTCCGCGACGACCTGGACCTCGATGTGCCGTGCGTCCGGCGCGAGCACTTCGGCATAGACGGTGCCATCACCGAAGCCCGCAAGCGCCTCGGCCACACAGCGCTCGTATGCCTCGGCGATCCGAGATGCTTCGTGCACCACACGCATTCCCCGCCCGCCTCCCCCGGCCGCGGCCTTGACCATCACGCCGCTCGGATGATCCGCGAGCAGTGCCGCGATCTCGGACAGATCGGCACCGGCGGACGTCGCGCGCAGCACCGCGACCCCCGCCCGCTGCGCGGCCTCCCGGGCGGCGAGCTTGTTACCGAAGATCCGCAACACCTCCGGCGCGGGTCCGACGAACACCAACCCCGCTTCCGCACAGGCGGCCGCGAAATCCGCACTCTCACTGAGGAACCCGTAACCCGGATGCACTAGCGCGCCGGAACCTGCCTTGCGCGCTGCGGCAACGACAGCGGCCACATCGAGATACGCCGCCGCCCCGACGCCCGGCAGTTGGACCGCGTCCTCGGCCAGCCGCACCGGCAGCGCTCCCACCTCGTCTGCGGTGTGCATCGCAAGGACCGAGTACGCCCGCTCGCGAGCCGTCCGGATCACCCGGACCGCGACCTCACCTCTGTTCGCCACCGCTATGCGCATGCCGACAGTCTGCGTTGACATTGACGTCAATGTCAACGACGATGATCCCATGACAGAGGCAGGCTGGTCGGTGCGCGCGGCGCGGGAAAGATCGCACACCTCCCGCCATCGCGCGCTACTGGACGCCGCAGCACAGGTCTTCGCTCTCCGCGGCTACGACAAGACCACCGTCGCCGACATCACCACGGCCGCCGGAGTCTCCCGAGCCACCCTGTACGTCTACTTCGCCTCCAAAGAGGAAATCTTCCTCGCCCTCGCCACCCAGGTCCGCGACGATTTCCTCGCTGCCCAGGAACCGGACATCGACTACGCCGATCCGCGAAACATACTGGCCGCCACTATCGAATCCTTCGCCGCCGCCGTCCTCGCCGCAGGCCCGATGCTGCGCCTCATCGACGAACGCGGCGCCGTCGACGACCGCATTGCCGCACTCGCCGAGGAAATCGCCGAACGGCCCATCCGCCGCTTCACCCGCTACCTGGAGCGCCTGCATGCCGCGGATCGGATCGCACCCGCCGTCCCGCCCCGCATCATCGCCGAAACCATCGGCTATACCCTCACCCGCGGCACCTTGGCCCGCGCCACCGCCACCCCCGCCGACCACGGCGAATACCTCGCCCACATCAACACGGTCGCCGACACCCTCCTCAACCCGACCGACCTCCCCTGAGACAACCGACTCCATACCAACCTCGCCCCACCGCAATTTCTCGGGGTGTGCACGCTTTGCGGTGCCTCACATCCGGACCGGATCCCGAAGAATGGTGCGACCAAGGGGCGACCGCCGGGACGCTCGAATGGGGCGAGCTACGGCTGGACTTGGTCAGGCGGTGCGGGAGTCGGCGAGTGAGCGATCGCTGGAGCTGGTTACGACCTGGGCGGGGGTGAAGGCCAGCACGCCGTCTTCGATTGGGCCCTTGCGGAGCATGGTGCGGTCGCGGAAGTAGTTGTTGATCACCTGCCATGGGCCGCGGGTGCCCTGGCGCGGCATCACAGCGTCGCCGCGCTGGATGTAGCCGGAGGTGAGCGCGCCGCCCATCAGCGAGTCTTCGGAGCGGTCGCCGTCCTCGGCCACGGCGACCACCTTGTCGAAGCCGTTGGTCCGCATATGGTTGAGCAGGCGGCAGAAGTATTCCGCTGCCAGATCGGCCTTCAGCGTCCACGATGCGTTCGTGTAGCCGAGCACCACCATGGCGTTGGGAATGCCGCTGAGCAGCGCGCCCTTGTAGGCCACGCGGTCGCGGGTCACCACAGGTTCGCCGTCCACCTCGAGTGTCGCGCCCCCGAGCATCTGCACCGTCAGGCCGGTCGCGCTGATGACGATGTCGGCGGGCAGCTCTGCACCGGACTCGAGCCGGATGCCGGTCTCGGTGAAGGTCGCGATGCGGTCGGTGACGATCGAGGCGCGGCCGCTGCGCAGGACCTTGAAGAGGTCACCGTTGGGGACCACACACAGGCGCTGATCCCACGGGTTGTAGGACGGTGTGAAGTGTCGCATGTCGATGTCCTTGCCGACCTGCATCCGGACCGCGCCGAGCAGCAGCTTCTTGGCCATCTCGGGGTTGGTGCGCGAGAGCTGGAAACTAGCGCGCTGCAGGGCGATATTGCGGGCGCGGCCCAGCTTGTAGGCCACCTTGGCGGGCACGCGGGTGAGCTTCATACCGACTGCGACGGGATCGTCGGCGGGCAGTGCCGTGATGTAGGTCGGCGAGCGCTGCAGCATGGTGACATGCGCGGCATCGTCGCTCATGGCGGGGATCAACGTGATCGCGGTCGCGCCGCTGCCGATCACGACGACGCGTTTGCCTCGGTAGTCGAGATCCGCGGGCCAGTGCTGGGGATGCACGATCTGCCCGCCGAAGTCGGCTTCGCCGGGGAACTCGGGGCGGTACCCGTTGTCGTAGTCGTAGTAGCCGGTGCAGCCGACGAGAAAATTGCTCGTGTACACCTCGGTGGCGCCGCTCTGCTCGTCGACCGCCTCGACCGTCCACAGCCCGGCTTCGGTGGACCAGCGCGCAGTAGTTACCTTCCGCCCGAAACGGATGTGGTCGGTGACGCCGTACTCCGCCGCCGTGTCCTCGATGTACTGCCGGATGTGTGGTCCGTCGGCGAGGACCTTGGTACCGATCCAGGGCCGGAAGCCGTAGCCGAAGGTGTACATATCCGAGTCCGAGCGAATGCCCGGGTAGCGGAAGAGATCCCAGGTGCCACCGATCGCGGTCCTGCGCTCCAGGATCGCGTAGCTGCGCCCGGTCTGCTCGCGGGTCAGATGGCAGGCCATGCCGATTCCGGACAGGCCCGCGCCGATGATCAGTACGTCGACATGCCGCGTCATTGAGGTACTCGTTTCGTCTGGTCTCGCCCGGGCACCCTCGGCCGCGCGTTCCCACGAGATTACGTGTTATCGACAGTTACGTCTAGTGGTGGAGGTCGGCGCGCCCGGGTCTACCATTAGAACCGGGGTGGTTACAAAGGGTGACCCCTGGCCATAACGCGCACATCATGAACGACTGCGGCGCTCACGGCGCGCGGCGTACTGTCCCCAACCCGAGGTGTCGCATGTGTCGCGGAGCTGACCGGACTGCTCGAGGAGTCACCCGCGTCGCGGTCGAGTGCAGTCCGTACCGCGACCGATCCGGCGACCATCACCGCCGAGCGGCGCAGCGCCGACGGCTTTGCCGGCGCCAGGCTCATTCCGCACAAGGTGTCCATCACCGACTTCACCGACACGCGCTTCAACGACCTATTCCCCCGGAACTCCTGAAGGGAGATCGGCTCCGATGAGTCTGTCGTTCCACTGGTTCCTCCCCACCTACGGCGATTCCCGCAGTCTGGTCGCGGGCGGGCACGGCACCTTCATGTCCGGCGATCGCCCCGCGACACTGCGTTACCTCAACCAGATCAGCGCCGCCGCCGAGGACAACGGTTTCGAGGCCGTCCTCACCCCGACCGGCACCTGGTGCGAGGACGCCTGGCTGACCACCGCCATGCTCGTCGAGACCACCGAAACCCTGAAGTTCCTGGTGGCGTTGCGGCCCGGTCTGATCAGCCCCACCCTCGCCGCACAGATGGGCGCGACCTTCCAGCGGCATTCGCGCGGCCGGTTGCTGCTGAATGTGGTGACCGGCGGCGAACCGCACGAGCAGCAGGCCTACGGCGACTTCCTGGACAAGGAGCAGCGCTACGCACGCACCGGCGAATTCCTGCACGTGGTGCGGGAACTGTGGAAATCGGCCGATCCGGTGACCTTGGACGGCGAGCACATCCAGGTGCGCGGCGCCCAGCTGGCCAATCGGCCCGACCCGATCCCGCCGGTGTTCTTCGGCGGTTCGTCCGCGCCGGCGGGCCCGGTGGCCGCTCGGTACGCCGACACTTACCTCACGTGGGGTGAGCCGGTGCTCGCGGTGAGCAGGAAGCTCGACTGGATCCGTGGACTCGCCGTCGATCAGGGCCGCGTCCTGGACTACGGCCTGCGCATCCACGTGATCACCCGCGACACCGCCGAGGAAGCGTGGGCCGAGGCCGACCGTCTGCTGAAGGGCATCGACCCCGCCGATATCGAACGGGTGCAGGCCAGCCTGTCCCGCAGCGAGTCCGAGGGACAGCGTCGCATGTCCGAACTGCACGGCGGCAGCACCGACCGATTGGAGATCGCGCCGAACCTGTGGGCGGGCGTCGGCCTGGTCCGCGGCGGCGCGGGCACCGCACTGGTCGGCTCGCACGAGGAAGTGGCCGAGCGCCTCATCGAGTACTCGAAGGTCGGCGTCAGCCATTTCATCCTCTCCGGCTATCCGCATCTGGAAGAGGCCTACTGGTTCGGTGAGGGCGTGCTGCCCATCCTCGAGCGCAAAGGCCTGTGGCGGAATCCGGTCAACGGAGCGGGCACCCCCGGCACCACCCCGTTCGCGGCGTCCTCCAACAGCTGACGACCGCCCTCGCCGCCCCCGGAAGATGCCGGAATCCATGGCGCGATGGGCACCGCCGTCCGCCGTCGCAGCGAAAAACAGCAGGTGGTGCACCGACGCACGCACTGCGTCGATGCAGGCAGTGCGGCACCCCCAGTCATGGGTACCCGTGTCCCACCGACGAGAATGGTCTGTCGAGTCCGGCCGAGCCGGCGGACTCGGCAGACCATTTTCGTCCAAAGGGAGTACATGACAAGCGCACCAGCGCGGCGGTGGCGCCGCCGCTTCCCCGAAGAAGCGAGCACGCCAGACGCCGGTACCGCCACGCTGAAGCGCAGCCTCGGCCGCGTCGATCTCACTGCGATGGGCGTCGGCACCATCGTCGGTGCGGGCATCTTCGTGATCACTGGAGTGGCCGCGGCGGAGAAGGCCGGTCCGTCTATCGTGCTGTCGTTCGTGCTCGCAGGCACAGTCTGTGTGCTCGTCGCGCTCTGCTACAGCGAGCTCGCCGCAATGGTTCCGGTCTCCGGCAGCGCCTACACCTATACGTACGCGACCCTCGGCGAGGGACCTGCGTTCCTGGTCGGGTGGAATCTGCTGTTGGAATTCGTCATCGCCGGTGCTGCCGTCGCCATCGGCTGGTCCGGCACGGTGGTGTCCGCACTGGACTCGATGTTCGGAATCACGCTGCCGAAGGCCATCACGGCAAGCCCTACCGAGGGTGGTGTCCTCAACCTGCCCGCGGTGCTGATCATCGGGGTGATCGTCGCGGTGCTCGTCGGTGAGGTCTCGCTGACCGCACGCATCACCAAGGCACTGGTCGGCGTGACCATCGGCGTGCTGGTGCTGGTCGTTGCCGTCGGCGCCCCGCATATCGATGTGGGAAACTGGACGCCGTTCGCGCCCTTCGGCCTCGGCGGCGTCGTCGGTGGCGCCGCCATCGCGTTCTTCGCCTTCCTCGGCTTCGATGTGGTCGCGGCCTCGGCGGAGGAAGCTCGCAACCCGCGCCGCGATGTGCCGTTCGCGATCATCGGCACGGTTCTCATCGCCACCCTGCTGTACGCACTCGTCAGCGCGGTACTGACCGGAATCGCCCCCTTCGCGACACTGAACAACGCCTCGCCGATCGCGACCGCCTTCGGCGGACTGCACATCGGCTGGATCGGCAATGTCATCGTGATCGCCTCGATCATCGCGCTCACCAAGGGTCTGCTGCTGATCGTGTACGCACAGGTGCGCCTGATGTTCGCCATGTGTCGTGACCGACTGTTGCCGAACACCCTCGCCACCACCGGCAAGCGCTCCACCCCGGTCCGGCTGACGCTGCTGCTCGGCACCGTCTGCGCAGCGATCGCCGGACTGCTGCCGATCGACATCGTCGTCGAACTGGTGAACATCGGCGCGCTCTCGGCCTTCGCGGTGGTGTGCGTCGGGGTGCTGGTGCTGCGCAAACTGGAACCGAGCCGCGAGCGTCCGTTCCGCACGCCGCTGGTTCCCGTGGTCCCGATCCTCGCGCTGGTCGGCTGCATCTTGCTGGCAACCACACTGGACGCGCTGACCTGGGTCCGTTTCGCGGTCTGGGTGGCCATCGGTATCGCCGTCTACCTGGGCTACGGCCGCAAACGCTCGGTCATGGCCGCACCGGAACCCGCCGCGGAGGCGGTTCGGGCCGAGCGGTAGCGGGCGACTTTTCCGCAATTGGGATCTTGCACGAATTCGACCGAGAGCATTCCCGATTCATTGCGGATAACCAGGGATTTCGGCACGCTCTCTGGCAAGAGTCGCGGCACCCCGCCGTCAACGGCCGCGCGGAAAGGACAAAACCCTATGTCCGATGACGAGAAGCAGATCCGGATCCTGATCGAACGATGGGCCGCCGCGGTGCATGTCGGCGACCTCGCCGGTGTCCTCACCGACCATGCGCCCGACATCGTGATGTTCGATGTGCCGCCGCCGAACGAGGGGATCCGCGGCATCGACGCCTACCGTGACGTCTGGCCCGGCTTCTTCGAATGGCAGGCCAAGGGCGCAACGTTCGACATCGTCTCACTCGAGGTCGCCGCCTCCGGTGACGTGGCCTTCGCCTACGCCCTACTGCTGTGCGGCACCGCGGAGGATTTCGCCACCGATCCGGCGAAACGGCTGCGCCTCACCTTCGGTCTACGCAAGCAGGAAAGGCGCTGGGTCATCGTGCACGAGCACCATTCTTTCCCCGACACCAGTGTCGAATCGGACAACGGCTAGCCCGAGGCCGGCCCTGCGGCTGCACCCGATGCAATCTTGCAGCAGACGTCACTCCGGACATCGCGGCGCAGAACGGAATCGCGCACGGGGCCACGCCAGTCGATCGACAGCCGCGACAACGCTCTGAGCTTTCCTTTTCTCCTTCCAGAACTCCAGCGGCACCTGAAATTTCATCGAATGCCATTGTGCGCACAACGCAGTGCCGCCCTCCTGTTCGGGCGGTAGCAGTGGGTGCGCAATACCGCATCGCGTGCACCGGGAGTTCCACGTGAATCAGCCAGGCGACGAGAAGCATTCGGGCACCCGACCCTCCGCCCGGTAAGAGAATCGGACGGAGGGTCCCGATCCGCCCGGCAGCATCGGACCGATGCTCAACAGTGAGCGCAAGTTCGCTGCGCGGAGTAGTCGATACCGCCTCGGTTTCATTCCTGCGAAGAAAGCCGCGCGCAGCGTCGGGCCCGTGCTCTACTCGAAGGCATTCGTCGGTGATCGGGGGTCTACCCATGCGACGTCGTTTTGGGCTGCTCGGCATCGTGGCGGCTGTACTACTGGTCGCGGGGTCCGGCTGTTCCCCCAACGGACCCGTGCCAGGCAAGGCCATCGCGTCGCCGCAGCCATTTCCGACGCACGAGGCCTATCTGGCGCAACGGGTCGAATGGCAGCCGTGTCGGGAGGAGCCCGACCTGGACTGCGGATCAATTCGCGTTCCGGTCGACTACGAACGCCCGGCTGCCCTAGCCATCACAATGCCGCTGGTCCGGCTGCGCGCGACCGATCCGGCGCATCGACTCGGCGTGCTCACCACCAATCCCGGCGGGCCGGGCGAATCCGGTTACGAGCAAGTGGTATCCGCACGCAACCCGCACGACACCAGCCTGCGCAAGTTCCTTGCCCGCTACGACCTCGTCGGCTTCGACCCGCGCGGTGCCGGCCGCACGGCGGGCGTCAAGTGTCTCGGCGACCGCGAGATGGACGAGTATCTCGCCACCGACTTCACCCCGACCGACGCCGCTGGACTGCACGCAGTCGCGGCGGCGCACAAGCGTTACGCCTCGGCGTGCCTGCGTCAGACCGGCACGTTGCTCGGCTTCGTCGGCACCGAATTCGTCGCTCGCGACATGGACATCATGCGATCGGCCCTCGGCGAGGACACACTCAACTTCATCGGCTTCTCCTACGGCACTCGAATCGGCCAGCAGTATGCCGAGCAGTTTCCACATCGAGTCGGCCGCATGCTGCTGGATTCCGTCGACGATCCGAGCGTCCGGACCGAGCGCTGGGATTTCTCCGGCGCGGAACCCGCGTCGAGCACAGGCCCCGTCGACCTAGCTCCGCGCGACCGTGTCGTACGCGACATGCTCGCCTCGTGCGCGGCCCGGCCGGATTGTCCGGTGGGGACCGATGCCGAAGCGGCGATGCGCGCCCTGCGCGAACTCATCGACCGCATCGACGCGCACCCGATCCCCGCCGCCGACGGCAGGAAGGTGGGCTCGAACCTGGCGCTGATCGGCATCTTCCAGGCGACCTATGACGAAAGATATTGGCCCAGCTTCGAAAAGGCCTTCGCGCAAGCACTGGACGGCGACGGCACCGGATTCGCCCAGCTCGCCGACAGCTATGTCGGTCGCGGCGATTCGGGCGCCTACTCGACCTCCGATTCGGCCTTCTGGGCGGTCCAGTGCGTCAACGACGATCCGGCGACCTACCAGTCGAAGTCCGAGGACGAGATACTGGCGGAGTTGGCGCGGATCGCACGAAGTCGCGCGGTGGCTGCGCCGATTTTCGGCGCCAATCGAGTGTTCAGCACCCCGCTGTGCCTGTTCTGGCCGGTGCCGCCGACACAGCAGTCCAGAGCGGTCGATGCCGCGGGTGCGCCGACCATCGTGCTGCTGAACAACACCGAGGACCCGGCCACGAAACTGGAAGGCGCACAGAACGTCGCGCGCAACCTCGCCGACGCGGTCTTGGTGGTGAACGAACACGAAGGCCACATCGCCTTCGACAACGGCTCGAAATGCATCGACGCGATCGTCGTCGGCTTCTTCCTCGACGGCATCGTCCCCGAGAAGGGGACGCGCTGCCAGGGCTGACCTGCCACGTCAGCCCTGGCAGGCACCGGCGGCGCAGTACGCCGCACCGCGTCGCCCGGCCAGCCCTTCTTTGACGGCAATCGCGGCAATACCCAGTCCCGCGAGGGGATCGGCCCACCGCCATCCGAACAGGCTGTTGAGCACCAATCCGACCAGCAGCACCACCGACAAGTAGGTGCACAGCAGCATCTACTTGGAATCGGCCACCGCAGAACGCGATCCCAGCTCTAGCCCTGCACGCCGCTGCGCGGCCGACAGCACCGGCATGACCAACAGGCTCAACCCCGCCAGCCCGATGCCCACCGCGGAATGCCGCGGTTCGTCGATCCTGAACAGCGAGCGCCCCGCCAGCACCGCTACATAAGCGACCAGCGCGAAGAACATGCCCGACGGGACAGTGCCTCATCCTGCTTGGTGGTAGTCCGCACGCCCATACGATATATAGAATCCTGTATTCAGAAAATCCTGTACCAAATCGGGTTACGGGCTGGATTGGAGGATCGCCGTGTCGCGTCCCGCGCCCGATCAGGTTGCCGCTCCAGCGAATCGCGACACAGTCCACGCCGACCGACAATGCGCCGGCCAGAAGTTGTGACGTGGGCCGCCGATCGAAGGGCCTATGCGAACCAGCCTCGCCATCAGTGATCAACAATGTAGACATCAATCGTAGACCTACAACGTTGACACCGCGTAGATATGGGCGTGTACTGGAGGTCTAGACGCAGGAGGGCCTGACACCGACTCCGGCCGAGAGGTGCTGAATTCGATGAACGCAACCAGAGATGGACCAACCGGACGCCCGAAAGGTCATGGCGGCAGGAAACGCGCTAGGCACAGCCCGCTGACCCGGGCCGCAATGCTCGCGGCCGCGCTCGAGATCATCGACCGCGACAGCGTCGACCAACTGTCCATGCGGCACCTCGGCGACGCGCTCGGCCGAGACCCGATGGCGCTCTACCGACACGCGGCCAACAAGGCGGCGGTCCTCGACGGAGTCGCCGAGATGGTGCTCGAACAACTGACCGTCGACATCGACGACCCCGACTGGCGCCACCAGCTGCGTGTCGTGGCACGCGAGTTCCGCGAGCTGGCGGTGGCGCACCCGAACGTCGTTCCCCTGCTGGTCACCCACCCGCTGGCCACGCCGCTCGGACTGCGGCCGCTGGGCACCCTGCGCCCACTGGAAAACACGCTGGATCTGCTCACCCGCGCCGACTTCAGCGGCGCGGACGCCCTGCACATTTACCGCGCCCTGTTCGGTTTCCTCAACGGCCACGTTCTCAACGAGCTCCAGGAAATCGTCGAACGCCCCGAAGAAACCACCGACCTATTGCGCCTCGGCCTCAATCGCCTGCCGATCGGTGAATTCCCTTTGCTGCGCGGCCTCGCCCCGGACCTGGCCGCCTACGACGGCGTGACCGAACTCGAGCGCGGCCTGGACATCCTGCTGTCCGGCCTCACCATGACGATGACCCCAAGCCGGTCCACAGTCGAGACAGGAGCCCCAATCATGACACCTTCACCGATCCGAACCGATCCGAACAACCGCATTCCGTCCGCAGATCGGCTCCGGCTGCGGTGCACACCACAAGCAGCCGACGTCGACGACCCCGAAACTATTGCCGCACAGCAGCGTTGGGATTCCGAAGGCGGAGCCGAAAGCCGCTGGAACGCGACTGTCATCACCGGGACAAGGCAGCACCTCGCTGTCGACAGGCCCGAATTCGCAGCCGAGACGGGAGCCGCACCATGACCTCAGTACAGATTCGACGGCACGCTGCGCGCCACCGCGTGCCACCCGACTACACGCCTCGGCTGAGATTGAAGCCGAAAGCCGAAAGCATCGGGTATCTCGACGGCGCGTGGTGGCCCCGATCCGACGACCTCACCGCCGAACTGCCAGATCTGCTGGCAGTCTTGGCAATTCGACTAGGCCCCGTCTGGCGAGTCGTCTACGACCCCGCGGGATGGTCATCGCCGCCCCCGCAGATGACCGCCAACGGTCGTGTAGTTCGACTCGACGCCTACCCGTTCGAGCTGTGGAACACGATGTATGTGTTCGGCAGCGACAGCACCTTCATCGTGCTGCAGGTAATCCCGTCCGCAACGAATCAACTCACCGCGCATTCGGCCCTGATGGCCGCCGCCACCCCCGAACCGGCGGCCACTATCTCCAGACGAAAGGAAACCAGACCATGATCCCTATTCAAGCGCAACGCCCCATTACCAATCACCGCGACATGACGAGGAATACCGGTCCACCCCAACGTGACCGGCAACCCTTCCGCACACCCACCCGCACACCACGCCTGCTATTGCGCGAAGACGGCACGCGGTCCAGCAACGTCGACGGCGCGTGGTGGCCGTGGACGGCTAATCTCACAGCCGAGCTGCACGACCTCATCAGCGTGCTCACCCCACGCCTCGGACCGACTGTGCGTATCGGTTTCGATTGGAACGCCGTCAGTCTCACCCAACGACGTATCGATCACGACGACGGCATACAGATACACGGCCCGGGCAAAAACCAACCACCCGACGTCATGCACCTCATCGGAGCCCAGGGCGCCCGCCTCACCTTGCTCGTCATCCCTGCCGATACCTCGCCCCTCCAGGCCGACCGGCAGATGCGGCGAGCATCAGGAAAGCCGCTGTCGCCGACTGCGACAGCACCCGGCCCCGAGACCAAGTCCTACTGAAGGACGATCGCGATACCAGGGCCCGGTTCAGAAGTACCGGGCCCTCGCGGTGGAGTTGTGTCGGGGAGCTAGTGCATGTCGGTGACCAACCCGAATTCCCTGAGCAATTCACCGCACTCGGTCGAGCCCAATTTCTTGATCAAACCCGCTGCGCGTTCGAAGTGCTTATCACGCCCGCGGTCAGGCGGCATAGCGGTAGAACCCCTCTCCGCTGGCGAGGCCGAGCTTGCCCTTGTCGATGTAGTTCACCTTCAACCACGCCGCGAGTTGCTGCGCGTCCTCGCCGCCGTTGGCAAGGACGTTGTAGGGGGTGGTGAGGCCGATGACGTCGAGGATCTGGAACGGACCGTGCGGGGAACCGGTCGCGATCCGCCAGGTCGTGTCGACAGCCTCTGGTTCGGCGTATCCACCGGCACCGAGCGCCATGGCGGCGTTGAGCAGCGGCACGAGCAACGAGTTGAGCACGTAGCCGGCCTTTTCCTTGTGCAACTCGATCGGCACCATGCCGATCGCGGCCGCGAAATCGACGACCGCCTGGAACACCTCGGGGTCGGTCTCGGGCGTGCCCATGATTTCGGCAGTGTTGTACTTCCACACCTGGTTCGCGAAGTGCAGAGCGAGGAATTTGTCCGGTCGGCCGGTGAAGTCCTTGATGTCGCTGGGCAACAGTGTGGAGGAGTTGGTGGCGAAGATGGTGCGATCGGGCGCGAGCCCGCCCAATTGCTTGTAGATCTCCTGCTTGATGGTGAGAACCTCCGGCACCGCCTCGACGACCAGGTCGGCGTCCCGCACCGCGGCGGCGAGATCGGCGGTCAGCACGATTTCGGCCGCCGTCTGCTCCGCCTTCCCATCCGCGGCTCCGGCAACCTCTTCGTCATAGGTTGCCGCCAGCTTGTCGAAACGACCGCGGGCGCCGGTCAGGGCATCATCGCTGATGTCGTAGGCGGTGACGTCGAACCCTTTGAACGCGGTCTGGAACGCGATCTGCGAACCGAGCACCCCCGTCCCGAGGACTGTCACCTTGCGAATCTCGATGGTCATTGCTGTCTCCTTTCTTCACGGGGCGAAGTCCGCCCCTCGATGTTCACTCGTCGTCTTCGGTGTCGGCACGGTCGAGCGACGCGAAGAATCCGGCGACGATCTGCGTGATCTGGTCACGCAAGTCGCCGATCGCGCCATCGCCGGGATGCACGCCGGTCGATGGCCGGGCAAGGATCAGGTGCAGCACCGCGAACACGCTGCGGCCTGCCAGCAGTGCCTGCTTGTCCAGGCGGCGCGATTCGCGGCCGCCCTGCCTGGCGGCAGCCGCCAAACGCGCGGCGATCATCGCCTCGAGCTGTGCGACAAGGGCAAGGCCCTCGGCGCGGTACTTCTCGGTCGGCGAGCCGAATAACAGTTCACGCTGGTAGGCCACGGTGTTCTCGACATGCCGGTCGGCCGCCTCCACGATCGGCCGCACCATGCCGAGCACCGCGTCCACCGGCTCACTCTGCGAGCGCGACTGCGCGTCGCCGAGTTCGAGTGCCAGCCGGAGGTCCTCGTTGTAGACCATCAGCAGCAACTCACCCTTGGACGACACGTACCGGAACAGCGTTCCCGCGGCGACATCGGCGCGGTCGGAGAGCTGCTGCGTGGTGACGCTCTCGAAGCCCCGCTCGGCAAACAGCGCGGCCGCCGCTTCGAAGATGCGCGACTGTTTGTCGCGCATCTTCCGTTGGCGGCGACCCGCGGGCGCCGGGTCGGGCGAGATCGTCATCCGACACCCTCAGATAATGAGTAGACTCATTAATGAGCGTACTCCTTGTTGTCTGATGGGCAACCCCCAAGACCGCGACCGACGCGCGGACCGAAGCCATCGGCGCAGACCGACACGTCGACGCGAACCCGCGCTCAACTCGTTTGCCGCAGTACGGAATACGCGACACCATCCGATCTCGCCATCCATCAGCTCGGCCTCCCATAGACGGCAACAACCACGCCGACCACGCGCGCGGGGGTGGGTAACCTAGGGTCTTTTCGATGCCGATCTCGGGGAGAAACAGTGCCGAATGTGCCTTCGCACACGCTGACCTCGCTGGTGACCGTGGCAGCCCAGCAACTGGGTTACATGTGCCGGGCGACCAACGCCGACGAGGTGGCGGAGTTCATCGGCCCGCGTGGCGACGGCCCGCACTACCTGCGGTTGGGCAACCTGCGCCGTAGCCTGAACGAACACCCAGCCGACCAGTGGCCAACGCTCGTCACGGACTACGTCGGCACATTCCTCGCCGAAGTGGACATGGAGTACACCGATCCGCTGGACACCAACGACTTTGCCACAGTGCGGGGCCTGCTCAGGACGCACTTCGCTCCGGCAGGCGCCGACACAGGCATCGATGTCCTCCGCCGGGACGTTGCGCCGGGAATCGTGCAAGTGGCGGTGCTGGGTCAACTCCACACCGCCGTGCCCGTCACCCCCGAGATGCTCGCCCGCTGGGATATCGGTCTCGACGAACTCTTCGACCTCGCCGAGGCGAACACGCGCGCCGACAGTCGCCTCGAGGTCGAGTGGAAGGGCTACAACGACGCGTACTTCGCCTTGCTGAGCGGCTCGGACTTCGCCAGCGCCCACGCAAGGTGGCTCGGCGACTACCCGGTAATCGGAATGTACGGTGCGCTTTTCGTCACCTCTCACGAGGGAAATGTGTATGTGCACCCCATCACCGGACCGGACGCGATGACGGCCATGATCCTGCTCGGCAAGGTAGCGGCCAACACCTATCGCAGCGAACCGCGACCGGTCAGTCCGGCGGTCTACTGGTGGAAGGACTCGGAGATCAGCCTCGCGGCCGGCACCGAGATCGACAAGGACGGCAACGTCGCTGTACACCAGACGCCGGAATTCGACTCGCTGCTGACCAGCTTGGCGGTGACGTGCGATTTCGGAGTGGTCCCGGCCGGCGAAGTCGATACCGCCCTCGACGCGCTTGCGCTGTATGAGCAGATGTGCGCCAAATCGGACAACAGCGCGGCACCGCCCGCCGTCCTCGACCTCCTGGCCGAAATAGCGAGCAGGGGCGCGGCCGTCGGATTCGTCACGGCTGTCGCGGATGTCCGCGGAGCCGTGTTGCGCACCTGGGGACCGAGCCGGGGCCAGCATCTGCTTGCCGTCCTGAAGCTGACCAAGGACCGCGACCTCGCCGTGCTCGACGTCGCGACCGGGCACCTCTACGACCCGCGCGACCGCGTCGATATCCGCGTCACTGTCGGCGCACACGACCACGACATGAGGACACTGCCCTATCTCACCGCCGCGCTGCTCGAGGACTTCGTGGTCGGCGCCGCCGACCCCGACGATCCGTTCTTGTTCGTCGAGCGCGACAATGAGAACTACATCCGCACGCGCCGCCACGAGTGGGTCTATGAGATCGAACATCGGGCCGGATCCGCCTCGGAGCATTTCCGCGTGTACACCATGCTGCACACTGTGGTCCGCGCCGTCATCTGGGCGTGGGCCTGCGGCGACCCATCGTGGACGCTCGCCGTGCAATGGCGGCGGGTCGATCCCGAAACGCCAGGAATCGAGGCGGCGCAGGGGCAGGAAATCCTGCAGGACGAGCTGTCGTCCATGGCGTCCGGCATGACCGTCGACGGATTGGCCATCCTCGAGACGTTTCTGACCGTACGAGACACGCCGCTGCCCGCACCTGAGTCCCTCGATCTTGCGGTCGATCCGTCCGTGCTGCGCGAGCTGGGGTCGGCGCCCGCCGAGTTCGTCACGCCCAGCGCCGAGACAGACGGAACCGCAGCGTTGACCGAGGGGCTCGACGACGACCAGGAACCTCCGGAGCAGCACTTCCCGAATCGCAACGAGTAACCATCACAGGCCATCTGTGCGGCCGATCGACGGGCCGATACAGTCGGTTGGTGACCTGGACCATCGGCTTCGACCTGGACATGACCTTGATCGACTCCCGTCCCGGCGTCGCACGGGCGATCGACACCATCGCTACCGAGTTCGATCTCCCGCTGCGTGGCGTCGAGCTCGCCGACCGGCTCGGCCCCCCGCTCGACCAGCTATTGGGCGACGCGGGTGTCCCCGCCGATCTCATTCCGGCCCTGGTGGCCCGTTATCGCGCGCTCTATCCGACCGTGGTGCCGCACATTCCGGCCATGCCCGGCGCCGATGCGGCGTTGGCCGCTGTGGCCGAGCGCGGCGGGCGAGTAGTGATCATCACCGGCAAGCACGAGCCGTTGGCACGGCTGCATCTGGTCGAACTCGGTTGGCAGATAGATCATTTGGCAGGTGATCTCTGGTCGGCGGGCAAGGCCGGTGTGCTGCGCGAACAGCGCGCCGATGTCTTCGTCGGCGATCACGCCGGTGATATGCGCGGCGCGCGGGCCGCGGAGGTGGCGGCTGTCGGCGTCACCACCGGACCGTGCGACGCCGACGAACTCCGCGCGGCGGGCGCGGACGTCGTGCTGGAGAACCTCACCGAGTTTCCGGACTGGCTCGGCGAATTCGGAGCCCGCGCGGTGCGTCGACCACCGGCGGTCAGTGGCCGGGCGCGGCCGAGGGCAATGCCTGGAATCGCAGGGTGAGACCATCCAGTAGCGCGCGCAGGCCGGTTTCGAAAGCGGCGTCGTCGATTTCGCGTTGCCGCCCCGACAGCAGGTGGGCTTCGTCGAGGTGTGGGTAGTTGCCGCGATACACCGCCGCGTCCTCGGGGAAGCCACCCGCGAACGACCCCAGGGTGGAACCGGTGACGAAGAACCGCATGAGCGCGCCCACCTGAGTTGCTTCACGTCGCGGCCAGCCCGCCACTACCAGCCCACCGAAGACGGCGTCTGCCTGGCGTAGTGCGTTCGGCCGCCTGCCCATCCCCTGATGCAGGGCAGGCACCAGGTTCGGATGGTCTGCCAATGCCGCGCGATACGACCGGGCCCAGGCTTCGAGCGCGCCGCGCCAGTCGGTGTTGCCGCTGAACATCGACAGATCCACCTTGCCGAGCACCGCATCGACCATCGCGTCGAGCAGGTCGTCCTTGGTGGCGAGGTGGTTGTACAGCGACGGCCCCTGCACCCCGAGTTCGGTGGCCAGCCTGCGGATGGATACAGCTTCGAGGCCTTCGGCATCGACCAGGGCCAACGCGGCGGACACTATGCGCTCGCGGCTCAGCAATGGTCGGCGCGGTCTTCCCACGAAAACCTCCTGGTCGATCGGCCCTCAGTGTCGCATGGGGGCAGTAAACTTGCGTTGTTAGTTTATGCAGAGCTAGCCTACAAGAAACTTTCAGCGTTAGTTTTCTTGGAGTTGCGGTGAACCTGGAACTGTCCGATGAACAGGCAGCGGCACAGCGCATGGCCGCCGACTTCGTCGACCGCGAGATCGCCCCGCACGCAACGGAATGGGATCGCGCCGAATCGGTCGATCCAGCGATTGTGCCGCGGCTCGGCGAGCTCGGATTTCTCGGTCTCACCATTCCGGAGGAATACGGCGGCAGCGGCGGCGATCATCTCACTTACTGCCTCGTGCTGGAGGAGCTGGGCCGCGGCGACTCCGCCGTGCGCGGCATCGTCTCGGTCTCCCTCGGCCTCGTCAGCAAATCCATCCACCACTACGGGACCGACGAACAGAAGCGCACCTGGCTACCCCGGCTCACCACGGGTGAAGCGCTCGGCTGTTTCGCGCTCACTGAACCCGGAACTGGTTCGGACGCAGCACAATTGAGCACCCGCGCGGTCCGCGACGGCGACGGCTGGGCGATCTCGGGCAACAAGATGTTCATCACCAACGGGACCTGGGCCGAAGTCGCGCTCGTCTTCGCACGCACCGGCGGCGCCGGGCACCGCGGTATTACGGCCTTCCTCGTTCCGGCCGACTCCCCAGGCTTCGCCGCCCGCCCCGTGCACGGCAAGCTCGGGCTACGCGGGCAGGCGACCGCGGAACTCGTGCTCGACAACGTTCGCATCCCCGACAGCGCGCGACTGCACACCGAGGGCAAAGGTTTCACCGTCGCAATGGCAGCACTTGCCAAGGGCCGGATGTCGGTGGCCGCGGGTTGTGTGGGCATCGCACAGGCGTGCCTCGACGCCGCGGTCGGATACGCCACGCAGCGGACACAATTCGGCAAGCCGATCGCCGGACACCAACTGGTCCAGGAACTGCTCGCCGACATCGCGCTCGACGTGGACGCGGCACGGCTGCTGGTGTGGCGGGTGGCCGATCTGATCGACCGTGGCTCCGAGTTCGCCATCGCATCGTCCAAGGCGAAGCTGTTCGCGAGCGAGGCCGCGGTGCGCGCCGCCGATCGCGCGCTGCAGGTGTTCGGCGGTTACGGCTATATCGATGAGTTCCCGGTCGGCAAGTATCTGCGCGACGCCAAGGTGATGACGCTCTACGAGGGCACCAGCCAGATCCAGAAACTGCTGATCGGCCGAGACCTGACCGGAATCAGTGCATTCTGACGACGTCGGATCCGGCCTCGTCGAAGAACAGAAAGGACCATCGATGAACAGGTTCACCGACAAGATCGCCGTCGTGACCGGTGCGGCACAGGGCATCGGCGCGGCCACCGCGGTGCGGCTGGCCGCCGAGGGCGCCGCGGTGGCGGTGCTCGACCGCAATGCTCCGGACAAGACCACCGAGCAGATCACCGCGGCAGGCGGCACCGCACGCGGCTACGTCTGCGATGTCACCGATCGCACCTCGGTGCAGTCCGTATTCGACCAGGTGGCAATGGATCTCGGGCAACCGCACATCCTGATCAACAATGCCGGGATCACCCGCGACGACATGTTCTTCCGACTTTCCGAGGACGATTGGAACGCGGTCCTCTCGGTCAACCTGACCGGGGCCTACCACTGCGCGCAGGTCGCACAGAAGTTCATGGTCGCGCAGCGCTACGGCAAGATCGTCTCGCTCTCCAGCCGCTCCGCCCTCGGCAACCGGGGCCAGGCGAACTACGCCGCCGCCAAGGCCGGCATCCAGGGCTTGACCGCGACGCTGGCCATCGAACTCGGCCCCTACAACATCAACGTCAACGCGGTCGCCCCCGGCTACATCGCCACCGCAATGACCGCCGCGACCGCCAACCGAGTAGGGCTCACCGCCGAGGAGCACCAGCAGTCCGTTGCCGGGCGCACCCCGCTCGGCCGCGTCGGACAGCCCGAGGAGGTCGCCGCTGTCATTGCGTTCCTGGCCAGCGACGAGGCCTCCTACGTCAGTGGCCAAACGCTCTACGTCAACGGTGGGGCCCGCTGAGCCGGCCCGAGTGCCGCTATAGCGACCGCCCGGTATGACGGAGGATAATGAGTACTTCGATCGACCACGTCGATAGGAAGGAGCCACGGCAATGAGAGCTATGCCGAATCGCTCACTCACAATCCTCCTCGCGGGTCTGGCAACCGTCGGCAGCCTGGGGCTGTCGGGTACCGCGGCAGCTGCCGTAAGACAGCAGGACCCACAGTCACAGCCGCAGTGCACAGTAGGCGAGAGATCGGACCAGGGTCCCTTCCGCTGCGAGTGCGGACCCGATGGCAAGTGGATCTGCGTCAGACGAAGGTGATACGCGTAGCGGCACGTCAGCCGCACAGTTCCATTCAAGCCTGATTCGCGGATGCGTGCTCGGCATCCCACTGCTGCCGGGCGGCGCCGATGACGCCTCTGTGCTCTCGCGACCAGTCGGCGAGCACCAGCACCGTCTCCGCGAGACTCCGGCCGGTCGCGGTGAGCCGGTACTCGACCTGCGGCGGGATGGTCGGGTAGGCGATCCGTTCGATGATCCCGTCCCGCCACAACCGTTTGGTGGTCAAGGTCAGCATGCGCTGGGAAATACCAGGAATTGCTCGCTCCAGTTCGCGGAAGCGACGCACTCCCTTGCTCAGCTCCACGATCACCAGCACCGTCCACCGGTCCCCCAGCCTGTCGAGGACATCGCGAATCCCGCAGTCGTCATCGCCACACGGTCCATCGGGAATAGAGCCCGCCGCCTGCAGGCTAACCGCCGTGTTCGTGACTGACATCAGAGTGCCTCCTTATGCTGCCGCCCGCGATTGCGGATGCTGGGTCATGTTCAGCAACTGCAACATTCGGGAGTGCACCAATGATCCTCGTCACCGGTATTTCCGGTTCACTCGGCAGCCTCGTCTTCAGCGGGTTGTCCGCGCTCGACGACATCACCGTCACGGCGGGCAGCCGTTCCGGTGACGGTGCCGGCGTCCGGCACATCGATTTCGACGACCCCGCCACCCTGGTCGAAGGGTTTCGGGAGGTGGACGTGCTGGTGTTCATCTCGGCTGGATACGCGGAAGACGACGTGGTGCTGGCCAGGCACGACGCAGTAGTCGCCGCCGCGACGACGGCAGGCGTCCGGCACGTCATCTACACCAGCCTCGCGGGCTCCGGTGATCTGATGACCATCGCGCTCCCGCACCGATGGACCGAGACACGGCTGGCTTCGGCGCCGCTCGATGTGACGATTCTGCGCAACGGACTCTATGCCGAGGTGCCGATCGGATTGGCGGCCGCAGGTGCTGCCTCGGCCGCCGAAACAGGTTTCTACACAGCCGCATTCGGCAATGGACGGGTGTCGGTTGTCGCTCGCGAGGACCTCGCCGACGTGGCGGTGCTGGTGGCCGCCGAAACCAGCCGAGACCTCACGGCAGGCGGTCGTAGCAGGCATGCGGGCAAGGTCTACGAACTCGAAGGCGTCGCGACGATCGGCGGGTCCGACATCGCAGCGGTGCTGGCCGAATCGCTCGGCCGGCCGGTGAGCTACCGATCCATGCCATTGTCCGACACCCGAATCGCACTGCAGGACATAGGAATGGAGCCCTACCAAGTCACGAATGCCGTCTCCCTGTTCGCCAATATAGGCGCGGGTGTGCTCGAGGCAAGCCGGACCGACCTGCTCGAACTACTGCCCGCCGAGCCCCGCGATGTCCGGGCACTGCTCACCGCGGCCGTGCGAACCGGCGGGTACCAGTCCGTTTCGATCACTACGACCCGTTGAGCGCCGCTGCCATGACGGTCACCGCACCGCCGAGCCGGACGAACTCCCGCTCGCGCGGTTGGTCACCGCTCGAACGCGGTCACCAGGGCACCGGACCGAAGCGATCGAAGAATCCACCGGTCGGTCCGTCCGGTCCGATCGACGCCAGGCGGACGATCGCGTCGGTACCCTCGGTGACCGTTTGGTGGCCTGAGTTGTTGTTCAGATCCGTTGCGGTGTAGCCGGGGTCGGCGGCGTTGATTTGGATGTCGGGCAGCGCGCGAGAGTACATCGAGGTGATCATGTTGAGGGCGGTCTTCGAGGACGGATAGGGCAGGCCGAGAAGGGTGGACTCGATGCGGGTCGGGTCGGAGGTTCGGGCCAGCGAGCCGATGCCGCTCGACACCATCACGATTCGAGGTTGGGTGGCCGCGCGTAGCAGCGGCAGGAACGCGTTGGTCACCTGAACCGCGCCGAAGACGTTGGTCTCGAATACTTCTCGGAAGTCTGCCGCTTCGGTGTCGGGCGGAAGTCTGCGTGTGCCGCCGACGCCGGCGTTGTTCACCAGCACATCCAGCTTCCGCGTCCGTTGCCCGACCGCCTCGACGGCCGCGGTGATCGAGTCGGCTGAGGTGACCTCCAGCTGGATGAACTCGACGTCGAGGCCTGCCGCGGTGAGGGCGGCCACCGCCGACTTGCCGCGATCGGCGTCGCGTGCGGCCAGGAACACCTGCCAGCCGAGGCTCGCCAGCCTACGGACGGTCTCGCGACCAAGTCCTTTGTTCGCTCCGGTAACCAGAACCGTCGTCGCGGAGTTCGTGGGGTTGTTCATCATCCGAGCATCGCCCACCGCAGTCGCGGCACTCCAGGACCGGCGGCTCCTGGGACCCGCAGTACCACCCCGCCGTGCGAGTGGTACGGCATGATCGACGGCATGGACCGCACGGAACTGGCCGAACTGCTTCGGCGGGCCCGTGCGCGCATCCAGCCCCGCGATGTCGGCATCCCCGCGGGCTTCCGCAGACAGGTGCCTGGACTGCGCCGCGAAGAGGTCGCACAACTGGCCGGTGTCAGCGTCGATTACGTGGTTCGGCTGGAACAGGGCCGCGGCCCCCGACCCTCGATCGCCGTACTCGCGGCGCTGGCCCGGGCCCTGCGCCTCAACGACGAAGACCGCGATCTGCTGTTCCAGTTCGCCGGATCCACACCCCCGCAAGCCGGCCGGATCGCCATGGTGGTCCGGCCGAGCGTGCTGCGACTGCTCGACCGGATGGCCGACCTGCCCGCACTAGTTCTTTCCGCGAAAGGCGATGTGCTGGCTTGGAATTCGATGGCAGCCGCACTGCTCGGCGACTTCACCGAGTGGCCGCCCGCGCAACGCAACATCATCTGGCAGCAGTTCCTCGGCACCGGACCACGCCGGGTCGCGGCGACCCCCGCCGAGACACAGACGGCTGCCGTCTTCTCGGTGAGCAGCCTGCGCAGCGCCCGAGCTCATTACCCCGATGATCCCGACCTGCTGCTCCTGATCAGCGAACTCCGTACGCGCAGCACACGATTCGAACAGTTATGGAACGAACGGCCATCCGAACCATGGCGCAGCGCCAGCAAGTCGGTCGACCATCCAGAACTCGGTCTCCTGGTCCTGGAGTGCGACACTCTCCTCGTCCCCGACTCCGACCAGACCGTCATCGTCTACTCCGCAGCACCCGGCACCCCCGCCGCCTCGGCTCTCGACCTGCTCCGCATCACCGGCACCCAACAGTTCACCGGCCATAGCTGATTCGCCCCGAGGTCGGGGGCACTGTGACCGGAGGTCGCCCCCCGGCCACAGCGCAGCCGCTTACGCCGCCTTGTACTTGCGCAAGTACTCGCCGGTCAGCGAGGTCGGATGCTCGAGAAGTGCCGCCGGCGTGCCGGTGAAGACCACTTCACCACCATCCTTGCCACCGTCCGGCCCGAGATCGATCACCCAGTCCGAGTGCGCGACCACATCGAGGTTGTGCTCGATCACCACCACCGTGTTGCCTCGCTCGACCAGCCCGTCCATCAGCGCGAGCAGGGTGTCTACATCCGACATGTGCAGCCCGGTGGTCGGCTCGTCGAGAACATAGACGCTGCCGGTGTTCTGCAGTTGGGTGGCCAGTTTGATGCGTTGGCGCTCGCCGCCCGAAAGCGTGCTCATCGCCTGGCCGAGGCTCAAGTAATCCAGACCGACCTCGTTCATGGTGCGCAGCTTCGTATGCAGCGCCTTCTCGGGGAAGAACTGCACCGCCTCTTCGGCCGACATCTCCAGCACGTCCGCGATCGAATTGCCGCGGAAGGTATGTGCAAGCACCTCATCGGAGAATCGCCGTCCATCGCAGGCGTCGCAATGGGTGGTCACCGGATCCATATAGGCGACCTCGGTGATGATCACGCCGCGCCCCTCGCACTGCTTGCATGCGCCCGCGGAATTGAAGCTGAACAGCCCCGGCGATTCACCGGTGGCCTTGGCGAACAGCTTGCGAATAGGGTCCATGAGCCCCAGATAGGTGGCGGGTGTGGAGCGCGAGGAGGCCGCGATCGCGGATTGGTCCACGAAGATGGCCTCGGGATGGTTGCGCACGAACACATCTCGAATGAGGCTGCTCTTGCCGGACCCGGCGACGCCGGTGATCGAGGTGAGCACGCCGGTGGGGATCGCGACAGTGACATCTTTGAGGTTGTGCACGGTTGCGTGCTCGATCAGCAACGCACCGTTCGACTTCCGGAACATCTCCTTCACCGTGAACGGCCTGCGCAGCCCGGCGCCGGTCGGGGTGTTGGCCGCACGCAGCTCGGCGAAGCTGCCCTCGAACACGACCTGTCCGCCGTGCGCCCCGGCGCGCGGCCCGACATCCACAATATGGTCGGCGATCTGGATGACATCCGGATCGTGCTCGACGACCAGCACAGTATTGCCCTTGTCCCGCAACGCCTTCAGCAGATTGTTCAACCGCCCGACATCGCGCGGGTGCAGGCCGACGCTCGGCTCGTCGAAGATGTACGTCATGCCGATCAGCGTGCTGGCCAGATGCTTGATCATCTTCAGCCGCTGCCCCTCACCGCCGGACAGGCTCGAGGTCGCCCGGTCCAGGCTCAGATAGCCGAGACCGATATCGGCCACCCGCTGCAGTGCGGTGCGAATCGCGGCGGCCAGCCCGAGTGCGGCCGGATCGGCGATCTCGTCGAGCACCGCCATCAGATCGGTGATCTGCAAGCCCGACCAGTCCGCGATATTGCGTCCGTTGATCTTCGTCGCGAGCGCCTCGGCATTGAGCCGTGCGCCGTTGCACGTCGGACACACCCCCTCGGTGAGGAACTTCTGCATCTGCTCGCGAGTCTTCTCGCTGAGCGTGGAGGTGTCGCGCTGCAACCGGGTGCGGGTGAACTTCGCCGCCACCCCTTCGTAATTCGCCTTCCATGTGCCTTTACTGAAGGTCAGCTCCACCTTGCCGCCGGTGCCGTACAGCAGATCCTGGAATTCCTCGGCGCTGTAGTCGGCGAGCTTCTTGTCCGGATCGAACCGACCGGAGTTGCCGTACAGCTGCCAGTCACCGCTGCCCACCCCATAGCCGGGTAGCAGGATCGCGCCCTCGTTGAGCGACTTGCTCCGATCCACCAGCCGGTCGGGATCGGCGCGCACCGTCTGACCGAGCCCGTCACAATCCGGGCACATGCCCTGCGGCACGTTGAAGGAGTAGTTGTAGACGAATCCGGCCGAGGGCGAACCGAATCGGGCGAACATGGCGCGCACCATCGAGTAGATATCCGTCATGGTGCCGACGGTGGAGCGCGGCCCGCCGCCGACCGGCTGCTGGTCGATGATCACCGGCGCGGTCAGGTTTTCGATCGCCTCGGCGTGCGGGCGCTCGTAGCGGGGCAGAAAGTTCAGGATGAACGCGGGAAACGTTGCGTAGAGCTGGCGCTGGGATTCCACGGCGATGGTGTCGAAGACGATGGAGGACTTTCCGGAACCGGAGACACCGGTGAACACCGTGATCTTGTTCTTCGGGATCTCCAGCGACACATTGCGCAGGTTGTGCTCGCTGGCCCCCAACACTCGGATGACATCGGTGGCGGCAACGGAATTGGTCAATGGCATACCGACCACCATGCCATCTGACACCGACGATTTGTGCGGGCTTATGTGATTCAAATCACATCAATGCATTACATGCATTACCGATGCAGGGCTTCCCTACGCCGTCCGCGAGCGTGGTGGGCCGAACTGCCGAAAAGCCCGGCGACCTCGCGCATCACCCCAGGCCTTAGTCCGGAATGTCTTGCCTCGATAGCGATTTCATCTTCGTGCCGCACCCGGGCGCAGCTGCGAGCGCGGTCCGGAATCGACGAGCGGTCGCCGGAGTTACACGCCCCCTATCCAGGGTTTGCGCAGAATTAACCTGCCGAGCACGCGATCACGACCGGTCGACAACTAGAATCAATGACGCGTCTTCGACACGGACACTGGCGTCGCCGGACGAGCGGAGCGGCTCGAACGGTTCTCAGCCCCTGCAGATACCGACAGACCGTCAATGCGTCGCGGCACCATCATGCCGCCGCCCCTGAACCGAGTCGGCAGTCTGTCCCGCCCCAGCGACACCGCGGAGCCCTCATGATCCACGCCGACCTGAAACCCGCCCGCCACTTGGACGTCCGCATCACGACGCCTGGCCAACTCGCCGGCGGCCTACCCGCCAAGCCGGCAGCACCGCCACAAAGGATTCCGCTATCGAGCAATCGCGGGCCGTCTCGGCAGCTCAGCTCGCTCGACGTCCTGCTGCTCAATGCCGAAGCATCCACCATGCTGCTGCACGTCGGATCGGTCACGCTGCTGGAGCCGACCGCCGAAGGCAGTGTGTTGACCGTCACTGCATTGCGGAAGTTGATCGCGAGCCGCCTTCACCTGATCGCACCGCTGCGATGGCGATTGCGCACCGTCCCCTGGGGTCTAGATCTCCCCTATTGGGACGACTGCGACACCATCGACCTCGGATATCACGTGCGCGATACACGCCTGCCCGAAGGCTCGACCGACGTGGCGCTGGCGGATCTCGCGGCCCGCCTGCACGCGCAGCCGCTGGACCGAAGCCGACCGCTGTGGGAATGCCACCTGATCTCGGGACTGGCCGGAGATCGCCAAGCCATCTACACCAAGGTGCACCACGCACTGATCGATGGTGTGTCCGGTGCCGAAGTGATGGCCGCGGTCTTCGACGTCGTCCCGGAGTCGCAGCCGGTGCCGCCACCGGCCGACGGGGTCGAGCTGGGCCGAACTCCCAACCCTGCCGAAATGCTCGGCCGCGGCATCGCGAACACGATGACCCGCCAGGGCGACCGTCTGCGCCTGCCGTTGCGCCTTGGACCGATGCTGCCGAGCGCGCTCAACGATATGCGCAGGGTGAATCCCAGGTTGCCCGGGACCAGCCCCAACAGCACCGACCGCTCCTTTGCGTTCGTGTCCCTGCCCCTCGATACCGTCAAGCAGGTCAAGAACAGCTTCGGCGGCACCGTCAACGACGTCGTGATGACGTTGTGCGCCTCCGCATTTCGCCGCTGGCTGCTCGACCACGACGTACCCGCCGACGACCCCGCCGTTGCCGCGATACCCGTATCGGTCCGCACCCCCGAGCAGTGCGGCACCGCGGGCAACCAGTTCTCCATCATGCTGTGCGAACTTCCGATCGGTGAAGTGAACCCGCAGCACCGGATGAAACTCACCCACGCCGCCATGCTCGCCGCCAAGGAGCGCTTCCACGCCACCCCACCGTCCCTGCTGCACTACGCCACCGCGGTCCTCCCCCAGATCCTGCACGGCCTGGCAACCCGAATGCTGCTCCGCGCCGCCGCACCCGCACTCCCCCTGGCCAATATGGTTGTCTCCAACGTGCCCGGCCCCCAGATACCGTTGTACGCCGGAGGAATTCGCGTCGCAGGCAGCTATCCCATCTCCGTGCTCACCGACCTGTCGGGCCCACTCAACATCACCGTGATGTCCTACAACGGCCACCTCGACTTCGGCATCCTCGCCTGCACCGACACCATTCCGGATGTGTGGAAATTCGCCACTTACTTGAAAGACGCTCTCGCCGAACTAGTTCCGTAGCTTCGCCGAACCGTTCAGTACCTACGCACACGTTTGCATCGTCAGCAGCGCCGAGACGTCATGAAACGCAGCGGATTTGACTGAATGCTCGAGTCATCTGCGGAAATGGGTGGGTTCAAATCCACTATCCTCCGCTGAAACAGCAGGTCAGGACACACTTTTCGGTGCCTTACCTGCTGTTGTTTGTTGACCGACAACGCCGACCGCTCACGAAATAGTTCAGAGCCCGCAGGTCAGCAGCGCTTTCGGCATCCGACCCTCAGGGGATCTACTCCGCTGTCCGCTACCGCTGACGCACTGAGACGGGGACAGCGTGCACCTGGAAGCTGCTCTCGCCGACCCAGACGGGATCTTGATCGCCACTGCCACTCCCCGCGTGATCCCGCTCGGCATCTCCGCCCCTAGATGAGTGATTCCAAGGGTTGTGGTGCGCCGTTAGAATCCGAGTATGGCTCGACGACGGCATGTGGCACGCGGCGTGCCAGGCGGATACCGCGTGTGGGACAGCAAGGCTTGCCGTTGGTGGGGCGACCTGTATGAGTTGTGCCCCGACGAGTTGGTGGCCGAGCTCAACAATCCTCACCGCCCCGACCGGATCACTGAACTCACCAGACAGGCGCGAGCCCTCAAGCGTTGAATGTTGTATGCCGGAGCTGGTAGGTCGCTGAAGTCATGGGCCCCTGCGCGGGTCAGCCGCGCAGCGGTCGGGTTCCGTCGTTGCCTCGCGGATGCCGCTGTTGTGAAAGTGATTGTCAGGAAGTGGATTTGAGAAGTTGGGCGAGGGCGTCGTAAGTCAAGGTTGTGAGCAATGACATCGACACCCTCGCCACCGCACTCGATGTCACCACCGACGACCTGTTGAAGCTGCGCCCGGATCTGGCGCCCCGGCGTCCGGCAGTCGGGTTCGCGCCCCGGTTGACCGACGCCGAACTGGTGACGTCGGCGGTAATGCAGGCGCTGCTCGGGTTCACCTCCGAGGCCCGCTGGCTGCGGTATGCCCGCACGCATCTGCGTCCCCTGTTTCCATACCTGCCGAAACAACCCGGCTACAACAAGCGGCTACGCAATGCCGCCGCCATGATCATCGCGGTGATCCGGGTCTTGGCTTCCGACACGAGTCTGTGGACCGACGACGTGTGGGTGGTCGATTCCACACCAATCGAATGCGGCCGCTCCCGCGAAACCGTGAAACGCTCCGACCTGGCCGGATGGGCCGAATACGGGTACTGCGCCTCGCATTCGCGCTATTTCTGGGGCCTGCGCCTGCATCTGGTCGCCACGCTGGGCGGGCTGCCGATCGGATTCGCCCTGACCGGCGCGAAAGCCGACGAACGCGAGACTCTGATCGGCATTTTGCACGCCGACTCCACACTGGTCGTGCAGCGGCCAGGACAAAACCTGATCTGCGATAAAACTACTTCGGGGCCGGGTTCGAATCCGGCCTGGCCGATGCTGGGCTGCGCCTGCTGCGTCCTGCGCGCAAAGGCGAACCCGAACGCCCGGGAAGTGCCCTGTTCAGCCCCCTGCGCCAATCCGTCGAGTCGATCAACCGAACTCTCAAAGCCCAACTGGACCTGGAACGCCATGGCTGTCGCACCCCAGCTGGAGTCATCGTCCGCATCCTGCAACGCGTCCTCGCGCTCACCGCCGCGATCTGGCACAACGACATCACCGGCGCACCGATCCACCGCTCGCTGACCGCCTATGATCACTGACCTCTCCCAAGCCAAGGGAGGACCGCAAAGCCGGTCCCCTTGGAATCACTCATCTAGGGAGTCTTGTCGAAGCGCACTGCGAGTGCCTGCACGTCTGCCGGGGCCTTCCAGATGAGCTCGACTTTCTCGAGGTCATATCCTCCACTGCACGACGAATCGCTGAACAGGGAGGCCGAGTCGGAGGTGCCGTTCTCGAACCTCATCGCGCCACCCTGAAGCTGCAGACAGGTGCCGCTCGCCGGGTCATCGACATGGATGAGCTGCCCGGCTGCGGTGAGGTACGAGAATCTGCCGACTGCCGCATGCGCACCGCCGGGCGTCAACGCAAGTAACGCAAGCGCCGCCGCGCCCGCAAGGACAATTTTCCTGAGCTCACTCGGCGATCCCATGATCCTCCCTCTCCCGGCCGCCACCCGACGAAGTCGACACTTTCCTCGTTCCCCGCAGAGTCTTCCATCACGCCCGATTTCAGATCAGCCCTTTGCTCGAAAGCACTACCCGATCAAGCGAACCTTGGCATGGTGGAACGTGTGTCGTCGAACGCGGCACGGGCGACAAGCCCACCCTCGAGACTGCCCTCGCCACTCCCTCGACCACCGGCACGACCGCCATACTTCACCACTACGTAAGCCAAATCTATTGGGATACAAGGAAAATGAAGAATCGGCGCCGCTCGCTCGAAGACATCGTCGATGTCATCACGAATACAGGGGCCGGAAACGCCGAAGCACGCTAACGCAGGAGCGGAATCACCGGCGCAAAGTTCTCCATGCTGTCCTCGAGCACGGTGATGTAGCTGATGCCGTACCGCTCGCGGCGATCGCGTAACCGCTGCGCCATCTCCTCTGGCGTCCCGATCAGTAGGATCGGCAGCTCTTCCGGACTCTCCGCGACATCCGGCGGCAGTGCGGGACCGAATACTTCCAGTACAGCCGCCAATTCATGCGGCGGAACGACGCGCTGGATCAGGATATTCAGCTCCACCTGATCTACTCGCGCGCCGAGCAGATTCCGCACGTAGTCGATCCGCTCCGCGGTTTCTTCGAGCCCCGCCATCTGCAGCGGCCCACCGTTGCGTGCCGCCGCAGCGCCGGTGAACCCGATGATGTCGGCGTGCTTCGCCGCAACGCCGAGCAGCCGATCACCCCAGCCCGCAATGAGCATCGGCGGCCCGGACGGCTGTGCGGGGCGCGGCTGATATTCCGGATCGGAGAAGAGGGCACGCAGCGTGGTGACCGTCTTCTCCAGGTGCTCGACACGCTTACCGCCACTGGCGAACGGGATGCCCGCCGCCTCGAATTCGGACTGCACATAGCCCGCACCCAACCCGAGCTCCACTCGACCATCGGTGAACTGGTCCGCACCCGCCACATCGCGAGCAAGCAACACCGGGTTGTAGAACGGCGTGTTCAGCACGAAGGTGTTCAGCCGGACTCGCTCGGTCGCCTCGGCCGCCAGAATCATCGCGGGAAACGGCGCAGGCATCCCGAGATGATCGGCAACTCCGATCACGTCGTAGCCGAATTCCTCTGCTCTACGGCACTTTTCGATCCAATTCACGCGGGATTCGGGAACCACCATGTTGACGCCGAACCGGAACGGACGTTGCACAGTCATCTGGTCTGTCTACCATCACGATTCGACCGGCAGGGCACCGGCGGTATGCCGAATCGCTGTCGGACCGTGCTGGCAGAGTGTGCACCACTGCTCAAGGAGGTGCTCGACAAATCATGGGTGACTACTTCGAACGGATCGTCGACATCGAGGTGACCGCTACCGAGGCGGACGCGGTGGCGGCCCGGATGCTGGACTGGATGATATCCCGGCGGCTGCTCACGCGGGAGATGTCCGGTGAGGCGATGTACAGCCTCGGGGTGGACAAAGGTTATATGCCAGGACCGGATTGGGCGCAGGTCACCCAGGAATGGGGCGACTGGATCCCCGGGCCGGTAGCCGTGATCGTCGGGCGCGCCGCTCACTTCGGCGGGCAGGGCGGGATCGAGCCGGAGTCGGCGGTGTGCCCGCACTGCCACGCCAAGACCGTGGTTATCGATTACCCGCAGCAGTGGGAACCCGATCCCGAGATCTGGCGGCCGTTCCGGGACGGCATCGACGCATGGGAGCAGACCGGGGTCGGCACTGCCGCCTGCAATTCCTGCGGTGACGCCATCCCGATCACCGATTGGGAATGGCCGTGGGGGTTCGCTCTCGGCGCACTCGCCTTCGACTTCTGGGGTTGGCCACCACTCGCCGACACCTTCATCACCGAGTTCGGCGCACAACTGGGACACCGCATCGAGCATCACACGGGCAAATTCTGACGCATCCGGGCCCTTCCACGGCATGTTCAGCACGCCGCGACCAGCCGGTCAGCTCACCGATGAATTCCCAGGCGGCACGCTCGGCGAGGTCTTGCTTTTCTGGTAAGCCGCGCTGCGCTCGACCACCGACCAGTCCGCCTCGGTGCGTACCGCCTCGGGGTCGTCGTGATCGAACCGAGGGCATCGGCGCGGTGAGTCTGCGCCGCGTGGCCAGGGAGGCGGGTGTGAGCACCGACGCGCCCTATCATCACTTCGCCGACCGCGCCGCACTGCTCGCCGCACTGTCCACCCAGGGCTTCCAACTCCTCGGCAACGAAGTGACGGCCGCACGCGCGGCCGCGGACACCCCACTGCGAGCGCTGACCGCACGCGCCGAGACCTACGTGCGGTTCTCGCGCGAACATCCCGGACACTTCCGGCTGATGTTTCGCCCCGAACTCTCGCAACCCGACAAGCATTCCGACGCCATGGACGCGGGCGACGCCGCGTTCGCGGTACTGGTCGACACCGTCGCCGACTGTGTCGCCGCGGGCTTGCTGCCCGGCGACAAAGCCGACACCATCGCCGTCGCCTGGTGGGGACTCGCGCACGGTCTCGCCTCACTGTGGCTCGACGGACAATTGGAAAAGCGCTCGGCCCAGCTCGGCACCGAGGCCCCCGCACTGGTAGACGACATCATGCGCACCTTCACCGCACTCATCGCGCCCAGCGCATAACGCGCACCGCAACGTCACACGTCCGAGGACAGAACTGCCCTAGAGTGAGTGCCGGATATTTGCTGTTTCGCCCCACGCTCCCCACCTGATTCGAGAGGGAAGACCGGATGACCGCACCGCAGCTCGATCCAGTGGTTCAAGAATTCGTGGACGCGCTCAATGACAACGACCAGGACCGGTTGTTCGCGGTCCTGACCGATGACGCGTCGATGTCCGACGACGGTGTCGAACGCAACCTCGGGCAGTGGACCGACTCCGAGATCTTCGGCAGCAGCGGTCGGATGGAGATCGAATCGATCGGCGACGGCGGCACCGAGCTGGTGGCCAACTACACCAACTCGCGCTGGGGATCGATGCGCACCAATTGGCGCTTCATCCTTCGCGACGGCAAGGTCAGCCGATTCGAGACCGGGCAGGCCTGAAACTCTTGCGGACACAGCCCTGATATTGACAGGCTGACGCACGTGTTCGTCGCGCCCCGTTACGGTACGGGCTCACTCGCAGATCTGTTTCCTTCGCTCCTCGCCGGGCTCGGTGTGCCCGGCGAGGTCGACCGGCTCAGCCTCGGCTGCACCGCCGACCGCATCTGCGTGCTCTTGGTGGACGGCCTCGGCGCCGAGGCGCTCGCGGCGAATGCCGATGTGGCGCCGTTCCTGTCGAGTCTCGTCCCGGCCGAGCTCGCGGCGGGCTTCCCCAGTACCACCGCGACCAGCCTGAGCTCTCTCGGCGTCGGTGTCCCACCCGGCGAGCACGGGATCGTCGGCTACCTGATCAACGTTCCCGGCTACGACCGGTTGGTGAATTCACTGCGCTGGCGCCTGCACGGCGAAGGACCGAAGGTCGACCTGCTGCGCGAGCTCATCCCGGAGAAAATCCAGCCCAACGCAACGGTTTTCGAACGCGCTGCAGCCGATGGCATCGCCGTCACACAGGTCGCCCCGCACTATCAGGCCGGCTCCGGGCTCACCCGAGCGGTGCTGCGCGGCTGCGAGTTTCGCCCCAACGTCTCGACCGGCGACCTCGTCGCCGGCGTCGCCGAAGCACTGCGCGCGGGCGACCGCGCACTGATATACGCCTACCACGGCGACCTCGACACCACCGGCCACGTGCGCGGGCCGTCCTCGGACGCATGGCTGCTGGAATTGGCGCACGTCGACCGCCTCGCCGCCACCATCGCCGAACACCTACCCCCGAACGCCGCACTGGTCGTGACCGCCGACCACGGCATGGTGGAACTCGACGCCCGCATAGACTTCGACAACACTCCACCCCTCCAGGACGGTGTCGCCCGCCTCGGCGGCGAACCCCGTGCCCGCCACGTCTACACCACCGGAGGCGCCGCCGCCGTCGCCGCGACCTGGCAGGAATTCCTCGGCGCCGACTTCCACGTGCTGTCGCGCGCCGACATCATCGCCCGCGGCTGGTTCGGCCCCACCGTCTCCCCCCACGTCGCCGACCGCATAGGCGATCTGGTCGTGGTCGCCGCCGGTTCCCGCGGCATCATCCGCACCGGCGCCGAGCCACTGCAAGCGATGCTGATCGGCCATCACGGATCCCTCACACCTGCGGAAATGAATGTGCCGCTGCGCGTCTATCGCACGTGATCGTGCGGTACGGCGCGGTGTACGGCGAACTCGCGCGCAGACCATAGCGAACGACCAGCCTGATTGGCCCTACGCTGGGGGCGATCGTCGCGGACAATGCCGCGCGACCAGCTGCCAGGAGGAATAGATGAATGCCACGCTGTCACGGACCGGCCGGACCGGCCTCGGGGTCGCGGCGGTCGTGTTACTGCTGGCGGGGTGCAGTGATATCGAGCGAGTGCTCAATCGCGGTGGTGACACGCCCTGCAGCGAATACGTCAAGCAGGACCAGGACACCAAGCGGGTGACGATCACCAAGTTCATCAAGGAGCAGACCAAGGATGATCACGAGCCTGCGGGCACCGTGGTCGATGCGACGATCATCTCCGTGGACCTGCTGTGCGGCACGCAGCGCAATGCGGATACGCCGATCAAGAAAGCCGATGTGGCAGGCATTTTCATCACGAAGTGAGTTCGGGACGAACAGCGTTGCGCCCGGTGACGGATGGGCGCAACGCCGCCGGCGGCTCGACCGAGGCACCGCGTTCCGGCGGGTAGAGGCCACTCGACGAGTCCTGTTGTGACAAGCCGGAAAGGATTCGACGCAAGCGTTCTCCAAGCGCATCAAGCGATGACCGACCAAGACGACTTCGGTTTCGCACTTGGCCTGACACCGACTATGACCTGGCCGCAGTACCTCTCGGCGTTGGACGACTACCGACGCGGAATCAACCTGCCCGAGGGCATCGTCGCAGCCACTTTCCTGGCTGCCACCCTCGATCATCAACTCGTCGGGCGTGCAGCGATCCGACACACCCTCAACGCGGCCTTGCGACGTCGAGGCGGCCACATCGGATACGCCGTCCTCGCTCAGCATCGGCGCCGCGGATACGGGACCACCATCCTTGCACAAAGCATCACCATCGCCCGCGCGCTCGGCATCGAGCGCATCCTCATCACCTGCGACGACACGAACGCCGGCTCACGGCGGATCATCGAATCCTGCGGCGGGGTCCTGGAATCGGTCGAGCCGTGGACTGATGGCACTTTGATCCGGCGGTACTGGATCGACTGAGCAGCGATCGGACGGTGCGTTCCACAGTGATTCTAGAAGTGGTCTGATCTGAGGGCGCCGCTGTGCGGCGCCCTCAGCTAGTGAGTCGGAAGATGTTGCCTGCGTTGGCGTGTCGGCGCCCCGACGCAAGCGAGGTCTCCGGTAGATGGTTCAGCGATGAAGAAGAACCTGAATACCGGAGACCTCGTGACCAGCGTATCGGTGGCTGGTGTGCGAACAGGGCCGCAAAGTGTTGTCGCTGGTGATCACCGCTGGTCAACGCGGTGACAGTCCTCAGTTCACGATGGTGCTCGACGCTATCGCGGTGCCTCGACTCGGCAACGGCAGGCCCCGCACCCGCCTGCAGCAGGTGCGCGCTGACAAGCACATACAGCTCCCGCGCCAACCGTGCGTACCTGCGTGAACGCCGAATCAAGGCCACCATCCCGATCAAGGCCGACCAAGCCGCCCACCTCCAGAAGAAGGGTTCGACCGGTGGACGGCAACCGGTGTTCGACGCCGAGAACTACAAAGCAATATCACGCTGTGGAGTGCGGAATCGGTCAACTCGAGGAAAACCCTGCTGTGGCGCCACGATTCGACAAACTCGCCGTCCGATACCTGGCCACCGTCAGCATCGCCGCCATCAACCAATGGCTACGACACGGGTGAGAGCGGGCACACGCCCGCCCTCACCCACATTCAAAAGACGAGCTAAGACGTCCACAGCTCAACGACAGAGTCAGCGGGTATGAACTGGTGGCCGTTTTCCGTACACGTGCCGCGGCCGAACAGGTAGGTGAGCTGTCGAGCAAGTGTGTGCTGTCGTGCGGCGGCGGCGAGTCGATGGAGTCTGTGGCCGAGACCGGTCAATTCGTCAGGATGACTCGCAACCAGGGGCCGCCGGGTGACCGTCTCGGGCGGGTAGCCGCCCGTGCAGGTGAAAAACCCGCGTTCGCCGAGGTATAGGTCCATCGCTGCCCAGCATGCGGGACAGATGATCTCGAATTCCTCGTCGAGCAGCCCTATCAGTTGTTCCGACCAGATCGTGGCATCCTCGAATGCCAACACCGCTTGCACACGGAGGACGAAGGAAGTCGGATCGTGATTGTCTTCGGGACTGTTCTCGGCCAGTTCGACCTGTGCTTCCCGAAGCAAGGTGGCGATGTGGCCAGCGTATCGCTCGCGTATCTCGGCGGTGTACGGATCGGCTTTCGCGAGGAGAGCACCCGCGAGCTGCACGGCTTCGAAACGGTCACTCGGGGCGCCGTCGGCGGCGATAGCAGCAAGCTCGGGCACTGCCGCGCAGGCGACATCGCTTGGATACTGGTGATAAAGCTCATCCCACAACTCTTTCCACACCATGGCATCCGAACCTCGAGAGGACAGCCTCGCCAGAAGAGCCATCACGTGCTCATCGAAAGCATTCGACACCGCGTCATCCAAGCATGTCGGATGTAATGAGGCCCAGAGCTGGCCGACACACGGATCGCCCGACCGACCGGCGAGAGCCTCCAGCAATTGACCGATCGCGCCACCAGAACCTTGACAGCGCTGGCGAAAGCACACCCCGGCCAGACCGTGATCGTCGGCAGCCACGGAACTTTCATCTCCCGGGCACTGGTCGGGTTCGGTTGCTCTGGTGCGGACCAGGCGTTCAGTGCAGCGATGCCGATGCCTGCGATCTACCGACTCGACTTCACCGGTCACCAGATCCACACTGCCGGGCCAGGTCTCTGACTACCCGGCTCGCAACAACTGCCATGGACGACCGAAACAGGCATCGACGTCAGCTGGACGCTCGATGACATCGTCGACCGCATTCACAGTGACGTGCCGGCGCAATGACGTTGGATTGCACGGCTTCCGACAACCTCACGTACCAGAACGAGTACAGGTCGCCACCACGCGACGCGAAGCCACGATCGTGCGAGCCATCCCCGGCCAGCGCGCCGGGCGAGTTATGGCGAAATCCGTTGGCACAACACGGGGCCGGCCCCGACAGGAACGGCGCGGAAACCGCCGGGACAGCATGTGGAGACTGTCCGGTTGGGCTCACCCGCACCTCAAACCTCGGTGGTTGGCCGCTGGCCGGTCAGAACATGTCGACAACCCACACCTCCAGGTCGGCCAGGGGATTATTCGGCTCCGTGGGACTGGCGATGCGATGCTGCTGGATTACCGTGCCCAGGCTGAGGATGTCGGCGCGGGGCGTCTTGAACTTTTCCTGGTTCGAGGCGTAGGTGAAGCGGCATCCACCGACCAAAGCCGACTGGGCGATCCGCCGGATCTCGTTCAAAGTCACCGCGCTCAGCGGTGAACTGCGCACGCAGATATCGCTGGCGCATCCGTCGACCAACGTTGAGGTCATCGGTCGGCCGCTGGCGTGCTGGGGTTCGGTCGCGAAGTCGGCGAAGCCGATGTAGTCGGTCTCTCCCTCGCCGTAGATGTTGATCTTCATTGCGTTGCCGATGGGATTGATCGGGGTGCCTCGATGCTCGGCGCGCCCATCAGGCCCTGGGTTGGCCACTCGCGGCGGGGTCGGACACAATTGGTGAGTATGCGGCAGACCCGCCTCCGTCGGCGAGACGAAGCTGGTGGACAGTGGGGTCGACCTCTCCAGGACGTCGATTTCGTCGTCGAGACTCTTGATCGTGCCCTTGCCGACAATGCGATCAGCTGCGTCCTGGCCTGGGGCCAGAATGCCGCGCGCGTTCTTGTAGTCCTCGACCGCGTCGCCGGTGTCTGTTCCGTAACGGCCGTCGACCTCGAGACCCGCATCGTCGATCTCGTTGAGCGCGATCTGAATCCGCCGCACGTGCTCGCCGACACCGTTGATCCCCTCGCCGATATGCGCAGGATCGGAAACCAGGCAGTTCTCCAGCTGTTGGTCGCGGTCCGGCGAGGTGAACAGCATGCTTTTCAGGCCCATGGTTCGTTATCCTTTCGATGCGCTGTTCGGCACGTGAACCCGCGGTGTTGGCGAGGATCGTCGCGGATTGGTCATGGCAAAAAGTCTGGTCGCCTGATCTGGTGCGGAGGCGGGTTCATGATGGTTCACGATCATCAGACCTCCCAACTGGCGTGCGGCGAGGACGGATGCGACCAAACGCTAGCGCGCTCAGCCCGCTAGGACCCGAGTAGTCCACTACGCGGATTCAGGTCCATCGGCCTCGCGCACCCGCCCCCGACTCCCCGCCGAAATGGCAACCTGTCACGCTCTCTTCCTCGCTCATGTGTCACTGATGACATCGGGGCCTTTGGTCATCGAAGAGGGTCGATCATCGCTCGGCCAACTCGCCTGGTGGCTTGAAGTCGCAGCCGAAGGCAGGTCTGATCGGGACGGTGGTCGGCTCTGCGGCATGTTCGAAGAACGGCCAGCCGCGGTGGCCGAGCTCATCGACCGTCACACAACGAATTGGTAGCCCGGCAGGCGAATGCGGGCGAGGTCGGCCGCGGTAACAGGCGGGCTCGAATGAGACGAAAGCCGCTGAGGGAAGCGGCATTCGGCCATATCGGTCCGTGCGCAGGGCCCTGCGGCGTTGCCGTTGTGCGCATGCGAGACTCGTCGCGATGCTCACCTATTTTCAAGCGACTGTCATCGGTGCGGTGCAAGGTGTCACCGAACTGTTCCCGATCTCGAGCCTCGGGCATTCCGTGCTGGTTGCCGCATGGCTCGGAGGTGATTGGCAGAAATTGGTCGGCCCGGGCGAGTCGGCCACGGGCACACCGTATCTGGCGTTCGTGGTGGCCTTGCACGTGGCGACGGCGGTGGCGCTGATCGGCTACTACTGGCGGGACTGGTGTGCCATCGTCGCCGGTTTCATCACCACGCTGCGGACCGGGCGCCGCGACACCGTCGCGCAGCGGTTGGCGTTGCTGATCGTGATCGCCACCATTCCTGTCGGTGTCCTCGGGCCGTTGCTGGAACATCCACTGCACGCGCTGTTCGCGGCGCCGCTCTGCGCCGGCGTCTTTCTGATGCTGAATGGTGTCGTGCTGATCGTCGGTGAGGGATTGCGCCGGCGCAATGAGCCTTCGCTGGCGGAATATGGGCGACGGTTCGCCCGACAGGAGGCCCTCACTGGGGTTCTCACCGCCGAAGCGCAAACCCGCCGCCAATCCGACCGCCCACTGGCCGCCCTCGGGATCCGGGATGCCGTCGGTATCGGCTTCGCTCAAGTCGGCGCGCTGCTGACCGGGTTCAGTCGGGCGGGCCTGACCATGGTCGGCGGCCTGTGGCGCGGTCTCGAATACAAGCATGCGGCCAAATTCGCTTTTCTGCTTGCGACTCCGGCGATCCTGGGCGCGGGGATACTGGAAATACCGGAACTGGTCGGACCGGAGACCGAGGGCATCCGAGGACCGGTGCTGGTCGGCGCCATCGTATCCGGACTGTCGTCGTGGCTGGCCGTACGGTTCCTCGAGCGGTACTTTCAGACCCGCACTCTGCTACCGTTCGCGGTTTACTGCGTGGTCGCCGGGGTGCTCTCGATCGTCCGATTCAGCTGAAGTCTCGGCCTCGAGCTCCGCCCGATCCCATCCAGACCTATCGCTGTGGCACCACCGAGATGACGTCAGCCACGCGGCTTCGAGAGGCAGTCCGACCCCCAGAATCTTGCGTCAACCGAGCCAGGTTGCCTCAGCGGGTGTCAGGAGCGAGGAACCAGGCGATGGGTATGGGCATAGACGACGGCGTGCACACGATCGCGAACACCGAGTTTGGCGAGCATGTTGGAGACGTGGGTCTTGACCGTCTGCTCGCCCACGCCGAGGGCGCGGGCGATCTCGGGGTTCGTGTACGCCTTGGTGATCAGAAGCAGGACCTCGTGTTCGCGGGCGGTGAGTGTCTCGACTTCCGGTGCGGCGGGGAATGGTTCGATTCCGTCGGTCAGCCGCGCGATCAGACGGCGCGTCAGGCGTGGATCGATCAGGGCAGCGCCGCGTGCCGCAATCCGGATGGCGGAGATCAGATCCTGGGACGGCAGCGCTTTGGTGAGGAACCCGCTCGTGCCGAGACGCAGTGCGCGGTAAAGGTTCTCATCGGTGTCAGAGGTGGCGAGGGTGAGGATCCGAGTCCTACTACCGAGTGCTGCGATCGTCTCGATGGCGGCCGTGTCGTCGAGACCGGGCATGTCGAGGTCGAGAATGGTGACGTCGGGTTGTAACCGCTCCATTTCCCTTATGGCGGTGACAGTGTCGGGGACCTCCGCGATGCAGTAGATGTCCGGCTGGGTGCCGACCACCGCCCGCAGGCCCGAACGAAACAGTGCGTGATCGTTGGCCAGCAACACTGAAATCGTCGAATGCTGTGCAGCGGTAAGGATGTCGACCGGCGGTGCGCCTGCCGATCCGCACGGGTCGAACTCCACCGTCTCGCCACGCCTGGCGATCGGGGTGTCGGCGTGCGCGTAACTCACCGACAGCATCGTGGCGGTGATCGCGAGCAAGAGCGACGACACCACCCGAAGCAGGGGGCGTGTCGAGGTAGTCGTGGCCATGATCTACGACTTGACTCGGGATTCGAGCCGCGATACCGGCGAAGATCAGCAGCGACATACCGTTGCCGATACCGCGTTCGGTCACCAGTTCGCCGATCCACATGACCACCGCCGCGCCCGCGGTCATCACCAGCACCGTGACCACCATGCCGAACGGCGATCTGTCCGCCAGGATGTTCGCGGGGCAGCCGCGCAGTAGCTGCCCATGCGCAGCCAGCGCTACCAAGGCCGACGCCTGCAGGACGGCCAATGTCATTGCGAGATAACGGGTGTACTGCGTGACCTTGGCTTGACCGGACTGGCCTTCCTTACGCAGCTCCTCGAACCGCGGGATCACGACGGTCAGCAGCTGAGTGATGATGCCAGCGGTGATGTACGGCACGATACCGATCGCGAACACCGACAGTTGCAGCATCGCGCCACCCGAGAAGAGATTGATGAGCTGATAAATCCCGGCGGAGTCTCCGCCGGAGACGAATGCGGTACAGATGCGAATCGACTTGTAGTCGACACCGGGCGACGGAAGCATCGCTCCGAGGCGGTACAGCGCGAGCAGGCCCAGTGTGAAAAGGAGCTTCCGCCGTAGGTCCGGTGTCCGGGAAGCCGATACGAGGGCGGGAAGCACATATCCTCCTGACAAACGACGCGTGTGATGGACAGGCGCTCACTCTGTGAAAGGAGGAGCCGAACCTGCCGCGCGACTTGGACAGTACGGAAATTCATGCCTTGGCCACGTCGGCCGCGGGTCGGATTTCGATCTCCCCCGACAGCGGGAGTCATCGGCTCCGGAAGTCTCGGCAGCGCACGTTATTCGGCATGCGTGTGTTGAGTTGTCGTGTGCCCGACGCTATGTCGGCGGCGAGGATGTGCGCTACGAGCGCGGAGTCGAACAGGTTCGTTGAATCGCGCGCCGCGTGAGCAGGCTTCGAACTGTAGGTGCGAAAGTCATAGTGTCGGTGGCTCGTTCGGTCCATGACGCAGGTGGGGTAGAACCCTGTTACACCGTCTCCGACACCGACGGAATCCGATGGTCACCGGAATCACCGCAGCGAATCACAGAGGAAGCCCCGGAGCCGATGCTCCGGGGCTTCCTCTCTTCTCTGGAATGCTCGGCTATCGGCGGCACCGGCCGCACGGCCGGACGAGCGGAATGACGAGCTTCAAGGTGCGAGTCAGAACGAGCAGTCTGTTGGACGGCCTGCCCAGCCGCCCTTCAGGAACCGGATCACGGCGCAGAATATGTCCTCCGACAACGATCCGATGGGCGTCGCGGTCGACGTCGCGGTCGACGTCGCGGCGTTCGGTGCGGCAGCGGGTTCCGCGGTTGCCAGCCCGGCGGGTGTGAGCAGGCCGGCCGTCACGGCGGCGACAACGATGAGCTTCTTCATCTGGTGTCCTGTTCGTAGGGGTTGTGGATCGCGAGCCATGATTTCACATTCGACCGATCACAGCGGGCGTCGCAACTGCCTCGGATGACGTCCGACACTCACGCGTCCTAGTCGGTGGCGCGGGCCGGCGGTCCAGGTCGGGGTGTGCTGGCGGCGATGCAAGAGCGACGAGAAGGCATCTCCCGCACCGGCATTCGCCTGGGCGTGCCTCCACTCACCGGGGCGGCACTGCGCATCCTCACTTGGCGTCCCAGTAGCACTCCACCACCGCTGTCGTGAACGGGAACCGCACGGGTGTCGGCCCGAAGGCGATCCGGCCTGCGGCCTCTGCCGCGGTTGCGATCGTTTCGGCGACCGTCGTGGCCTCCTCTGCCGGGCAGTGCACGATTACCTCGTCGTGCTGGAAGAAGACCAGTTCGGCGCGGAGCCCGGCGCGAGTCATCGCATGACGCACGCCCGCCAGTACCAGCAGGGCCCAGTCGGCGGCGCTGCCCTGCACCACGAAGTTACGTGTGAAGCGGCCACGAGCGCGCGCTGCGGAGGTGCCGCCGTACCCGCTGAACTGCTCCTCCTCCCGGGTCAGGTCCGACTGGTCGGGCGACGCGACCAACAGCGGCGGGCAGGTGCGACCCAGCCAAGTGCGCACCAGGCGGCCTTCCTCACCGGCGCGAGCCGCGTCGTCGACATACGCCACTGCGGCCGGATAACGCCGACGGAGTCCGGCCATGTGGGTGAGGGCATCGCCGGAGGTCTGGCCGTAAATCGCTCCCAGTAGGGCGATTTTGGCCTGGGCACGGTCGCCGCCGAAGGCTCGGACCGCCAGATCCGCGTACAGATCTTCGCCGCGTCCGGCCACCTCCATCAGACCTGGGTCGCGGGAGACTGCAGCAAGTACTCGCGGCTCCATTTGGTCGGCGTCGGCGACCACCAGACACCATCCCGGGTCCGCACGTATCGCTTGACGGATCACCTTGGGGATCTGCAGCGCACCACCGCCGTTGGTAGTCCACCGGCCCGAAACCGTACCGCCGGGCAAGTACTCGGGACGAAAGCGGCCGCCGTGCACCCACTGCTCGAGCCAGGACCAGCCGTGAGCGGTGTACAAGCGGTAGAGCGATTTGTAGGCCAGCAGTGGCGCTACCGCAGGATGATCGATCTGCTGGAGCTCCCATTTTCGAGTGGAAGACAACGAGATCCCGGCGCGGGCGAAAGCTCTGATGATGTCGTTGGGCAGGTCTGGTCGAACCCGGACGCCTTCCCCGAAGGCCCGCGAAACTTCGTCGGCCAACTCCACCATCCGGCGCGGTTCCAGCCCGCCAGGAAAGCGCTCACCCAGCAGCTCGTCCAGCAACTCGCGGTGGACGTCCGCGCGCCACGGGATCCCCGATCGCGACATCTCGGTGGCAACCAGCATGCCCGCCGATTCGGCGGCAAGGAGCAGCCGCATTCGCTCCGGATGTTCGGTCTTCGCGGTACGGGCCAGCTGTCCCCCGTAGACCTCCAGTAGGGCGTTGAACTCGTCCGTGCCGGGTGGCAGCGGTACCGGGCCCGACTCGAACAGCGACGGCTGGGTCTCGGCGGCCCGTGCTGGCGCATCCGGCGGGACGGGCAGGTTATGCAGTCGCGCCCAGGCGGCCGCCAGCGAGCGGGCCTGGCCCGACTGGCCCTCCTCGTGGCCGATCAGCAGAGCCTCCGCGGCCTGCACGTCGTAGCAGCGCTCGACCCGCACTCCGGCCGCAAGCAAGGGTCGGTATATCTCGGCCGTGGATCGCCAGACCCACCGCTCGACCTCGGGGCGTGAGCGCACCGCCTCGGCGATCGAGGGCTCGCGTATCACTGGTCCCGCGGGCCGACCGTCCTGATCGAGTGGACACAGACGCGCACCTCCGTCGCCTGTTTCCGCCACCGCCCATCTCACGTCCCCGAGTCTTGCACCAGGGACATCGGCTTCCGACATCCACCTCGGTGGCGGCATCGAACCGACTGAACAATTGGACAATCCCTTTGGTCACCCTGAGCCGGCGGGCGCGGCGAACGACACCGATGACGCGTAGCCGATCCGAAGCTCGAGACCCCGCATAAGTGTTGGCTTACACAGCTTTACGCCGCAGCAGTCAGCGACTATGCAACGAATACAGCGACGTTCTCACCGCGCGATCAGCAGCAAGACATGATGTTCGCCTGTGAGCTCTCACGAACTTCGGCCCGGACCGGCCAGTCCTCGGTGTTCGGTCACCATCGGACTCACCAACTTTCCGTGTAGCGTCTGGAATGTACCCAATTCAGAGCCATACGGGGGCGACACATGATGGTTCGCACATCACATCCGATTGTGGACGCCGTGCTCGATCGGCATTCCCAAAAGCTGGGCGATGCGTTGCCGGTCTATCGCAATCATGTATTCCGCAGTCTGAACTATCAGCAGTTACTGTTGGGCGAGCCGGTGCCCGACACAGCGGCACTGGCGTGGGCCGTACATGACCTGGGCATCTGGACCGCCGGAACCTTCGACTACCTGAAGCCCTCGGCGGATCTGGTCACCGAACACGCCGCCGAGTTCGGAATCGACGACATCGACAGTGCGCGACGGATGGTCCTCGACCATCATCGACTGCGCCGCAACGACGACCGATTGACCGAAACGTTCCGTATCGCCGACCGCATCGACGCAAGCCGTGGTCTGTTCCGCCGACCGGTGACTCGCGCAGATGTCAAAGCTGTTGTCGCACAGTTGCCCTACCTCGGCTTTCATCGGTTCCTCGCAAACCAAGTCACCACCTACGCGCTGACCCACCCCACCCGCCCGCTGCCCATGGTCCGCTGGTAGGTCGACCGGAGCCGCGTCGGGATTCATTCAGCAACGTAGCCAACTCGATTCTCCGAGGATGTGCTGCGGTTGCTGGACGCCCGCTGCATCGCGTACTTCCCGCCGCCGATGCGCCCTACCCGCGCGACTCGGGTTCCGAGTCGACCGCGAGACCGGAAATGAGCTGCTCGATCACCGAGCCGATGGCCGCGGCGTCCTCGGCGTCGCCTTCGGAGTGCGCGAGGCATTGGGCGGCCTCGTCCAGCGCGCCCACGATGACCAGCGCGAGCGGCCGCACAGGTTGGGTTCTGATGCGTCCCGCGGCGATGGCCCCGGCCAAGGCGTTCTCCACCAGACCGATCGTGTGTCGCAATTCGATCTCCCGCCAGAGGCTCCAACCGAGCACCGCAGGCCCGTCCAGGAGCGCGATCCGTCGCACTTCCGAACTGGTCGAGGCCTGCAGCCACGCCAGACAGCCCACGATCAGGTTGGCGATCGGATCATCGGAATGCGACTCGGCGACCGCGGCACCGATCACCTCGACCAGACTGCGTTCGAGGTCCTCGAACACCGCCACGAACAGATCCCGCTTTTCGCTGAACTGGTGATAAAGCGCACCACGACTGACACCGGCGGCCTCGGCGACCGCGACCGTGCTCACCGCGCCATATCCATACTGGCCGAACAGTTCTCGCGCCGCACGGATCACCGCACCGCGCGTCGACGCCGAGCGTTCGGCTTGGGTTCGGCGATCAGCGTTCATAGCGACGTTGAAGTCTAGGGCAGCACCGAATCCGTCGTCGATCCGAGCTACTTCGACCCTTGACCAGTGATATCGCCATCCGGGAACATACAGTCATCCTGTTTGTATCTTAGAAGGATTTCTGATTATGCCCGCTTCCACCAAAGATCTGTTCGAGCGCTACCACGCCTGCTGGGCTGACCGCGACCTCGACCGCATCGCAGCCCTGCACGCCCTCGACTCGTTATTCCACTTGCACTCCGGTAGCAAACCCGCTCGCGGGCGCGCCGAGATCCGCGCCGCCGCCGCGGAGACCTTCGCCCTGGTCCCAGACCTGACCTTCCACCTGGTCAACCTGCGGGTCGGCGACGACTTCTGGGTGGTCCAGTGGAGGCTGTCAGGCACCTCGGTCACCGGCGGCACCGTCGATGTGGACCTCGCAGATGTGGTTCTGATCGAGGATGGCGCGGTGCGAGAGAAGCACTCCTACGTCGACGGGGTGGCGATGCAAGCCGCGCTGGCCGCCACCGCCGATATCGCCTGAGCCAGCAGAGCTCGGGGGCGCACTCCGCACACCACCCAGGTCTCGAAAGCTCAGGCCGAGGGGCACCGGTCAGGTGGCCGAGCGCGATCTGCTGCAGATAATGCTGCGGAGCCACCTACCCAAAACGGTGCGGTTCGCCCAAATCAGCACCGTCGCTACGACCGGTGCACCTGCCTGCGGCTACTTCGTTTCGCACTTCGTCTCGAAAGTGCGCCCACGTGCCGGAATTCCGCGCCCGATCGTACGGATTCTGCCGCACCGGCGTAACGGTTCCATAAATCACAACCAGGGTATTTATTCTCTTCACTCGGCCGACAGCAAGTGTGAACGATCACATTTCCCCCGGTTGAGTATCACTGGCACATGTTGGTCACGAATCGGCATCGCCTACGTGTTCGATTTTCTGTGATGCGATCGAGGTTTCCCCGAGGCCATACCTCTGGCAAGCTTTCCGCAACTGGAGTTATCTATAACTATCGCTAACGGCTGTGATGCCGACCACAGCGACACGTGAACAACGATGCCCGCAGATCCACCCTCGGCCGACCGGGGCGGCCCGCTTGGAGAACATCATGGTCACCAGAGCTTCCATGCATTCACTCGATGCCTTTACCGTCATCGGCGACCGGAGCCGGGCCAGCGCCCGCAGTCGACTGCCGCAGCAGCGCAGTATCGATGACGAACTCGCGCCACTGGGAATACCAGCTCTGGCGCTGGGAATGATGCTGATCGGCACCGGGTTGGCCTTCCTGCCGCTGATGCGAGCGTGGGCCGGCGACTACGGCCCGCTGATGGTCTGCACCGCCTACATCCTGTACCTGAGCCTCGCAATAGCGCTGAGCATGTGGGGTGTGCGCCGGATCCGCGACCACCGCAGATTCGTGTCCCGCGCGGGCGATGCAGCGCAGAGCGCCCTCAATCGAAGATGAAAAGGCTCTGAGACTGGCAGCATCGCTACCACTCGCTACCACCGGCGGCACGGCCGCGGCGGACAACCTCGTCGATCGACACGATCAACGTCCAGCACCTAACGCTCGGTCCGCCCTCGCTCGGCACGCTTCAGGCAGGCTTGAAATCACCTCTCACCAGCGCGATTGCGCGAAACCCTCCGAATATTCCGTCGCAGCTCACAGCTGTGGATCCCGCGTCGAGCATCTACTGCGTGCTACCACCGATTCGGCCACCACTCCGCCGAGCCCGACGTCAGTCGTCGATCTCGCGGTCGTGCAGCAGGTGGCGCTTGACCTCGTTCTTGAGAACTTTGCCGAGCTTCGAACGGGGTAGATTTGGCCAAACCTCCACCTGTTTAGGAGCTTTCACGCTACCCAACAGATTGCGTACGAAGGCAACTACTTCGGGGCCCGTCACATGTTGGCTGTCGTGTAGCTCCAGTACTGCGGTCACCCGCTCGCCCCACTTGTCGTCCGGCAGGCCGATCACCGCACAGTCCCGAATCGCAGGATGGGTCATCAGCGCCTGCTCGACCTCGGTCGAGTACACATTGAAGCCTCCTGTGATGATCATGTCCTTGGCACGGTCGACGATGAACAGATAGTTCTCCTCGTCGAGGTAGCCGATGTCCCCGGTGTGATGCCAGCCGTATTTCCCGGCCGCCTCCGACGCCGCCGGATCTTTGTAGTAGCCGGCCATGACGAGGGGGCTACGAATGACGATCTCGCCACGCTCACCGGCACCGAGTAGCCGACCCTCGCCATCCATGATCGCCGTCAGCACCAGTGGCGTCGGCCGTCCCGCCGAGGAAAGGCGGCCGCGAGCAAGGGTGCCGTCGGCATGGAAGTGGTCCTTCGGCGCCATGGTCGAGATCATCATGGGCGCTTCGGTCTGACCGAACAATTGAGCAAGCACCGGGCCGATCTTCTCGATCGCCTCTTCCAGCCGCGCCGCCGACATCGGAGCCGCCCCGTACCAAAGGCACTCCAAGGATTTCAGTTCAGCGGATGCGAGGCCTGGATGGTCCAGCAGCATGTAGATCAGGGTCGGCGGCAAGAACGTATGGGTGACCTGGTGCCTCTCGATCAGTGATAGGAACTCGGCCAGCTCGGGTTTCCGCATGACAACAATCTCGCCACCGAGTGCCATTACCGGAAAGCAGAGCACACCCGCGGCATGCGTCAACGGTGCGAGCGCCAGATATCTCGGCCGTTGGTGGAACGGATAGCTCATCAGTGTCAGAGCTGACATCGTGGCAATGTTGCTGCCGGTCAGCATCACCCCTTTCGGGCGCCCGGTGGTGCCCCCGGTGCCGACAATCATGATCACGTCGTCGACCGGTTCCGCCTGCCAGGGCTCGGCGGCCATCCCGTCGAGCCACTGCTCGAATGGTATTGCCGCCGGAATCTGCCCCTCGAGAGACACCAACGTAGTCAGCTTCGGTAGGTCCGGAAGGATCTTTGTGACGAGTTCGGCGAACGCCTCCTGAACGATCAGGCAAGTGCAGTCGAAAAGATCGAGCAGATCCCGGTTTTCCGCCGCTTCATTGCGTGGATTGATCGGGCACCACACCGCGCCGGCTCGCGCAATACCGAAAACGCACGCGAACGCGACCGGGTCGTTTCCGGAGAGGATCGCCACTTTGTCACCCGGCCGCACACCGGACCGCGCCAACGCGCGAGCCACCTGCCACGACAGTCGTTGTACCGCTTCGTAGCTCAGTGATTCACCGTCCGTCGTGAGACACGGCGACGACGGCCCAATGGAGGCCCCCTTGTCGAGGTATTCGGTCAGACGCACAATGCCGTCCTTTGTTCAGGTGCGGACTCGGATCCGATATGGCGTGGGCCCCGGCAGGTGGTGAGCCGGGAGCCCGACGCGATCAGCTATAGACAGAATGGATCGGCTCGAGCACCAGCCCGAAACTTCGCAGCACACCCAACAGTTCACGATGTCCGAACGCCTGGCATGCGGAGGCGAAGCCGACGCGCTTCGGTGCCTGCTGAAGCAGCGAGTACGCCGAAAATGCTTGCAGCAGACCGGTTTGCTTGTAGTTGGAATTGCCGTGGATCACGCAGTGAGCGCGGCCGAGTGGGCCCGACGCGTGCACAGAGTCCATCGAGGTATTGATGCGCGGATTCTCCCGCGGAGGCATCTCGCTACGCACAGCGGCGGCCTGCTCGTCGAGGATCTTGTATTTCTCCGAATCCGGAAGTCCTTGTATCTGTTCGACAACGGCTTTCACGATCAGCGGCACACCCTGCATGAGTTGGCGATCGAAGACTCCGCCGAGCGCCTTGACATTGGCCACTCGCGGATCGCGCTTGAACCACACCGGGTGCGATGTGCCGCCCCACGGCAGCGCGAGACCCGCTTCATGTTGCCCGGGCACCGTGACGTCGTAAAGGCCGGCGTCGGCAGGCCATTCGAGGTACCGATTCTGTTCCAGGTAGTGCGCTTTCGACAGCGCGGCGTTGACGAGGATCGTCCTGGTCGATGCGACCGTCGGGAAGCCCTTCCAGAAGACCAGGATGTCGAGGGTGTCCAGGCCGGGCGTCTCCAAGCAGATGTTCGCCGCGATCTCACCTGTGGTGTACATCTGCGCGACACCTGGTGCGAGCAACAGCCCGTGCTCCCCCATCCGCTCACCGTAGGTTTCGTCGCACTCGATCAACCAGTCCTGCTCACCGGTGGTGTCGAGGTAGTGCGTGCCTGCTCGGATACACGCCTCGACGACCTCGTGGCCGTACTTGGAGAACGGTCCGACGGTGTTGCAGACGACCTCGGCGCTGCTGAACAATTCGGTCAGCGATTCGACCTCGTGGGAAACCTCGACGACCTCGTACTCCGCGGTCTCGATGCCGGGAACCTTGTCGATCGCTTCTTGGATGCGCCGCTTATCACGTCCGGCCGCGATGAAGGGCACGCTGTACTCGCGAAGGTATTCGCAAATCAATCGACCGGTGTACCCGGAGGCCCCGTACACAACAACGGGTTTGGCAATAGTCATGGATCAGCCTTTCGGAAGTTGGTGGAGTGCTCGGGTCACATGCCCATGCCGCCGTCGACCGGAAGGCCTGCGCCGGTGATGAAGCGAGCGGAGTCCGACGCCAGGAACACCACAGCGTCAGCCATCTCGGACGCGACGCCGAGGCGGCCGAGCGGAGTCAAGCCGACGACTGCACCGACGGCCTCCTCGGCGCTCGGGAACAGGCCAAGGGCAACAACATCATTGGCGAGCTTGATGCCCATCTCATTGGCCACCAAGCCGGGATAGACGCAGTTGACCCGCACGCCGTAGCCGAGCTTGCCGGACTCCATGGCCGCGACCCTCGTGAGTCGATCGAGACCAGATTTCGTCGCCGAGTAGCACGCGATTCCCGGGAACGCGATGGTCGCGGCGACCGAGGAGATGTTCACCACGGCGCCACCTGCGCCTGCCGGACCGCCCGGACGCATCGCCCGGAATGCGTGCTTGATGCCGAGCGCGGGACCGAGCAGGTTGACTTCGAGCATCCGACGGGCTTCGTCCGGGTCCAAGTCGGCCAGTAACGCGGTGACTTCCAGCCCGGCATTGTTGACCACGATGTCCAAGCCACCCAGTTCCGCAATCGTCGCGGCAACGGCGGCTTCCCAACTCGCGTCGTCGGTGACATCGAGGGAGACGAATGCCGCCTTGGCACCGGACTGCTTCAACGCGTCAGCGGTTGCCCTTCCGGCATCCTCCTTGATGTCTCCGATTGCGACGGCCGCACCTGCACGAGCGAGTGCCTCGGCCATCTCGGCTCCGAGGCCGCCCGCACCACCGGTCACCAGCGCTGTTCGTCCGGTCAGGTCATAAGCACCCATGTAAATCTCCTCTTCGAGATGAGCCTTTGGCGGTGTCGTCGCCAGTTACGCCGAATGCCAGTTGCTGTGACGTACGCCATACCTTATCAATCTCTTGACAGTCGTCAAGCTTTTTCTTGACAGTCGTCAAGTTTTTTTGTGACACTTGTCAAGACCTCGAACGGCTCATCCGAGCCGCACGGCGATAGACTCGATCGGTGCTCGCACGGTGCGGGTAGCGAGAGCCGACAGGGAGGTTCACCGTGACTGACGTGACGGAACGCAACCGCGAACGGATCTCGCGCCGGCAGGTGGACAAGTTCACCGAACGGCGGGCACAGTTGGCCGCGTCCGCGCTACAGACCCTCGCCGAACTCGGATACGCCCGGACGAGCCTGCGCGAGATCGCACAGAACTCGGAGTTCTCCCACGGTGTGCTCCACTATTACTTCAGCGACAAGGTGGACCTGCTCACCCAGTCCGTCCAGCAGTACGAAGCAGCGTGTGTGACTCGCTACGACGAGGTCGTCGCCGCCGCGACCTCGGCCGAAGAGCTCCAGAAAGGTTTTGCCGCCGCGATGGCGACCACGCTGCGAACGGACGCCCCGATGCACCGGCTTTGGTATGACCTGCGCAACCAGAGCCTCTTCGAAGAAGGGTTCCGAGCCGACGTACTGGATATCGACCAACGACGTGAACAGATGATCTGGCGAGTGGTCGAGAAGTACGCCGACCTCACCGGACTACCTCTCGCTGTCACGCCACCAGTGGCCTACGCCATTTTCGACGGACTGTTCCAGCAGGCCCTGTTGAGGTATCTCGCGGGTCGCGACGATGTGATCGACGAACTCGACGCGAATGCCCAACAGGCGTTGGAGCGCTCGGTCAACCGTGGCTGAACCTTCGGGCACCTGATCTCCACAACGGATCAACGTCTATCAAACCGCTACAACCAACTCGAATTCCAATGCCGCAATAGGCAATCTCTGAACTCGAGACCGATCGGCGCGTAGCGTACACGCCGGTCGAACGGTGCTACCCGTTTCGGGCACAAAATGGAAACCGTCCGGCAGCAGCTGCATCTACGGTCGGCGGCAGCTGCCGGTCCGGCAACTGTGGAGGATGGAGATGGAAATGTCATCGGACTTCAGCAGTCCTGAGCATTTTGCGGTGCGTACGGTCGGCCGGGTGCGCTCGTCACTCACCGATCGGGCCACCGCACCGCGCCAAGCCGACGAGGGTGCGCCGTCCGCGGAATTGGTGATCGACGACGAGTTCGCTACAGCTGCCACCGATCTGAGCCCGGGCATGCGAGTAATTCTGATTACCTGGCTCGACCGAGCAGATCGCGACGTGCAAATGGTTCAGCCGCGCGGAGACAAAACTCGCACGGCGACCGGCGTTTTCGCCACCCGCTCTCCGGACCGGCCCAATCCGATCGGCCTGCACGAGGTAACCGTCACCGCTGTTGATGGAACCATCGTGACCGTCGACAAACTGGAGGCGCTCGACGCGACACCGATCCTCGATATCAAACCGGTGCTGGGCCGTATCGACATACGCTGACCCAAGCCACCGGTCGCGTTCGCCGCCCGGCGCCTGCTGGAATTCGAACCCCATGAGCTGGTCTCCGCGGTCATGGGTGGCAACCGCGCCCAGGCGGTGAAGCATGCTTGGCCCCGCAGTTCGCGCTCTCATCCCGCCCGGGGCGCCTCCCGTGGATTTGTCAGCCGATCCCGCTTACCGCCGAACGACGCATGCGACTGGTCGGCTACCTCAAATGGTGGTGACGAATCCGCCGTCGATCCTCAGGTCGGATCCGGTGATGTTGGCGGACCGGTCGCCGGCCAGGAAAACGACCAGGTCGGCAACCTGCTCCGGAGTGGTGAACCTGCCCATCGAGGTGGCACCAGCTGTCGCGGACCTGACCTCTTCGGGGGTCCGACCGCTGGCGGCGGCGATCGTGTCGGCCACTGCGCCTTCGTCCAGCCACAGCCCGGTCGTCACCGGTCCGGGACTTATGGAGTTGACGCGAATATTCTTCGGCCCCAATTCTTTTGACAAAGCCTTGCCGAAGTTGGTGACGGCGGCCTTGGTGGCACAGTAGTCGTAGATCCCGGGGTCGGGATAGTAAGCATTGACGGATCCGATGATGACGATCGACCCGCCGCCACGGCGGTACATCTGTGGCAGAGCGGCCCGGGTCGGCCGCACCGTCCCCATCACGTTGAGATCCCAGGATGCCTGCCACTGGTCGTCGGTAACGCTCGCGAGGCCGCCCGGTTGCACAGTGAGCGCACCCACGTTGTTCACCAGCACATCGATGCCGCCGCGGTCCGCCGCAGCCGCAACCAGGTCATCGGCGCCGCCGGGCTGCGCCAGATCGGCGGACACGAATGTCACTTTCCCTGCTTCCTCCAGCGCCCCGAGATCGGGCCCACGGGTGCGTGATCCGGCTACGACGTGGGCATCAGCGTTCACCAGCGCCTGGGTGATCGCGAGCCCGATTCCCTTGCTCGCGCCGGTCACGACGGCGGTCTTGCCCGAGAGATGCAGATCCATGCTGTTGCTCCCTTCGCCGGCTCGGTTTGTGACCCCGAACACGCTACGCCCGGCTCAGCTCCGCCATGCCCAGTCGGCGGCCTCGGGAGTGTCGGAACCGGCGACATAGCCGCGAACATCAGAATTACCGTCGCGACGAAAATTCGTCACCTTCCATTAATTACATCCCGGTTACCGCGGCGGCGCATTGCGCGGTCGGGATTGTCCTTTGGTGACAATGCCTGCGGCGAATTTCATTCATGCACGACGGTGTCCGGCGGCGGCGGGATTTCTACTGTTGTCGTCATTCCCTGTACCCCCTCCTGAGGACCGCTTATGAATCTTTCGACTCTCCCGGACCATCGCGCCGCCGCCGCACCGGACGCAGCCGCCGTCGCCGACGACAGCACCGACCTGAACAACACAGGATTCCTGGACGCTGTGCGGCGCGCCGCCGCTACCCTGCGCGGCGCGGAAGTCTCGAGTGGCGACGTGGTTGCGATCATGTTGCCCAACACTGCCGCCTTTGTCGTCTCTCTATTCGCTACCTGGCGGGTGGGTGCCACGGTCACACCTATCGACCCGTCGCTGACCGCCGCGGAAGCGAACAGCCAAATGACCGACACAGGCGCCAAGGTACTGATCACCGCACGGCCGCCCGCCGCCGACGCCCCGGTCCACGCCGTCATAACCGCCGACGATCTCACCACCGCAGACGCCGATGCCGCCGAACCCGCACGGCTTCGCGACGACACGCTGGCGCTGCTCATCTGTACCACCGGCATCACAGGCGAACCCAGCAGGGTGACGATCGACCACGCCAATCTCACTGCCATGTGCCGCATGGTGATCGAGGCATTCGAACTCACCGGAGCCGACCACAGCCTGCTGAACCTGCCGCTGTTCCACGTCAACAGCATCGTGGTCGGCGCCTTGTCACCACTGCTGGCCGGTGGCCGCGCCACCATGGCCTTCAGCCCGAAGACGTTCTTCGACCGGATCGAACGCAGCCGTGCCACATACATTTCTGCAGTCCCGACCATGTATGCACTGCTGTCGGATCTGCCCGCCGAAATCCGGCCGAACACCTCATCGGTACGTTTCGCCATCTGCGGCGCGGCCCCAGCCGGCATCGAACTGCTGACCAAATTCCAACGCCGCTACGGAATACCGATCATCGACGGCTACGTCTCCGAAGTTCCCACGCGCGCACGCTCATGCTGCTCACCAGCACCCGCGAGACGGACACGGTCGGAATACTCTCGCCAGGCCAGCTGATTCGGACCGCTGATCCGGAGGGGGTCGGTGCCCGTCGCCTATCGAGCACGAGTACAGATAGTTGATCGCTCGGTTGTACTCCTCATCGGTGAGGTGGTAGTACATCTGCTTGATTTCCACGATCCATAGTTCGCCTGCATCATGTAGCAACACGAAATCGGGTTCGCGCTTCTCGCTGCCGATCGCGGTGGTCACCAGGATGGTGCCGAATTTCTGCCGATACCAACGCTCGAAACTGGCTCGTACCCGCTTCAGCGATTCATTCATGCCCAGCGGCGTCCACTCCGGCGCGAGCAGCCACGGGGCCCGCTCGATCAACTCCTGGAAGGGACGCTCCAGCGAACGACGGTCATCGATCAGGCTCCGCAACCGGTTGACGACGGCGACCCGCTCCGAGGCGATCTGACCGAGCGAATACACCTCGGCCACCCGCGCGGTTTCGAACAGCGCCACAACAACGTCGAGTTGATTGTCACCATCCTCGGCAACTTCCTTCAGTGTTTCCAAGAGGCTGCGCTGCGGAGCCAGCGAGAGAGCGAGGCGCACAATGCTGTCGAGATGGGGCGGATCATCCAGCACAGCACAGTCCTTGTTGTTCACCAGGATCGCGTGGCATCCATCACCGACTTACGAAACAGTCGGTCCTGCGGTGCGATTTCCTGCGGAGTGGCTGAATACCGGACCTCTCGACGAATTCCTCCCACACCCTGATATTCGCCACCGGCCAACCCTGTGGCGTGCGCTCCGCCTCTGCGCCTCCCACCGACACCACCTCGATGGTCCGGCAGATCCCGAAGGCGGCGAGCTTACCGATCCCCCTGCGGCCCATGACCGGTCGTTCCAGACGGCGCGACAGATCCGAACCGATCCGCACCCGGCGATCCGAACCGACCATCAGATAGTGGGCGTTGATCTCCTCGGCTGTCATCCCATGACCGTTGTCCCGCACTATGATTCGGTACGGTTCATGTTCGACGGCATGGATCGTGCCCGCCAACGTCACCCCTCACAGCAGCGTGACCTCAACCTTGGTGGCGTCGGCGTCGTAGGAATTGGCGACGAGTTCGGCGAGCACGGCCGAAACTCGGTCGTACAACCGGATCCCGAGTTTGTCGATCGTCAACCGACTGATCCGCATCGTGTACTTGTGCGACTGGTCGCCGTTGTCCATGGCCGAGCCCCCGATCACCCCTCGATGCGGTAACTGCGCGTCCATTACATATCCATGCCGCCGTTGACACTCCACACCTGGCCAGTGATGTAGGAGGAGGCGTCGGCGGCCAGGAAATGGACGACCCTGGCGATCTCCTCTGGACTACCCACCCGGCCGACCGGGATCTGGGCGGTGAGTCTGGCCATGACCTTGTCGGGGATGGCCGCCGTCATCTCCGTGCCGATCAACCCGGGCGTCACCGTATTGACGGTGATGCCGATGCTGTCGTCGGAGCGCTTGCCGGATTTCGCGACCTGGTAGGCGGCCTCCTTGGCGAGGGTCTTGGTCAGTCCGAACAGGCCGGACTTCGACGCGGCGTAGTTGGCCTGACCGATATTGCCGGTCTCGCCGACCACCGAGGACACGTTGACGATGCGCCCGGTGCCGCGCTCCACCATATGTGCCAATGCGGCCTGGGAGAGGAAGAAGGCGCCGGAGAGGTTGACCGCGAGGACGGTGGACCACTGCTCCTCGGTCATCTCGGCGACGGTGCAGTCCATGGTGATTCCGGCGTTGTTCACCAAAATGTCCAGGCGGCCATGGGTTTCGATGACTTCAGCGATGGTACTGCGGCAGTCGGCGGCGGAGCCGACATTACCGCGATGCGCCGAGGCGGCCGCGCCGTGCGGTTCGGTGGCCCGCCGCAGATCGGCGACGAAATGCTCGGCGCTGGCCGGATTGCGGCTGTAGCCGACCGCGACGGACGCACCCTGGTTGGCCAGGCTGTGTGCGATGGCTGCGCCGATGCCGCGGGTGCCACCGGTGACGAAGGCGACACGGCCTGCCAGTTTGTCGGTGGCGGGTGCGGTCGACTGGAGGGTTTCGAGCGTGCTCATGAGAGATCCCTTTTGTTTCGAAAGTTGTTGAATGTACGTCTATTTGGGTAAGCAGCTAGGCAGTGCGCCTGAGGTAGGCGAGCGCCGCGTCGGCGGCATTGGCACCGCACATACCGTGCGCGCCGGGGCCCGGTGGCGTCGCGGCCGAGCAGATGTACATACCCCGCACCCCGATGCTGTACGGCGACAACGTGATTCGCGGACCGAACACCAGCTGGCGGACATCCTTCGAGCCGGTCATGATGTCGCCGCCGACATAGTTTGCGTTGTACGCGGCCATCTGCGTTGTGTCGCGGACCGTTTGGCCCACCATCCGATCCCGGAAGCCGGGCGCGAATCGTTCGATCTGGGCGATGATTGCCGCGGTGGCGTCACCGGTGTAGCCGTTGGGCACGTGCGCGTAGGTCCACAGCGGGTGCACCTTGCCGACCGAGCGCTGCGGATCGGCCAGATACTGCTGACCGACCAACACGAACGGACGCTGCGGCATCCGCCCGGCGTGGATCTCGCGCTCCGTGGCGGCGAGTTCACCGTAGCTGCCCGCAAGATGTACCGTGCCTGCCCGGCGCGCGTCGGGGTTGGTCCACGGCACCCCGCCCTCGATCGCGAAGTCCACCTTGAACGCGCCGGGTCCCTGCCGAAAATGCCGGTAGGCGCGGGCAATTCGAGACGGTAGGTGGTCACCGAGGATACCGGCCACGGCATCCGGGGCAAGATCGAACATGGTCACATCGCTGGTGGGCAATTGTGCGGCGGCCTCGATCCGGATATCGGTCTCGATCTTGCCGCCGAGATCGGTCAGCAGCGCAGCCAACGCAGTGGTGATGGACTGGGAGCCGCCCGCCGCCACCGGCCAGCCGTGCCGGTGCCCGGCAGTGAGGATGCCGAGCCCTATGGCCGAGGTCAGCGGGTAGTGCAGCGGCCGAAATGCGTGCGCCGCAACACCTCCGAACAATGCCCTGGCCTCGTCGGTGCGGAACAACCGCGCCAGCGTGGAACCGGGAAGCACGGTCGGCAGGCCGAACCTGGCCAGTGTCAACGGATGATGCGGGAACCGCAGCAGCGGCCGCATAATGTCTTCGGAGAGTGCGTCGAACCGCGCGGACGGCGCACCGAACAACAGCCGCCACCGCTCGTCGTCTCGCCCCAGCCCCGCCGCGGTCCGCTCCACCGACCGGTAGAGCGTCGCGCCCCGGCCGCCGTCCAGCGGGTGCACGCAGTCGATTTCCGGTGTGCACCAATATAATCCGTAGCGCTCTAAGTCGAGACTGTTGAGGAATGCCGAGCCAACGGCCATCGGGTGGGTGGCCGAGCACTGGTCGTGCAGCAGGCCGGGCAGCAGTGCCTCGCCGGTGCGGGTGCCGCCGCCGATCTCGCCGGCGGCCTCCAGCACGGTCACCTGCACGCCCGCCTCGGCGAGGGCAACGGCGGCGGCGAGTCCATTGGGCCCGCCGCCGACAACGGTCGCTGTGGTCATGCCAGCGCTCCGTGTCCGTGTTCCTGCTCGTCGCGGGCGGCGGGTCGGGCGGACAGCGCCAGTGACCAGGTGACCTCCAACGGGATCGGCCCGTTGGGCAGCCACGGCTGCTCCTCGACCGCCTCCGCTACCTTCCAGGTGCCTCGCTCGATAACGCCGAGCGCGGCGTCGATCACTTTGTAGTGCTGCACCTTGCTGCCCCAGGCTTGCGACTCCACCCAGACGATCACCAGTTCGCCGGGTTCGAAGCCAACCTCCTGCTGCACGGCCCTGATCAGATCCTCGTTGTGCAGGTGTCCGTCACCGAAGTTGAAGCCGATCAGCGAGTTGCAGATGAATTCGGCCTCGCGCACCGTCCGGCTATCGATATCTGGCAGGTTTTTCAGCAGCACCGAAAACAGGCCGCGGCCCTGGCTGTGCATGGTGCGCCAGGCGATGGTCTGCTGCATGGTGATCTCGGCCCACTGCGGTTCGTAGCCGAATTCGACGAACTGGTCGATCTGATTCTTCGCGCTGCGGGTCACCCTGTTCAGTTTGCTCTCCGCGCCCGGTGCGAAGGCCCAGACCGCCGAGGCCCAGTTGCCCGCGTACTGGCGCATCGACGGCAGGAACGAGACCTTATCCGGCCTGAAGTTGCCCAGGATCGGGAAGAACAGCAGTCCGGCGATGAGCGTGGCGGCCAGCCACGGCGAGGAGATATCGGTGAGTCCGTAGCCGTCCCAGTTCGGGAAGCCGAGGAACAGAAAGACGGTCGCGTAGGCGAACAGCACATTCCATTCGAGTGGCACCGCGAGCGGGAAGGTGGAGACGATGAACAGGTGGAAGATGACCATCACCGTCGCCGCGGCCACGGTCAGCCAGATATTGGTGGAGAAGAACAGCACCAGTGGGGTGATCACTTCTACCGTTGTACCGCCGACGTGCGCCATCACATCCGCGATCCGAGACGGGCGCAGGTCTCGCGGGAAGTCACGGTAGTGCGCCCGCTTGAGCCACTTGAACGGAACCGACGGGCTATTGCTCACCATCGGCGGTACCACCTGCGAGAAGTGCTTGCCGAGTTTCGAGACGCCCGCACCGACCCACACGACCAGGATCAGCAGCTTCAGCGCGATGATCATGTCGACGAACGGCAGCACCGCGAAGAAGAACAGTGCCGGCAGATACTGCTCGCCGCGCGCGCCGAGGAAAACTGTCTTGTCGCGCAGACCGTTGATGATCAGCAGCACGATCGGCGCGATGAGCAGCACTGGGCGCACCAGCCCTGAGGTGTTCTCCGGCTCCGCCGCCGACAGCGAATCACTGTGCACGCCAGGGGCCAGCAGCGACGCGGCAAGGCTGATCAGCAGCGCAGCGTATAGCGCGACGTCGAACCGGGTGCGCCGGTCGCCCGCGGTGCCGGGCACCCACTTCCACGGCCGCAGCCGGATGGTGCCCGGCCGGGCCCAGAAGAGAATGCCGCCGGTCATCGGCTTCACCTTGCCGGCGAGCGGTCCCCACGAACCGGCGACGCCGATGGTCTCCAGCAGCACCGTCCACAGCACGAACTTTTGATAGACAATCGGCTGGTCCCACCATTGCGAGACATGCCAGAACGCCGGGAGATCGGAGGTCACCGTGGCCACGACGATGCCGCCGAGTGCGTAGAGGACCAGCAATTTGAGAATGTAGATGGTGTGCACCATCCGCGGCGACCCGAAGCCGTGCTCGGCCCAGTTGGCGGCGAGGATGCGCATACGCTCCATCAACGGTTTCCGCAGAAAGGTGTCGGGATCTACCTGCGGCAGATCCGGTTTCGTGAATCCCATTGTTCTGCTCCTATTTCTGACCGAGGGTGGATATCAACAGTTTTCGATGGCGAGTCGCCGCAGCTTCGGCTTGTCGAGTTTGCCGACGTCGTTCTTGGGAAGGTCGTCGAGAATCGTGATAGCGACGGGCAGTTTGTATTTCGACAGTGCGCCGCGAACGTGCTCGTGGATCTTCTCGGTCGCCAATCCGGTGCCCGAGTTCAGCGAGACATAGAGCACCGGCTCCTCGCCGTAGACCTCGTGCGCGCGACCGACGACCGCGGCCTCGGCGATCTCCGGCAGTTGGTAGACCACGGTTTCGATCTCTTTGGGGTAGATGTTCTCGCCGCCGCGGATGATCATGTCCTTGGTGCGGTCGACCAGGACCAGGTACCCGTCCTCGTCCAGGCGGCCGATATCGCCGGTGTGCAACCAGCCGTTGACCAGGGTTCGCGCCGTCTCCTCGCGGCGATTCAGATAGCCGCGCATGACATTCGGGCCGGAGATCAGCACCTCGCCGATCTCGCCGTCGGGTACCTGATTGCCGTCCGTATCCGCGATCCGAATCGACTGGCCGGGCAGCGGCAGCCCGACGGTGCCGGCCTTGCGCTTGCCGACGAGCGGGTTGACAGTGCTCGCGCAGGCACCCTCGGACAGGCCGTATCCCTCGATAATCGGTATGCCGTAACGATTTTCGAACCTCGCCAGCAGTTCCACGCTGGCCGGGGCCGCGCCGCAGATGGCAAAGCGTACCGAAGAGGTGTCGGGGCGGACCTCGGCGGGCAAATCGCTCAGCATCGTGTATATCGTTGGCACGGCGGAGAAATACGTCGCGCGACTGCGTTCGATCCGGTCGAAGAAGGTGCGCGGGCTGAACTTGCCTGCCACTGTGGCGCGGCCGCGGGCGAGCAGTGGCGAGAGAGTACTCGCCACGATCCCGTTGACGTGGAACAGCGGCAGGATGAGCAGGCTGTGGTCGGCCGCGGTGAGGGCGAAGGTCTCGATCACCATGCGGCACATCGCATTCAGATTGGCGTGGTCGAGCATCACGCCCTTCGGGCGACCGGTGGTGCCGCTGGTGTAGATGAGCAGCGCCAGTGCGTCGTTGCCGAGCTGGGCCGGAACGAGGGCGGTGTCGGGGTCCACCGCGGTGAGCTCGGCGGCCGGGACAACGGCCCGCACCAGAACGTCGAAGGTGAGCCGCTCGGGCACGATCAGCACCTTAACGCCCGCATCCGCGATCTGATAGGCGGCCTCGGTCGCCGTCAGCGCTGGATTGAGCGGGGTGGCCGCCGCGCCGAGACGCCAGGTGGCGAACAGCGATATGACCAGGGCCGCGGTATTCGGCAGCATGATCGCGACCACGTCGCCCGACGAAACGCCCGCGGCGCGCAGTGCCGTGGCGGCGCGCTGCACCGCGTCGAGAAACCCGGCGTTGCTGAGGTCGATGGTGTCGTCGGCGAGGGCGGGTGCGTCCGGATCGGCGGCGGCGCGACGGTCCGGCAGTGTCGAGAGGTTCATGAGCGGTCCTGGTAAATAGAGTATGCGGTATGGCTATAACTGTAGAAATCGGGCAGCCCTGTGACACCGTCGTGCGTCGACGAAGTACGCCGCCGGTGTTGTCCCCGGAGAACAACCCTGCAATTTCCCACGCGGTTACCGCCAAGTAGCTACCGTTGGGGAGTGACGAATCTTCGTCGCGACAGTGATGTCGATGTCAGCCGGTATGTCGCGGGGATCGCCGCCCGCATGAACGAGCGGGTGACCGATATCAGCGCGCTCCTCCGGCGCGGCCTCGAGGACGAGATCCCCGAATTGCGGGGCGACGCCCGCACCGTCGAACTGCTCGGCGCCAGCGTAGAAGGCAATGTCGACACCATCCTGCATGCGCTGCAGCACGACATTCCGGTGGCTCGGATCAACGCTCCCACTGCTGCCATCGAATACGCCAGACGCCTTGCCCAGCACGGAGTTTCGGTCAAGGCCCTGGTGCGCGCCTATCGGGTCGGCCACCGGCGGATGACCGAGCTGGTCTTCGCCGAACTACGGGCCACCGATATCGCGCCCGCCGATGGTGTCACGGTCGTGGAGGCGATCACCAGCACACTGTTCGACTACATCGACTGGATCACCGAGCAGGTCGTCGCGGTGTACGAGACCGAGCGTGAGCAGTGGCTGGAAAGCCGCAACAGCGCCCGCGCACTGCGCGTGCGTGAGGTGCTGGCCGGGAAGAAGCCGGTCGATATCGATGCCGCGACCGAATCCATCCGCTACCCCCTGCATTGGCACCATTTGGCGTTGATCATCTGGTATCCGGACACCGGCGCGAGCGGCGACGAGTTGACCCGGCTGCAACGCTTTGTCCGTGAGCTGGCCGCGGCGGTCGGTACCGCGGCTGCGCCGCTGTTCGCGGCCGCCGACCGGATGAGCGGATGGGCCTGGCTGCCATATCGGTCCGAGCAGTCCGATGCGGTGGCCAAGGTCCGGGATTTCGCGAGCAAGCGGGCCGATGCACCGCGGCTGACGATCGGCATCATGGGCCAGGGGGTGCCGGGCTTCCGCCGGTCCCATCAGTATGCGCTGCTCGCGCGCTCGGTCGCGCTTACACGCGGGGATGTGGAACCGAGGATCATGGCGGCGAGCGATCCAGGACTGTCGGCCGCGGCGCTGCTCGGCGGCAGCGCGGAGGTCGCCGAATGGGTGGGTGAGGTGCTCGGCGAATTGGCCACCGACGACGAGAACGATGCCCGGCTGCGCGAGACGCTGCGGATGTTCTTGCACACCGGATCCAGCTACAAGGCGGCCGCCGCGGAGCTCGATCTGCATTTCAACTCGGTGAAATACCGGGTCGGGCGGGCGGTTGCGCGGCGCGGGCGGCCGATCACCGACGACCGGTTGGACGTCGAGCTGGCGCTGCTGATCTGCCACTGGTACGGCGCGGCGGTGCTGCGGCCGAATACGGACTGACCGCAGCGACAAACCCACGCGCACACTTCGTTCTTTCCGGACAATGGCGCGCCCGCCGATCGGATCTACCGTTCTTGCATCAAATCCTGATGCGGTGCATCAGCAACGGAGCAGGCGCTACACCGACGATCCGATGCCTGCGGACAGCATGGTCCGTGGCATCGAAGGCCTAACCGCCCGTCGACGACGCCGCGCACCGGCCCGTTATCGAGGCCAGCCGACCATGTTTCGAGGAGTTCCACAATGACAACAACCACCGACGCCGCTGACGAACTCGCGGCCCCGCTGGATCTGCTGATGACCAGTTCGGCGATCGGCGTCGGCCGACGTATGTTGCCCAATACTTCCTGGACCAGACTGGCGTTGAGTCTGGCCAAACAGCCGCGGACGGTCGCGGACCGGGTCGGCGCGTTCGGTCAGGAGCTGGTGACGATCGCCCGCGGGCATTCGGATCGACTACCGGTGAAGGGCGACCGGCGCTTCGACGATCCGGGATGGCAGGGCAATCCGCTGTTCAAGCGGTCCATGCAGGCATATCTGGCCGCCACCGTCACCGTCGACGCACTGTTCGCCGACGCGGACCTGGATTGGCGCGATGCCGAATGGATGCGATTCGTCCTGGATAACGTGATGGATGGCGTCTCGCCGAGCAATAACCCGCTCCTGAGCCCGGTCGCGTGGAAAGCATTGGTGGACAGCGGCGGTGCGAGCGCGGTGCGCGGATTACGGCACTTCCTCTCCGATATGGCCGCCGCGCCGCGGGTGCCGTCGATGGTCGATTCGGATGCCTTCACCCTCGGCGATACCGTCGCGACCACATCGGGTTCGGTGGTGCTGCGCACCGAGATGTTCGAGCTGATCCAGTACGCGCCGCAGACCGAGCAGGTGCGAACGGTACCGCTGCTGATGGTGCCGCCGGTGATCAACAAGTTCTACATCATGGATATCGCCCCGGACCGCAGCATGGTCGAGTATTTCGTCCGTCAGGGCCAACAGGTATTCGCCATATCCTGGCGCAATCCGACTGACCGCCACCGAAATTGGGGCTTCGACGAGTACGGGCAGGCGATCATCGACGCGCTGGATGTCGTGGAGCGGATCACCGGCTCCGAGCGCACCCATTTGCAGGCCTCCTGTTCCGGCGGCATCATCGCCGCGATGACGGCTGCCCATCTGACCGCGATCGATCAGGCCCATCGACTGGCGAGTCTGACGCTCATGGTGACGGTGCTCGATCAGAGTCACGCGGGCTTCGCCGCGGCCGCGATCGACGAGGAGTCGGCGAATATCGCGATCGCGCTCTCGGCCAAGAAGGGCTACCTCGACGGGCGGGCGCTGGCCGAGATATTCGCCTGGCTGCGGCCCAACGATCTGGTCTGGCGCTACTGGGTCAACAACTATCTGCAGGGCCGCGCGCCCGCACCGTTCGACGTGCTGTTCTGGAATGCCGACACCACCCGGATGACGGCAGCGCTGCACCGCGACATGGTCTCGATGGGTGTGCACAATTCACTGACCACGCCGAATCAGGTGAGCATGCTCGGCACTCCCGTCGACCTGTCCCAGGTCACCGTCGACACCTATGTGGTGGCCGGTATCGCCGACCATATCTCGCCGTGGCAGGCCTGCTACCGCAGCGCCCGGCTGCTCGGCAGCAAGGATCTGCGGTTCGTGCTCTCCACCAGCGGGCATATCGCCGCGCTGGTCAACCCCCCGGGAAATCCCAAGGCCTCCTATCGGATCGGTGCGGTCGACGACGCCGACCCGGGAGCGTGGCTGGATACGACCGCCGAGAATCCAGGCTCCTGGTGGCCGAATTTCGTCGAATGGCTGGCCGAACGCGGCGGTCCCGAGCGGGACGCGCCGCAATCGCTGGGTACGGCTGATCTGGCGCCGGTGGATTCCGCGCCGGGAACTTATGTGCTCGAACACTGAAAGGTGATCATGACAAAGCATCTCGAAGTGTGGCCGCGATGAGTGCGCCGGAGGCTGCCACCTATGTCGAGGATCGCCTCATCGCTGTGCTCGGTCAGCAGATCCGGGTGCATGTGCGCTGGGGAACCGGGAGGCCGCTGGTGCTGTGCAACGGTATCGGCGCAAGCCTCGAGGTGCTCGATCCGCTTGTCACACAGCTGAATCCGGCTACAACTGTGGTTCGGTTCGATGTGCCGGGCAGCGGCGCATCGCCGGATTCGCCACTGCCGTACGGGTTTCCGTATCTGGCCGCCGTGCTCGGGCAGCTACTACGCAAACTCGACATCCGCGGGCGCGTCGATATCCTCGGACTGTCCTGGGGCGGTGCGCTGGCCCAACAGTTCGCCTTCCAGCATCCGCGGCGGTGCCGCACGCTGATCCTGGTGTCCACCGGTACCGGCGTGATCATGGTTCCCGGTCGGCCCACCGTGCTGCTGAAAATGCTGACACCGCGGCGATTTCTGGACCATCACTATGCTGCATCCATCGCCGGTGAGCTCTACGGCGGCTCTGTCCGCACCGATCCGGCCATCATCGAGCAGCTGTTCGATCGGCAGCTGATGGCTGGGTCCCGGGTCGGCTATCTGCACCAACTGCTAGCCGGTTCGGTATGGACGAGCATCTTCGCGCTGCCGCTCATCCGGCAGCCCACGCTGATCATCGCGGGCACCGACGATCCGATCATCCCGATCGCCAATGCCCGCATCATGCACCGACTGCTCCCGCATTCGACCGTCCATCTGCACGGTGGCGGGCACGTCGACCTCATCACGAATGCCACCGAATTAGCGCCCGTCATAGAGAGATTCAGGACGGAGTAGTCATGAGCACATCGGTATCCCTCGGCGGGGCCGACTTCAACGGGCGATTCAGAGCGGGCGTTTCGCCCCGGTCGTCGCGAGCACCAGCGGCGAAGTCTCACGTGGTCCACGGCAGCCGGGGCGGTCGCTGTCGCCGGGCCGATACCGCTCGTTCCGCCGGTGACCAATACTGTTCGACTGTCCATCGAATCCCCCTTTCCCAGTGGCGATTTCAACTTCCACACCGGCAGGACGCTCGAGTGCTCACATCGGCGAGATTCGCCTACTGGCGCGGCCGGAGGTTTGCGAAAATCGGATTCGATCGGAAAGGCCGGAGCGAAGGTGTTGACGCCCACAATATAGTGAGTGTACAGTCACTCACATGAGCAAGAGCGGAGTGACCCTCTCCCGATCGGACGTCCGCCGCGACGCCGTCGTAGACGCCGCGATTATCGAGTTCGCCCGGACCGGCTATCACGGCACACCGATCAGCACAGTCGCGGCGACAGCGCAGATCTCACCGGCATACGTCTTCAAACTGTTCCCCGGCAAGGTCGCACTGTTCGTCGCCGCGCTCGAGCGCTGCTTCGATTCGATCGAGCGAGCACTGTCGTCCGGCGCTGCCCGCGCCAACGGCGCGAGCCCCGAACAGATCCTGTACGAAATGGGCGGGGCCTACGCCGAACTCATCAGCGACAAGAGCCTGCTCATGCTGCAAGTGCACGCCCAGTCCGTCGCGGACGTCCCGGAAATCGGCGAGGCACTGCGCAGCGGTTTTGGCCGGGTGACCGACTTCGCCAAACAGCGGTCGGGCGCCGAAGACGAGCAGGTGCAGCGATTCATCGCCTTCGGCCAGCTCTGCCACCTGATCACCACCCTCGGCCTGGACGGTGACGACAGCCCCTGGGCCGCCATCCTCACCGCAGGCATTCGCCACCCGAACGCCCACTGACTTCAACCAACTGCCCCCTCGTGGGGCATTTATTCAACACACCGAGTGATTGACCAGTCACACACCAGGAGAAGAAGCATGTCCACCACCGCCACCGAAATCGTCCTGCCCGGCCGAGTCGAGCCCCAGGGCCTGCTGGTCACCCGGCGCGACCTGCCGGCACCCGCAGCCGGCCAAGCCCTCGTTCGGATCGAGGCGAGCGGTGTCTCCTTCGCCGAGCAGCAGATGCGGCGCGGCAAGTACTACGACCAGCCGGCCTTCCCGTTCGTGCCCGGATACGACTTGGTCGGGACCGTCACCGCAATCGGTGCCGGTGTCGATCCGGCCTTGGTCGGCAGGCGCGTGGCCGCACTGACCAAGATCGGCGGCTGGTCCAGCCACGCCCTGCTCGACGCCGCGGACCTGGTGCGGGTGCCCGTCGCACTCGATGCCGCCGAGGCGGAAACCTTTGTCGTCAACGGGATCACGGCCTGGCAGATGCTCTACCGGACCGCGCACGTGCGGCCCGGGCAGACCATTCTGGTCCACGGCGCGAACGGCGGCGTCGGCTCGACGCTCGTTCAGTTGGCCCGCGCCAATGGAATTCGCGTCATCGGCACCGCTTCGGCCCGCAATGCCGAAGCCGTCGAAGCACTAGGTGCGACCTGGATCGACTATCGCGGCGACGTGCCGCAACAGGTTCGAGCGCTCGCACCCGAGGGCGTGGACGCCGTATTCGACCATATCGGCGGGCCCGGCATCAACGACTCGTTCGAACTGCTCGCGCCGAACGGCACGCTGGTCTCCTACGGCACCGCAGCCACCAAGAACGACGAGGGCAATTCACGACTGCCCGTGCTCAAGCTGTTCGCCCAGCTACTGCTGTGGAATGCGCTGCCCAACAAACGAAACGCGCATTTCTTCAACCTGTGGGCAGGCAAGCGCAATCTCACACGCTTCCGCAACCGCATCAGCGAGGACCTCGACAAGGTGTTCGACCTCGCCGCCCACGGCGCACTGCGCGCCCAGGTCGCCGCCCGCATCCCGCTGACCGAAGCCGCCCGGGCCCTCGAGCTCGCCGAGTCCAGCACCGTCGTCGGCAAGGTCGTCATCATCGCGGACGCCCCAGCCTGAACCACTCCGCCAGAGGTTCCCGGCACCCGCGAACACCTCCCCGATTCGGCGCCTGGCTCGCTCTCACCTCGTCGGCCGCACTCTTCTTCGACGGCGCGAGCCTCTACTGGGTGCTGGCCCTCGCGGGCGGCGGCAGCTACCTGGTCGCCGCAACCCTCGAACCCCGCCGCCGTGCGGCCGATCCAGCCGTCTGAAAATTCCTCTTCCCCACTGCTTTCCATCGTCGCCATCTGAAAGATGAACAAGGAATAGTCATGAGCACAGAACGCCCGGTGCCGTACCTCAGCGGCCATTACGAACCGGTGGCCGATGAGATCACCGGCCACGAGCTGACCATCAACGGCACGCTGCCGCCGGAACTCAACGGACGCTACTTCCGCAACGGACACAATCCCAAGCCCGGCATCACCCCGAGCCACTGGTTCCGCGGCGAAGGCATGATCCACGGTGTGCGGCTGCACAACGGCCGCGCCGAGTGGTACCGCAACCGCTGGGTGAAAACACCTTTCCTGGAGGGGGTTCCGTTCACCGGCGTCGAACTCGAGGTCAGCGCCGCCGCCACCAACATCATCTTCCACGCCGGGAAGTACCTGGCGCTGCAGGAGGCCAACCTGCCGTGGCAGGTCAGCTCCGAACTGGAGACCATCGGCATCTACGACTTCGACGGCAAGCTCACCACCTCGATGACCGCGCACCCCAAGGAGGATCCGGTCACCGGTGGACTGCACTTCTTCTCCTACAGCCCGTACCCGCCGCACCTGACCTACTACGTGGCCTCCGCGGCGGGTGAGATCATCCGCGCCGAGCAGATCGAGGGCGCGGGGCCCTCGCTCATGCACGACTTCGCGCTCACCGGCGAGCATGCGGTGTTCCTCGACTTCCCGGTCGTGTTCAACCAACAGGAGCACTCGGGCATCCCCTATCGGTGGGATGCCGACTATCAAGCCCGCATCGGTGTGCTGCCGCGCAACGGGCATGCGGGCATCACGTGGTTCCAGGTGGATCAGGCCGCGCTGCTACACGTCACCAACGCCTACATCGACCGGCAGAGCCGGGTGGTCGTGGAAGGCCCGCGTTACGACCAGGCCGCATGGGAGACCTCGTGGAAGTGGTGGGTCGGCGCACCCGGCTACGGGGGCAGCCCCGACGCCGGTTCCACCTTCCACCGGTGGATTCTGGACCCCGCCACCGGCCGTGCCACCAACGAACCGCTCGACGATCTCGCCACCGAATTCCCCAGCATCAACGACGATTTCACCGGGGCGATCAACAAGTACAGCTACTCCATCGCCTTCCCCGGCGCGGGCCATGAGGGCTACTCCACCATCAAGTTCGACACCGACACCGGCGAACGGCAACTGTTCCACCACGGTGCCGGCCGCATGCCCGGCGAGGCGGTGTTCGTGCCTGCCGTGGGCGGTACCCGCGAGGACGACGGCTACCTACTGACCATCGTCAGCGACACCCAAGCCAATGCCTCCCAGCTGCTCGTTCTCGACGCCGGCGACCTGCGCAAGGATCCGGTCGCCAGCGTCGAACTGCCCCGCCGGGTCCCGGCAGGTATCCACGGCCATTGGATCGCCGATCAGGAAGGCTCCCTGTGATCACCGGAATCGAGACCAGCGCACCGGTTGTCGTGTGCCGCGACATCCTCGAGAGCCAGTGCCCCATGAAGGGGGGCGACGTCGTTGACGATGAAAGCCCTGCACTTGCGTTCTCGACCCGCTCAGATAATCAACATAGGAGTGCAGCCACTGTCACGGGCGTGGTGGTGGTGTCGGACTTTTCCTGATAGTCGGGTTGGTGACGCGCTGCACCCAGGCCGCACAGTCCAAAAGGGCCATGTCGTCGTCAGACGGTCGGGAAAGCAGGATACCGGTGCGGGGCCCGGGCCGCGCGGCGGGTGCGGGCAGGGTGATGCCGCAACTGCCAAGGTAGCTGAGCACCATGGTCGTGCGCAGTACGGCGGCGTTGGCGCGGTCGTACCAATCCGCGTCGGACTGCAGGTCGGCTGCGGGGGGTGGAATGCGGCGCACGGTAGGGCACAGGAGCGTGGCATCATCGAGGTCGGCGGCGAACTCAGCGCGCAAGGCAGACATCGCAGCATAGACGGGGCCGATGGAATCGGCTGTATGCGTGTTGCTTTCGAGTCTGCGCCGGGTGGCGGGTTCGATCGGCATCGTCGAGTCGAGCCGGTGGCGATGCAGTCGGTATGCCTCGGCGCCGACGATCGTTCCGATGTCATCCATCAGGCTCTGGGCAGTCGAGAGCGACGGTAGATGACGAAATTGAACGTCGGCGCCTGCGGCCCGGAGTTCGGCGACGGCGACGTCGATGTCGTCGGCTATCTCCGCTGCGGTGTCCTGCGACCATTCGCCCGTGGGTACGACGAATCGCAGCGGTAGCGGGCGACGACGAGGTCGGGTAGGCAGGAGTACACGGTCCAGCGCGGCGAGATCCTCGACCGTGGTCGCGAAGACGCCGACGCTGTCGAGTGTCGCCGACAGCGGTGCGAAGTCGTGGGGGCCGTATCTACCTGGGCTGGCACGGTATCCGACGATGCCGCACAGGGCGGCGGGCACGCGCACGGATCCGGAGGTGTCCGTGCCGACCGCCAGTGCGACGATGCCGCGCGCGACCGCGACCGCGGATCCGGAGGAGGATCCGCCCGTGACGAGCTCCGGGTCGAGGGGGTTGGCGGGAGTGCCGAAACAGAGGTTGATCCCGAGTCCTGAGAAGGCGAACTCGCTGAGATTGGTTTTGCCGATGGTGACCAGACCGCTGTTGTGCACCCGCCGCACGAGGTGGCTGTCCACAACGGCGGGTTCATCGTGGAGGTGGCTGGCCGAACCGCAGGTCGTGACGGTGCCTTGGACGTCGAACACGTCCTTCCATGCGATGGGGACTCCGTCGAGTCGGCTGCGGCGTGCGCCGCGCGAGGCACGGAGATCGCTCGCCTGGGCCTGATAGCGGGCGCGTTCGGTGGTGACGGTGATCATCACCGCAGCCGAATCAGGTTGCCGGGCACGGTCGATGGCGGCGGTTACCAGCTGCGCCGACGTAGCTTCGCCGCTCGCGAGGGCCTGCGCCATTGCGGTGGCGGTAGTCATGGTAGGTACTCCCGATGCTCGGGTCCGGAACGAATACAGCACACGCTATCGCGCAGACATCCGCGCGGGTATGTATAAACATCTATTCAATTGCCCAAATAGTGTGTACATATCCATTCCCGTTGGCCACCGCGGTTCTGTTGACTGACCAACATGACAGCGTTGAGCTACCCGGAGCCGGTAACCATTCCGGCCAGGCAGGCCCGGTCGGTCACCTTGCGTACCGGCGAGCGATTGCAGATCACCGACGTCGCCGGTGGCCAGGTGGGCGATGTGTTCGCCTACAACGTCGACGACATCACCGAGCATCACAGCGCCTCGCACACCCGCACCCAGGTCAGCCGCCTGTTCCCCGAGCTGGGCGAATCCTTCGTGACCAACCGGCGACGCCCTATCCTCACCTATCTGGCCGACACCTCCCCGGGTCGGCACGACATGTTGATCGCCGCCTGCGACCCGGAACGGTATGCGGCATACGGGGATCCCAACCACGCCAGCTGCGCGGACAATCTGCGGCAGGCGATGGCCGACCTCGGCCACCCGGCGCTGCCGTTCATTCCGCAGCCGATCAACGTATTCATGCGCATCCCCGTCGCCGCGGACGGGGAGCTGTCCTGGCTCGAAGCCGCTACCGCGCCCGGAGATTCGATCATCTTCCGCGCAGAGATGGCCTGCATCGTCGTCGTCTCGTCCTGTCCGCAGGACCACAACGTCATAAACGGCGCCGGCCCCACCCCGCTGGCTCTGACCATCCTTCCCCCAACCACCGAGGAGAACACCGATGACCACCGCTGACCTCGAACTGGCCCATCCGGCGCTCGAGCCGTTCGGCCTCGACTCCCTGAAGCTGCGCAACCGGTTCGCCGTCGCGCCCATGACGCGTATATCCGCCGAACCGGACGGCACGCCGACCGCGCAGATGGCCGAGTACTACCGCGAGTATGCGACGGGTGGATTCGGCTTGATCATCACCGAGGGCATCTACCCGGACGCCACCCACAGCCAAGGCTATTTCAATCAGCCCGGCCTGGTCACCGACAGGCACATCGCCGGGTGGCGCGCGGTGGTGGACGCCGTGCACGGCGCCGGGGCCCCGATCATCGCGCAGTTGATGCACGCCGGAGCGATCTCGCAGGGCAACGCCTACGGGTTCGAGACCATCGGACCGTCGACCGTTCAGCCGCGTGGGCAGATGATGGCCGATTACGGCGGCGTCGGCGGACCGTGGAACGCGCCCCGGGAAATGACGGCTCGCCATATCGACGACGTCATCGCCGGATACGCCGCCGCCGCCGAGAACGCCCGGGCGGCGGGTTTCGACGGCGTCGAGATCCACGCGGCCAACGGCTATCTGCTCGACCAATTCCTCACCGACTACACCAACCAGCGCACCGATGATTACGGCGGATCTGTGGAGAATCGGATCCGCCTTACCGCGCGCGTGCTGCGGGCCGTGCGTGACGCGCTCGGCGATCTCCCCGTCGGTGTGCGGCTGTCACAGACCAAGGTCAACGACTTCACCTACCGGTGGCCCGGTGCCGAGGCCGACGCGCGGGTCGTCTTCGCGGCCCTGGCCGACGCGACCTATCTGCACATCGCCAGCGAGGGCAGGAATTTCCTCGAGACCGCGCGCTTCTCCAGCGGCACAACCATCACTCAGCTGGCCCGCGAGGTGTCCGGCCGCCCGGTCATCGCCAATGGCGGCATGCATGCCCTCCCCCAGGCCGCCGATGTACTGACCGGCGGCCATGCCGATGTGCTGTCACTCGGTCAGGGTGCGCTGGCGAATCCGGATCTGCCGCGTCGGGTCGAGACCGGGGCAGAGCTCGCTCCGTTCAACCATGAGATGCTCCATCCCATGGCCACCCTGGACTGCGCCGCGGCATGGCGCGCACGAACCGACAAATGAGCGAGCACACCTGGACCCGCGGCGCGGCGGCCGTGGCGACGCTGACATTCGATGTCGATGCGGAGACGCCCATCCTCGCGGAAGGACGCCGCTTCGCCGATCACCCCATGGTGATGTCACACCAGTCGTACGGACCGGATGTCGGCGTGCCGCGGATCCTCGATCTGCTCGATGAGATGGTCGTTCCCGCAACGTTCTTCGTGCCCGGCTGGGTAGCCGAGCAGCGTCCTGGCCTGGCCCGCTCGATCGTCGATCGCGGGCACGAGGTTGCACACCACTCTTACAGTCACCGTGCGCCCACCTCACTGCCGGCAGGAGCCGAACGCGCGGATTTCGTCCGCGCACTGGACGTTTTCGCCGCACAGGGCATCGACATCGCCGGACATCGGGCGGCGATGTGGAGCGCCAGCCGCGAAACGATCGGCCTGGTCGCCGAATACGGTCTGGCCTACGACTCGTCGCTGATGGGTGACGACCGGCCGTACCTCGTCGACGGCACCCATGCGCCGGTGGTGGAGCTGCCGGTGCACTGGTCGCTGGACGACTGGGAGCAGTATGCGTATCTGCCCGAACCGCGCATCGGTGCGGTCATCGAATCGCCGGTCAAGGTCGAGGGAATGTGGCGCGCCGAACTCGACGGAATGCGGCACTACGGCTGCCTGTTCAACGTGTGCATGCACCCGTTCCTCACCGGGCGGCCGGGCCGGATGATGGCCCTGCGCCGCCTCATCGGGTACGCACAGGAGTGCGGGGACGTGACCTTCGTCCGCTGCCGGGATGTGGCTGCCTGGGCACGCGAGGACGCCGGGACGCCGCGTCGCGCACTGCCGAGCTACGACGTGGATCCGGCGGTGTATCCGAACTGACGTCGCGTCGGCCCGGTCATTACGTCGCCGCGTGCGATGCGGTGCCCGGGCCGACGGCCTCGGCGGCCAACGCCAGGAACAGGTCGACGGTGTCCTCGAGTCGGTTGACGTTTCGGCCGGTCAGCTCGGTGATCCGGGCCATGCGGTTGCGCAGGGTGTTGACGTGCACATGCAGGGCGGCGGCGGTCACGCCCCACTGGCCGTCGTTGGCCAGGAAGGTCCGCACGGTGTGTTCCAGTTCGGTGTGCGCGCGGGCGTCGTGCTCGCGAATGATGCCGAGCACCTGTTCGGAGAACCGTTGCAGCACCTGCTCGTCGAGCAGACCAAGCAGCATCCGGAAGTTCGCGACATCGGCGAAGGTGGCGGTGTCCGGGCCGTCCTGCGCGCGCAGCACCTGGCAGACTTCCCGAGCACGCACCAGCGGTTCCCGCAGTGCGCCGACACCGGCGGCGATCTCACCCAGCCCGATGACGATCCGTGAAGCGGCCACTCTTCTGCCGACTTCCACGGACAGCTCTCGGGCGAAACGCGTCAGCTCCTCCGTCGTACTCTCCCACGGGCACACGGCCACCGCGTCGCGGCTTCCCGCCACGGTGAACACCGGGATGCCGTGCGCGGCGAAGAACGCACCGGCGGCATCGGCGATATCGTCCAGCGGTGTGTCGAGGCCGCCGGGCGTGAGCACCGGGGCGAGCGCGAACACGCCCAGCGACCGGTCCGACGGCACACCGTACGCACGCAGCCGATGGCTCACCTCACCGCTGCGCCGCGGCCCGGACAGGACCATCTCCAGGAGCTCGGCCGCGAAACGCGCCTCAATGGCATGCACCGCTTGTTGTTTGGTCACCTCCAGGCTCAGGAATCGAGCGGCCTGGGCGAGCGCCTCCCGATCCGCCGCGGCGAGTTTCGCGGCCGGTTCCAGGCAGTACAGCCCGGCATCGATTTCTCCCATCGCGCCCTCGACGAGGTAGAGCGCCGACGGCCCGGAGCCCAGTAGATCCACCTCGATCGGCGGTGGCGTGCGGTTGAGCGCCGCAGCGGCGAGGCGGATCTGTTCATCGGTAGGTTCGCAGCCGATGCTGGCCAGGCAGCGCCCCTTGCGATCAATGACCAACAGCGGCAATTCCGTTTCGCCACGCAGGATTTCGAGCACGCCCGCAGCACCGCTGCCGCGTGAGAGGGCGGTCGCCAGGGCGTCGCCACGGTGCACGGTCGCGGTCAGTTCCGTCTGGAGGACCTCGTTCTGAATCCGGGCGGCGGCCCGGGTGAGCGCGGCGAACGGCACCCCGATACACAGTTCGACCAGTGGCAGACCACGCGAGACGCACAGTGCGACAAGCCCTTCCGGTAGGTCCGGAGTCTGCGCCGTTAGCCCGAACACCAGCCCTGTCGCACCTGCCCGCGCGACAGCGTCGACGAAGCGCTCCGCCGAGACATGCGGTAGCCACAGACCGTTGGTCAACACCAGTTCGCCGGGCCGGACATATCGCGACGGGTCAGGAAGCTCGGTGGTGTGCAGCCAGCGGATCTCCGCCACCAGGCGTTCGGTGAATTCCGGCGTCATGACACGCAGGCCCAGCGCGGGATCGGCGACAAGTCGGCTAATGGTCAACACATATCGAAATGTACACAGCAACCCGCAATCGATGGATGAATACACATCGACCTATCGCACAGTGCGGTGCTGTTATGAGGTGAATCACAACCGAAAGAGGGAAGTCATGTCATCCCCCCAATTGCCTCGCACCACGAGCACTGCAAACACCACACCGGCCAGCGGTGACACCGGCGTCCGATTCGACGATCACGGTGTACTACCCATTCCCGACAGCAAACGCGACTGTTCCCCCTGGGAACTGTTCTGGATCTGGTGCGGTGCGAATATCGCGCCCATCAACTGGGTGCTCGGCGCGCTCGGAATCGCCCTCGGGCTCAGCCTGATCGAAACGCTGATCGTCATCTCGGTCGGAAATGTGTTCGGCTGCGCGGTATTCGGGCTGTTCAATGTCATCGGCCACCGCACCGCTGTCAATCAGATGGTGCTCGGACGCTCGGCGTTCGGCATCGCTGGAGCAGTGCTGCCCGCCCTTGTCCAGGGTCTGCTGACCATGGCGTGGGTGGGTGTGAACACCTGGGTCGTGCTCGATCTCGTGCTCGCGGTGCTCGAGGAGATCGGCATCCAGGGCGGCATGGAGCTGAAAGTTGTCGTCGCGACGGCCATCATGGTGATTCAACTCGCGCTCGCGCTGTACGGCTTCTATGCGATCCGAACGTTCGAGAAGTACACCGTCCCCCTCACCATCGCCGTCATGGTGGCGATGACCGTGGTCGCACTCGCCCGCACCCACCTGGACTGGACCGCCGCCGCGGCCCCGACTCCCGGCCAGAAGCTCACCGCGGTAACACAACTCATCACGGCCATCGGTGTCGGCTGGGGCCTGACCTGGATTCCCTACGCCGCGGACTACAGCCGATTCGCCCGGCCGACGCTGCGCGCCAGGACCGTGTTCTGGGCATCGGCGGCCGGAATGTACCTGCCCACAGTCTGGCTCGCTGCCCTCGGCGCCTGCCTGGCAAGCGCTGGTGGTGGCGCCGACCCGTCCACTCTCGTCGTCAGCACCTTCGGCGCGCTCGCCGTCCCGGTACTGGTGCTGATCATGCACGGCCCGATCGCCACCAACATCCTGAACCTGTACTCGTGCTCGCTGGCCGCGCTGACCGTCGGCATCCGCATTGCCCGCTGGAAGATCACTCTCTTCGCTGGTGCGGTGGCCTCCGCGGTACTGGCCGTGTTCATCAACTCGTCGAATTTCGCGCATGCCTTCGACAACTGGATGGTGTCGATCCTGATGTGGATCAGCCCGTGGATGTCCATCCTGCTCGTTGACTATTTCCTGGTGCGCCGCCAGACCTTCTCGATCCCGGACCTCTACCGCGACGGCACGACGTCGATCTACGGGAAGTTCAATGCGCGCGGCCTGGTGAGCCTCGCTGCCGGATTGCTCGCCGGCTGGTCCTGGCAGTACGGCGTGGTCCCCGCGATGCAGGGGCCGGTGGCGAAAGCCTTGGGTAACACCGACTTCTCCTGGTTGTCCGGCAGCCTTGTCGCCGGCGGCATCTACGGCATCCTGTCCACCCTGGCCTCCGCGCGCCGCACCGGCGCATGAAACGGGTGTCGCTGATGAAGGGGTGTGATCCGTCGTCTGCAAGTCGGAGTCGGATGGATTGCGTCCGGGTTCGTCGGGCAGTCCCGGGCGACCGTACCAGCCGGGCGCCAGGCGTGTGGGCCCGTTACCGGATGGCGTGCCGTATCGAGTAATGCCACGCCGGTTTATCGGCGTAACCAGGCGTTTGTCGCGTGATCGACTACGGTTCGGGTCGGGGTCTCCGTGCAGAACAGCCACGCATTTTCCACCGTGATGATAGCGAGGATCCGTGTCGAACCGCGCTCGTTTCACCCGCTGCGTAGTGACATCCATAACGGTGGCCGCAGCCGTGGCCTGCAGCGCGGCGCCCGCCACGGCCGATCCGCCGGATGCGGCGCCTGTGGGAATACCGGCTCCGGTCTGGACCGCGTGCCCCGACGACCCGGATTTCGAATGCGCCACCGTGCCGGCACCGTTGGACTACCAGCATCCCGAAGGGCGCACGATCGAGCTGGCGGTCATCCGGGCCCGAGCGACCGACCCGGCGCACCGGATCGGCAGCCTGCTGTTCAACCCTGGCGGGCCGGCAGGAGCCGGCACCGAAGACCTTCCGCTCGAGTATCCGTTCTTCCCGCAGGAGATCCGGGAACGGTTCGACATCGTCAGCTGGGACCCGCGCGGGGCCGGTAAGTCGACCTCCGTCCAATGTTTCGCCAACGCGGCGGAGTCCGCCGCCTGGTTCGCGCAGTTGCCGGTGGGGTTTCCGGTCGGCCCGGAGCAGGAGCAGCGGTGGATCGAGCTGTATGACGAGCTGGGCCGGCAGTGCCAGCAGCGTGACCCGGACCTGTTGCGGTTCGTCTCCACCACCGACTCGGCGCACGATGTGGATCTGCTGCGCACGGTCTTGGGTGAGCAGCGGCTGAACTACATGGGGATCTCCTACGGGACGCTGCTGGGTGCAACCTACGCCAATCTCTTCCCCGACCGGGTGCGGGCGATGGTGCTCGACGGCAATGTCGATCCCTCCGCCTGGTACGACCACAACCCGTTGCTGTCGACCTTCCTGCGGGAGGGCTCCGGTCTGGGGTCGGCCGGGACGCTGGCCCAGTTCCTCGACCAGTGCGCCCGAGCCGGGCGCAGCCGCTGTCCCTTCGCAGCCGACAACACCTGGCTGACGCACGCGAAGTACGAGGTACTGCTGAAGCGCCTGCTCGTACACCCGCAGGGCGCCAACACATACGCGGCCACTGCCAGCATCGTTGGCCGGTTCCTGCGCATCGTTCGGAGCTGGCCGGAGCTGGCCCGACTGCTGCAGGACCTATGGCTGGGCCAGACGCCGCAGGCGCTCAGCACGGGCGGAAATCCCCCGGTGGATGTGTTCGCGACGATGCGGAGCGATGTCCTTCCGCTCCCCCGCGGCGACTCGTCGCCGGCCGCCCCGAGCCAGGAGAAGTACGCGGGTGTCGAGCAGCCCCTTGCGGTGATATGCGGCGAGAGCCCCAACCCACGTGATCCGCATTTCTACGGAGCCCTGGCCAAGTTCAGTGCTGCTCGGGCCGGGACGGTCGGGCCCTGGTGGGCATGGACGACCGAACCGTGCTCCACCTGGCCGGGTCGGGCGGCCCACCGCTACACCGGCCCGTGGAACCGGTCGGCGACACCGATCCTGACGGTCAACAACACCTACGATCCCGCCACCCCCTACTTCGACGCCAAGGCCATGACCGCGCAACTGGGCAACGCCCGGCTGCTCACCGTCGCCGGATACGGACATACAACTCTGGTCAACCCGAGCAGTTGCGCGAATGCCTACGAAAGCGCCTACGTCATCAGTGGCGTGCTGCCGCCGCCCGGCACGATCTGCCGGCAGGACACTCCACCGTTCACCTGAACCGCCTCCATCGATACATTCCGGGGCATAAGAATCAGCTACGGACGGGTCTCCACCCGCGACCAGCATCCCGAAGCCCAACACGACCCGCTCACCGCCGCCGGGTGTGAGTAGGTCTATATCGACAAGGCTTCCGGCAAGCTCGCCTCCCGCCCGGAGTTGGACAAAACGCTGCTGGTTGCCAACCAGCCGAAAGACCAACTGGTGGTGACCAAACTCGACCGGCTCGGCCGCTCCCTCGAGCACCTGATCGAGCTGTCGAAGACACTCCAGGACCGCGGCGGCGACCTGGTAGTCCTGGACCGGGGCAGCGACACGTCCACCGCGGTTGGGTGCATGTTCTTCCAAATCCTCAGCGCCACCGCCGAATTCGAGCACGCCTTGCTGTCCGAGCGCACCCGCGTGACCTTGCCGCCGCCCGCGCCCGTGGACGCACCGGCGGTCAGAAACCCGAACTCGGGCACCCGGAGCGAGCGACATGGATACCACGATCGGCATGAACGGACCTGGCGATACCCGCGTCATTCGCATCACCCACAACGTTTCGACGAGAGGGAGATAGAAAATGAGCCTGCCAGATCAAATAAAAGTGCCCTGTGAGATTCAACCGCAGCCACCTGGGATGCTCCGGAGCCGGCACTGATCGGAGAAGTCACGGAGCGAGTGGGTGGTGGCCTTCTGATGATTTGTCATTGGAAATACATTCTGCGCCTCAAAGGCGCCGAACCAGGACGGATGGCGATAGATATAGAGCACAGTAAAGCGCCCGCGCTTATCAGCGCACAGCCGACATGCGAGTTCAGCCCGCCTTTTTGCTGCAGATCATATCCTTGCTGAATCCCAAACCAGATGGATCCATGAAGGATTCCCCTGTGCGGCATATCGAATCAGCGAAGTCTTGACTATTGAGACTATCGATCAAATTCGGCACACCACCGTCCGGATTGGGTTTGTCGAGCGCATCGCCAATGCAGCCCGCTATCAGCAAGGTGGTGCCGCCCCACAGAGGCAGACCGATCAGTCTTCTAAGGACGAGGCTCAGCGTCACTTCTGCACCCCCGGCGGGATGATGTCAGCCATTGCCGCACGGGCGTTGCCGCATGTCCGACTTGCCTTATCTGTGTCCTAAGGTTCCGATTTCTGAGGCACCGGCTGCGGTTCAGCGAGTCCCCGACTGTCGATGACGGCATATACCGGCTGCGTAATATGGGCAGATCCGCAGTCGGCTTGAAAGGTAACGTCCATTGGGCAGTGGTTGCGACTGCACTGTTGCACGTCCGGCGAGGTCGAAGCTGAACGGAATCCACTGAACTTCTCCCTCGCCACCCACTAGCAAATTACAGGAAGCACCTGCGGCACTCAATTTCAGAATTATTTGCATCACGACAATGCCACCCGGTCGCGTGGTCACCTGAGTGATGCTGCCGTCCGAACCAAGGGGTGAGATTACATTCGGGCCAACTGGCTCCCCCCGGTCCGCTGTCGCCGCCGGTGTGGCCGCCAGGCCGAAATCGGCTCGGCCTGCTGCGGCAACTGCGCCGTGACCGAATGCGGTTGAATCCAGCCCGGGCTTCATCGAATTCTGCACTGGCAGAGTGATTTTCATCGCTCGCATCTGTTATGGCCGAGGGGTGTCCGTAGGTTCCGCGCGGAACCTACGGAAACCCCGGACCCGTCACCTGTGGTTCTGCGTCGACGCCGGGGGCATTCGGTGCGCACGGCGTCGATCGCTCGGACTGCCGGGGGCAGGGTGTCGTCTACTGGTGGGCTCGCGTAATCAACTGTCGAGTTGGCGGTGCCCAACCGGACGGTGTCCGTAGCCGAGGTGCGGTGGTTTAGCGGCTCCAGGTGGCTGCCGCATCCGTGGCGAGTTTGGTCGTGGATCAGGGCGGTGGGTAGATCAGCACCTCTCATCGACTCGCTGATCTGCAGACCGCCGTAGCGTTTCGGAGGACTCGCCCCGACGAGACCGAAACCGCAACGTGGTGGGTGTGTGGGTCGTCGACGGCATCGAGCAAGTAGGCGGCGAGGTCGGCGCGCGAGATCTGCGGACCGACCTTCGACGTGGCGCCCAACGAGACTCGGGGGATTGTGGCGCCGGGTTTGTCGGTGAGCCGGGTCGGGCGTACAGCGGTCCAGCGCAGCGCACTTTCGGTGAGGAATTGCTCCATCCGCGCCATGTCGGTGTAGGTATGGCACATGATCCGGTGCAGTGCGGCGGCCAGCACTCTGCTCGCCGGCCCGGCATCGGCCGGAACATCCAGTCCTGCAGAGGAGACGACGAGGAGTCGACCGCCGGGCGGCATGGCGGCGATGATCTCGGCGGTACTCGCGGAGTAGACGATGGTGGGGGCGCGGTCGGCGGCGCCGAGTGTGGAGATCACCGCATCATGTCCGACGAGCAGTCCGTGCAGGGACCCCGGGATTGTCGGATCGGCGATGACCTCACGCAATCCCGGTGCGGGTGAGAAACTTCCGGGCCGTCGGACGATCGCGGTCACCCGATGCCCGCAGGCCAGGGCCTGCTCGACGACGATCCGGCCGGTGCGCCCGTTCGCGCCGACCACGGCGATGCTGGTCATCAGCGGACGGCGGGACGGGTTGCGGCCTGGAATTCACACCGCAGACACCGACATCGGTCGCTGCGGGGGCGTGACATCTCCATTGAGATTCCTTCGGAGTCAGTGGTGGTGGGGAATTCAGTGCGCGAGGACGGACAGTGCCACCCGGCGCGGCAGCAGGCACAGCACGGCAACGAACATTCGGTTGGTCCGGTTGGTGAAGGTGACCGGACCGGCCGTGCCGGACAGGGCTTTCCGGGCAGCGTGCACGACCTGCTCGGGCGACTGGACCAGCCAGGACGGCACATCCTCGACGGCCTTCGCGCCGGTCGTGGTGACACCGGGGCACAGGGCAAGCACCTTCACGTCGCGCGATTTCTGTTCGTGCCACAGTGTTTCGGAGAAGGTGGTGACGAAAGCTTTCGATGCGCTGTAGACGCTCATGCCCGGTTTCGCGGTGTGTCCGAGGGTCGAGGAGACATTCACCAGCGCGCTGCCGGGCGCCGCGTCGGCGAGGAAGGCGTGGGCCAGCACTACTACTGCTCGGCAGTTGAGATCCAGTATGGTCAGCGCTGATTCGAGGGGAATGTCGGCGAAGCTGCCATGTGTGGCAGTGCCCGCGTTGTTCACCAGCAGTGTGTATTCGCCGGCACGTAGTGCCGCCGCGACCACCCGCAGCCCGTCCTCGGTCGCGAGGTCCGCGACCAGGTAGTCGTGTCCGTCGCCGAGTTCGGTCATCAGCTCCTCGAGCGCATCCTTCCCGCGCGCCACGCCCGTCACCGAGTACCCCGCGGCGGCCAGCGTGGTCGCGAATGCCCGCCCGATGCCTGCGCTCGCGCCGGTCACCAGCGCTTTCACTGCTCGGCCAGCGGCTTGGTCGCCGGGTCGAAGAGGAAGGAGACACGTTCCATCACCGGGTTGCGCTGGGTGTTCTGGAACGCCGCGATCCGCCATTGACCATCCTGTTCACGCACCAACGTGTAGGTCTGGGTCTTGGACAACTCGGCGGGTTTGTCGTCGGAGTATCGGTCGCCTCGGCTGGTGACGATGGCGACGGTGCCGCCGTAGAACCGGGCGTCGAGGTAGGAGTCCGCGAGATTGGTGCCCTTGAGGAAACCGTCGAACAGTGCGCGGTGCGCCTCTGTCAGATCGCGGCGGCCCTGGTAGTGGGTGCCGAGAAAGGTTGTGTAGGTGGCGTTCTCGGTGAAGGTTGCGCCGTAGGCGTCGGCGTCGTTGCGGCCCCAGGCCGCAGTCATCGTGCTCAGCGTGGTGCAGACCGCCCGCAGGTCGGTGTCGGAGCCGCCGTCGGGGACGACGCTGGTGCACTCGGCGACGCCGGTGTTGTGCACCTCGGAGGTGCGGTCCAGCCAAAGGTAGCCACCCGCGGCGATCACCCCGAGCGTGAGGGTGGTGGCGCCCAGTGCTCGCACGATGGTGCGGCGCCGGGACTTGGTCGGGGCTGTTGGGGTGGCTGGGTTGGTATCGATGATGGTCATAGCGTGAGCCTCTCGCGCATTCTTCTGCCTAGAAGATGTATCTTCTGTGAAGATGTTTCTTCGTTGAAGCAGAGATTACGAGAACGTCTGCCCCTTGTCAACACCCCGGCATGGAGGCGATCCCGGTACGACTTTCCGCCGGTATCCGAGTTCCGTTGTGCTGCATGCTCGAGCGGGCGCCAAAGCCCTCGACCTCGGCGCGACCGACCTCTATGCGCTCAACATCCTCGAGCTGACCGGGCCGATGACGCCTGGCGAACTCGGTGCACGCACCGGCCTCACCACCGGCCCGACCACGCGGCTCATCGACCGCCTCGAACACGCCGGCTACGTGCGCCGCAGCGCCGATCCCGGCGCAAAGTCATCGTCGAACCCATCGATCAGCCCGCCGACCTGGACGCGGTGCTGACTCCGGCCCGGCGTCGGATCGACGACATCATCGCGAGCTGGCGGCGCCGACGTCGGTGCTGCCGATCAGGTCACGGACCGGCGCACAGGGCTGCCGGTTCGCTGCTGCCTGGATGAGGTGGGCCGCGGCAACGTCGGGCCCGGATCCCGGGATGTTATTCACGAAGGACATGGGACATACCGTGACCCATCGATGTGCAGCGTGGCGACTGTTGAGTTCCGGTGAGCCGAACTCGACCACAGGTCGCCCGACGCGCAGTCGACGAAGTCGTTCCTGATTTCCGCAACGAGGTCCTCGACGAGGCGCCTCGTGGTTGAACCAGCAAACCTGCTCGGATTGAACTCGGGATTAGGGTCGGTGTGTGATCTCCTTTCGGACCATCTTGGGGGCGATGTATGTCGCCGTCGCGGCTCTGCTCACGCTGCTGATCCTCGTCCCGCAGGTTCGGCTGTATCGGGATGAGCAGCCACCCACCGATGTTGTCGCCCAATTACGTTTTCTCCGTGCGAAATTGGTATCGGGGGCCGGGGAGGAGATGCAGGGCATGTTCCCCGAGGGGTACTTCTTTTCGCACGCCTTGTACGGATTGGCGTGGACTGACGTCGCGCGCGGCGACCCAACGTATCGGGACGCGGCGCTGCGGGAGGCGCGCTGGGCGCTACAGCGTTTGGGATCCCCTTCGGGGCGAGCGGTTTTCGATGCGCGACTGCGCCCGGCATACGGGGTCTTCTACGTCGGATGGTCCAGCCGGTTGCGCGGGGCCGTGATCGAACTCGCCGGTGCCGACGCACCGGAGACGGCGCAATTCACCGCCGATTGCGAGGCACTCGCGGCGGCGTTCGATACCGACGGGCCGTTCCTTGCAGCGTATCCGGGCCAGGCCTGGCCCGTCGACAATGTGGTGGCTGTGGCCGCGCTGAGGTTGCACGATCGCATCGTCGGTTCGCGTTTCGAGCCGGTGATCGCCCAATGGCTCACCTCGGCTCGCGCGCACCTGGACCCAGCCACTGGTCTACTACCGCACCAAACGACACCTGTGAAGGAAGGTGCGCGCGGCTCGTCACAAGCAATGATCCAGCGGTTCCTGCCCGAGATAGATGCCCTGTGGGCCAGACAGCAGTACAGCGCATTCCGCCGATTATTCGTCGATACCCCGCTCGGCCTGCCAGGAGTGCGCGAGTATCCGCACGGCCGCAACGGCGCAGGCGATGTGGATTCCGGGCCACTCATTCTCGGTGTCAGCGTCTCGGCCACGGTGGTCACCATCGGCGCGGCCCGAGTGCACGGCGATCAATCCCTCGCCGGTCCAATCACCAGCCTCGGTGAAAGCCTCGGCATACCAGTCACTCTCGGCAACTCCAAACGATATTCCTTCGGCGCCCTCCCCATCGGCGATGCCTTCTTGGCCTGGTCCTTCCCCGCACCGCTCGCCACCACCGCGACATCGTTTCCACCCGTGGCCCCTTGGTGGTGGCGGATACCCTGGCACGCGCTCGCGCTAACGCTCCTCACCCTGCTCTGGTTCCCGATAGTCCGCGAACTCGTTCAACGACGGCGCGCGGGTCAGCGCATTATCCCGGCCAGCCCACCATGTGCTTCCACCGAGTGACAACGCAATAGGTTGCATACGTGGCTCTTTCACCAAATGGCAAGGTAACCCAGCAGCATCGCCCGGAGACCCATCGAGCACCCCGCTGCCTGACCGCGACCTGATCATCGCCCGCCGCGAACATGCGCCAGTCGCCCGCATGCGCACAGTCTCGGCGATCATCCGCGCACCCTCGGTATCGGTCGACCGGAGGTCGGCGCCGCGAGCGTCGAAATTGACAGACGCGGCAGATTTGGGTTCTGATGCGCACGCGCGTAGAGGTTCAAGTCCCCTCTCGCGCACAGATTTGTGGCCTACGTGCCACTTTCGGGGCTCCAGCGTTTTCGAGTGCACTCGCACACGAAGGAGAACTACCTTGCACGTCTCTGACCTGCATGAACGCAAATCACAGGTGGCAGCTGTGCCACTTTTCAGCTCGATCGGCGCCCTCGGTGCAGGGTGCGGTGAACGCCGGTGATCGAGCCGGTCATCCCTCCGCAGACCCCACTTCAGGAACGCATCCACGGCCCGCTGCCGGTGCGCTTCATCCCCCGCGCAACCGACCCGGAGATCATCTACGGCATCGCTGTCGTGGGCGATGCGGGCCGTGTCGCCGACCGCGCGGTGCTCTCAGCGCTGGACTGGTTACCGGGCACCCGGCTAACGGTGTCGTGTTCGGAGGACCGGCTGATTCTCGTGCGCGCCACGACCGATGGCTCTGTCCAGGTGACTCGTGCCGGGTTCTTCCGTGTTCCGGTCCGTAAACGTCGTCGGGTCGGTCTGCTCGAAGGCGACCGGGTGCTGTTGGTGGCGCATTGCGGTCGCAAGCGCCTACTGATTCATCCCCCGGCTGTGCTCGACGGGCTGACCAGTCAGATCCGACGAATCCTGGAGGAATCGCTATGACGATCCAGAGTGCTGCTCAGACTGCGGTCACCGCAGATACCTTGGCTGCGGCACGGTTGCTGTTGGCCCAGATGGGCATCACCGCCGCCGACCTCGTCGACACCGCACCGGCGGCCCCGACGTTCGCCGAGGTTATCCCGCGTGTGCGGGCACGTCTGTCGGCGGGTACCGCGCGCACCTACGGGACCCATTTTGATCTGCTCGAATCTCGTTGGCCGGACCGGTCGTTGACCGAGCCCACCCGCCACGAGCTCGACGAACTCGCGTACACGGTGCAGACAACTGCCCGTTCCAACCGAGCGTCTCGGGGCGGGACCAGCGCGCTCGAGCATGTCGTGTCAGCAGCGCGCTGCGTCTACCGCTACGCCGAGGAAGCCGGATGGGTTCGGCCGCAAGATAATCCGGCACGGCGATTGCCGATTCCGTCCCGTCGGGCATCGCATCGGTATGCGATCCCGTCGGGTCAGGTCGCCGAGATCCGCCAGGTTGCAGCCACCTCCGGTGACGACCCCGAACTCGACGCGCTGATCCTGCGGTTCACCTCGAGACCGCGTGCCGTCGCGGTGGCGCGCTGGCGTTACGTCCGCAGGATCTCGATCGTGACCAGTGCTTGGTGTTCCTGCGGGAAAAGGGTGGCTCGGATCGCTGGCAGCCGGTGTCGCCGACACTGATGCGGCACCTGAACGACCATGGCACCGAGCGCGGGGCGCCTTTCACCGACCAGTTGCTGCGTTACCGGCACTGTTACACGTCGACAAGGTCATCGCTATCGTGAACGACAAGGTCACCATTCAGTCGCGACTAGACCGACGTGGCCAAGGCGACTCGTTGATCGGAAAGAGCGGCGTCGGATCATGGCAGAAGACCTGACCGTGACTCGGGTGCTGGTGATACCCGCGTCCGAGTTACGCGAGCGGTTCTCACGGTCGTCAGGTCCGGGAGGGCAGCACGTCAACACCACCGACAGCCGGGTAGAGCTGTCGTTCGACCTCGCCAACTCGCCCTCGGTGCCGGAGTGGCTGCGCACCCGGATGCTCGACCGCCTGGCCACCCGCCTGGTCAACGGGGTTCTCACGATCGCCGCATCGGAGCAACGCGCACAGCTACAGAACCGCGCCGCCGCCCGCGAACGCCTGGCCTCATTACTGCGTGACGCCGCTGCCGCCCCGCCACCTGTTCGCCGCGCCACCAAGCCCTCACGCGGAGCAAAGGAACGTCGCATCTCCGCGAAGAAGCGGCGCGGCGTCACCAAACGCAACCGCCGCGCCTCCCCCGACGACTAGCCGACGGCAGCGCCACAGATCAGGCATCGGCGGCACAATCGTTGCCGAACGGGCCCGCGCTCCCAAGTACCCGTCTGCATCCTCTCGTCGCTGGCAGCAGCCTAGGCGCAGGCACAGCGACACACGCTATATCTACCAGGTACAAGCGGCCAAGAATCCCGGTAACTATCCTTACCTGCCCGTTCTGCTCACCGAGCTGGAAACGCTTGCACTGGAAGAGGATTGGGCACATCTTCTGCGCTGGCAGTTTCTCGGGCCGATCGGACTCAACCTGCGCAACGAGTACGCGCACGGATTCATCGACGATGTCGGTCCGATACGGGCGGCGATGCTGCTGCGCGCTGCGGTCGTCCTCATCACCGCCGCGCCCATTACCGACAATTCGGGACGGTGCATCGAGGTCGCGGCCACGACCGCTCTGCCGCCAGGACGCGACCGAATCCTCGACGCCATACTCGCGAGAACCAGTCGGACCGCATCTCGAATCTTCGTCGCAGCGGAAGGCATCCGCCGAAAACTGCGGGCACGGCACCTGCCGAAAAAGTAACCGATGTAGTCCGCGACCGCGATAGCGACGTGTCCTGGGTCGATGATGCGTGCGCCGAGACAACGGTCCTGCGTTCGCCTGAACGCCGTCGGAAATCGGCATTTCCGGATCCTCACGGCAGTCGGGCGGTCGCGGTCGGCGTTCTGCTCGCCTCGGGTGACAAGAGCAACTTTCGGCAAGCTACTCCATCGTGCTGACAGGCTATCGCGGCTGGTCGCAGTATAGCGAGCGCACGGCCACTCGATGCGGGATTCACACATTCGAAAAAGACTGTCGTAATAGCGACGTCGGTGCAGCCCGGGCGGTAGGCTCTGGGCAGCACGGATTCGATTGACGCAACCTAATTCCGAGGGGTTCGACAATGGCTGAAATGCTCGACGACGTACGTAGTCAGAAGCTGGCGAAGCTGTTCAAGATTTTGGATGTCGATGGTGACGGTGCCGTGTCGGTTGCCGACTACGAGGCGCTCGGCTCGCGTCTGGCCACAGTTTCCGGTCAACGCGATCCCGGGAAGGTCGCAGAGATGCAGGAGACGCTGAAGCAGATCTGGGAAGAATTCCAGCTGAATGTCGCCGGCGCCGAGGGTAGGCAGGTGACCGAATCACAGTTCGTCCATTCGCTGGTGGCGCCGCAGGCCTCCGACCCGGTCAGATTCTCGCAGTTCATCGGGCTGACCTGCAATCTGCTGTTCGGCGTCGCCGATACCGACGGCGACAACCGGATCAGCAGGGCCGAGCACATGCTACTCGGCAAGGAAGCGTTCGGCCTGAGCGATATGGAGACGGCCGAATCCTTCGACAAGCTGGATTACTGGAACCGCGGCTACGCGACGATGGATCAATACGCCATCGCGTATACCGAGTTCCTCACCAGTACCGAACCGAAAGCGAACGGTAACTCGCTGCTCGGGAACTACTGAGTTCCTTCAGGAATCCTGTGACGACATCGGTCGGCCGGGCGAATTCAGCTGCCCCGGTGTTCGGCGGTCAACAGCTGATGGCCTTGGTGAATAATGTGCGGCAACGAATTCACGTCGTCGAGCGTAAAGTCGACGGATTGCGGGGCGTCCTCGCCGAGGACGCCGATGTGTCCCGCGCCGATTTCACCGTTCTCGGTACGTTGCCGGAAATGTTTCCGGAATGGCTAGGGGATCGGACCTTCGCCGAAACGCACGACGTCCGATTCCCTTACATCGCCGGTGAAATGGCGTTCGGTATCTCCTCGGCCCGCTTGGTCGTGGCGATGGCGCAGGCGCGCATGCTGAGTTTCTTCGGGGCGGGCGGCGTCGAGACGGGCACCCTCGACCGCGCGCTGAGCGAGCTGACCAGCACGCTGGGCGACCGGCGGAACTGGGGTGTGAACCTCATCCACGCACCTGGCGAAGACCGGATCGCCGACCTGCTGCTGGCCCGGCGGGTGCCGGCTATCTCGTTGTCGGCCTTCACCGATGTGACCCCGGCGGTCGCGCGATGCGCCGCGGTGGGGCTGCGGCAGGACCGCACCGGTGCGATCGTGCGCCCGATTGCCGTGTTCGCCAAGGTTTCCCGTCCCGATGTCGCCGAACGGTTCATGTCCCCGACACCGGTCGCGCTGCTGCGGGCACTGGTCGCGCAGGGCCTGCTCACCGAAGAAGAGGCCCGCCTGGCCGCACGGGTACCGGTGGCGCAAGACATCACCATCGAGGCCGACAGCGCCGGGCACACCGACAACCAATCGCTGGTGGCTGTACTGCCCGCCGTGCTCGCTGCACGGAATACACTGCAGCACACCAATACTGACTGGTCTACATCGATCCGGATCGGTGCGGCCGGTGGCCTCGGTGATCCGGCGGCGGTCGCGGCGGCGTTCGCCATGGGTGCCGCGTACGTGCTCACGGGTTCGGTAAACCAGATGTCGGTGGAGGCCGGCGTCTCCGAGCGGGCCAAGGCCATGCTCGCGGCGGCCGACATCTCCGATGTCGCCATGGCGCCGTCGCCGGGCCAGTTCGAGAAGGGCATCCGAACCCAGGTATTGCGGCGCGGCACGCTGTTTGCCGCCCGCGCCGCGCAGCTGTACCGCGTGTACGCGGCGCACGACAGCATCGCCAGCATCCCTGTGGGCGAGCGGGCACGGTTGGAACGTGAGGTGTTCGGCGCGACCCTCGACGAGGTGTGGCGTGACACCGAAACACATTGGCAGCAGCGCGATCCGGCTACCGCGGAGCGGGCATTGTCGGATCCGAAGCTGCGGATGGAGCTGGTGTTCCGCTGGTACATGTCCCAGTCGGTGCGGTGGGCGGTGTCCGGTGCGCCGGAAAGGATCGCAGACTATCAACTGTGGTGCGGCCCCGCCACGGGAAGTTTCAACCGGTGGACGGCGGGGACTTTCCTCGCCGATCCCGCACAGCGCGGTGTTGTGCAGATCGCGCTGAACCTGATGGAAGGCGCCGCCGTCCTGACCCGCGCGCACCAATTTCGCAGTTTCGGTATTGCCTTGCCGGACAACGCTTGTGCCTACGTCCCGCGGCGATTGCGGCCGCCACGCTGATCTCGGAGGAACCAGTGACGACAGACCAGCCACGCATGCCTCCGATCGCGATCGTCGGCCTCGGCGCGATCCTGCCAGGCGCTGCCGATGTGGACGCATTCTGGAGCAACGTTCTCGAGGGGCGCGACCTGATCACCGATGTGCCCGCGGACCGGTGGCTCATCGACGACCATTACGATCCCGATCCCGAGGCCCTCGACAAGACCTATTGCCGGCGTGGCGGTTTCGTGCCCGATATTGCATTCGACCCGATGCGATACGGGATACCGCCGAAGAATCTATCGTCGACCGACACCACGCAACTGCTGGCACTGGTGGTCGCCGATCAGGTGCTCTCCGACGTCACCGGTGGGGTGGACCGGATCGACGGCGAGCGGGCAGCGGTCATCATGGGCAGTGGGATGCTCAAGCTGGGTGGTGAAATCGGCGCCCGGCTGAGCCGCCCGATCCTGCGGAAAGTCTTGCGCGAGAACGACCTTGCCGACGCGGAGGTGCAGTCGATCTGCGATGCCGTCACCTGCCATACGGCCGGGTTCGACGAGGCTGTACTGCCCGGGATCCTCTCGAATGTCGTCGCGGGCCGCATCGCTGCCGTCTTCGACCTGCACGGCACCAACTGCACCGTCGACGCGGCGTGCGCCAGTTCGCTGGCCGCGCTGGCCGCTGCCTGCGACGAACTCGCGCTGGGCAGAGCAGATCTGGTGCTCACCGGCGGTGTGGACACGATGAACGACCCGATGATGTTCGTGTCGTTCAGCAAGACCACCGCGCTGTCGAGGGCCGGTGTGAGCCGGCCGTTCTCGGCCGATGCCGACGGGATTCTGCTGGGCGAGGGACTGGCAATGTGCGCACTGAAGCGACTCGCCGACGCCGAACGGGACGCGGATCAGATCTATGCGGTGATCACCGGCGTCGGGTCGTCGTCGGACGGCCGCGGCAGCTCCATTTACCACCCGCAGGCCAGTGGCCAGGAGCGGGCGATCCGAAGGGCGTACGTGGCAGCGGGATACGGACCGGAAACAGTCGGGCTGGTCGAGGCGCACGGCACCGGGACACCGGCCGGGGACAAGGCGGAAGTAGCGGCGTTACATGCGGTGTTCGGTGCGGCCGCGCCCGAAGCGCACGGGTGGTGCGCACTCGGGTCGGTCAAATCGCAGATCGGTCACACCAAGACGGCGGCGGGCGCGGTGGGTGTACTCAAAGCCGCACTGGCCCTGCATCATCGGGTGCTGCCGCCGACCATCAACGTCACCGTGCCCGACCCCGCGCTCGGGCTGCACGAGGGGCCGTTCTATCTGAATACCGAGACCAGACCCTGGGTGCATCGGGCCGCACATCCGCGCCGAGCCGCGGTATCCAGCTTCGGGTTCGGCGGCACCAACTTCCACCTCACCCTCGAGGAGTACGTGCCCAGGACCGGCGCGATGCGGGCGCCACGCGCGCAGGCGCGCCCGAGCGAGTTGTTGCTGGTGTCGGCCGGTTCGGCAAACGAACTTCTCGCCCGCTGCACGGATCTGGCCGAGGAACTGGCGCGGTCGGCGACGGCCGAGCCGGTGCGTCGAGCTCAGCAACAGTTCAGGTCCGACGATCAGGTTCGGCTCGCGATCTGCGCGGGTCCCGCGGAATTGGCCGACCAGATCGCCGGGGCGATGAACCACATACGGGCACAACCGGATACGGCATTCGGTACGCCGTCGGGAACCTCCTACGCCGTGGGCACACCCGAAGCCGGTCGGCTCGCCTTCCTGTTCCCCGGCCAGGGTTCGCAATACCCGGGCATGGGTGCGGAGGTGGCGGTGCACCTGCCCGCCGCGCACGAGGTATGGGATCGACTGGCCGGCCCGGAGCTGGCGGCGGCCGTCTTCCCACGTCCGGTGTTCAGCGATGCGGAGCGGGACGCGCAACGCAGGCGCCTCGCCACCACGGAAGCGGCGCAACCTGCTTTGGCCGCAGCAAGTCTCGCCTTGCTGGCGGTGCTCGAAGTCTTCGGCGTGCGGCCGGATTGCGTCGCCGGGCACAGTCTCGGTGAGCTGACCGCCCTGCATGCCGCGGGCGTCCTCGACGCGCAGAGCCTGATGCGGCTGGCCGCTCGGCGCGGCGAATTGATGCGCGACGCGGACTCCGACGGTGGCGCGATGCTGGCTATCGGCATGGCGTATGGCGAGGTGGCCGCGCTGATCACGGACCACGATATGCGCGATCTGTGGATCGCCAACGACAACGCACCCGCCCAGGTAGTTGTCGCCGGATCCCGGGAGTCCATCGACAAATTGGAGATCGGGCTGCGTGGTGCGGTATCCACCACGCGCCTCGCGACGCCAGGGGCGTTCCACTGTCCACGTATGGCCTCGGCCAGCGCCCCGATGCGCGAATTCCTGCGCGAGATACCGCTGCGGGCGCCGCTGCTCGACGTGTACCGCAATGTCGACGGCGAGCCGGCGCCCATCGAGCCGGACCGGCTGCGTGATTCGCTGGTCGATCATGTGACCGATCCGGTCCGCTTCGTCACAATGATCTCCACCATGTATGACGACGGTGTCCGCACCTTTGTCGAGGTCGGACCGGGATCGGTCTTGATGGGCCTGGTCGGCACCATCCTGGCCGACCGCCCGCATCAGCGAATCGCGCTGGATCGCAAGGGCGGCAGCGGGATCGCAACGCTCAGCGCAGCCCTTGGCCGGCTGGCAACACTCGGCGTACCGATCACCTGTGATGCGCTGTGGGACGAGCCTCGGCCGGGCCCGATCGACGAGACCGGCATGCGGATCACCGTCAACGGCGGCAGCTTCGGCCGGCCATACCCTCCGGCCAACGGTGCGGCAGGCCTGCCCGCGCCGAACCTCCACCACCCCGCCCAGCCAGCGACGCACCCGCGCGCAGTTCGCGACAACGCCGAACCCACATCGTTCGACGCGGATCCCACGCTGGTGCGGTCACTGCTCGAAATCCAACGCCAGACCGCGCAAGCGCACGCCACATACCTCGCCACGGCGGAGAAAATACTTGCGGCACTGATGGTTACCGCAACCTCGGAGCCGGGCGTGCCCACGCCAGCGGTAGGCCCCATCCCGCCCGCGGCGTCCCAGGCGCCGGTGGTCGGCGCACCGGCGGTGATCCACACCCAGACCGCTGCGCCGCTGCCGTCCACCATGATTACCCCGGCACCGGAGCTGGATCTGCCGCAAGCATCAGGTGCCTCGACCCCGACAACGTCCGAGGACCTGACGGCTGTGGTGCTGGGGGTGGTCGCCGACAAGACTGGTTACCCGGTGGACATGCTTGCCCCGCACATGGAGTTGGAAGGTGACCTCGGGCTCGATTCCATCACTCGGGCCCAGGTAGCCGCCGCGCTGGCGGCGCGATTTCCGATCCTGGAGCAGCGCGCTCAGCCAATGGACCTCGGCGCACTCCAGACGGTGCACGACATTGCGGCAGCACTGCGGGACCTCACCGCGCCACAGCCGCCGGTCGGTGCCGGGCCGGCGCTGCGCCGATGGCAAACCATCACAGTTCCCACCGCGGCCTCCGGTACGCCGATGGCCGGACTGGACTCCGGTCTGCTGATCGTCACCGACGACGGTAAAGGGATCGCGGCTCGGGTGGTCGCAGCGCTCACCGGACGCGGCTGCAGGGCGCGAATGAGCAATACCGTGCCCGAGAACGCAACCGGCGTGGTGTTCCTCGGTGGCCTCGCCGATATCACCACAGTGGACGACGCACTGGCGGTGCAACGGAATGCGTTCCGCGCGGCCCGCGCGCTGGCGCGCAATATTCGCCGGGGCGGAGCGGAAAACGCTACCGACACAACATTGTTCGTCACCGTCCAGGACACGGGCGGATCTTTCGGACCGTCTCGGGCTGATCCGGTGCGGGCCTGGCTGGGCGGAATCGCCGCTGCGGCGCGCACAGCGGCGGCGGAATGGACCTCCGCAGGTGTGAAGGCGATCGACTGCGCACGAGGCAGCTGTGACGCCGAGTCCATCGCGCAGGCGATCGTGACCGAATTATGGTGTGGTGGTGGCGAGCTCGAGGTGGGTCTGGCCGCCGACGGCGCGCGCCATACCCTCGATCTGACCGAAACCTCCTGGCAGCCGGGGCCAGAACTCGATCTCGGGCCGGATGACGTGGTCGTGGTCAGCGGTGGCGGTCGCGGGATGACCGCACTGGCGGTTCGCGCGCTGGCGCACACCTACCGGTCCAAGTTCGTCCTGATCGGGCGCACGCCGCTGCGGGAGGATCCCGCTCTGGCACACGCACGGACCGAGGACGAGTTGCTGCGCGTACTTGCCGGAGCGGGTACGCCACTCGCCGAAGCGCGGGCGCGAGCGCTCACAGTGATTGCCGCACGGGAGATCCGCGAAACACTGGCCGCGCTGGATCAGGTGGACGCACCGGCCCGCTATATCGAGATCGACATCCGTGATCGCCCAGGCGTGGCAGCTGCGCTGGAGCCGATCCGCGCCGAATGGGGCCCTATCACCGGTGTGCTGCACGGGGCGGGAATCCTTGCGGGCGAACAGCTCCCCGACAAGTCCGACACCCAGTTCGAGCTGCGTTTCGGGACGAAGGTCGACGGGCTGCGCACGCTGCTCGACGCGACGAGCGGCGACCCGCTCCGGCTGCTGTGCGCGTTCTCGTCGGTGGCCGGGCGCTTCGGTTACGCGGGCCAATGCGATTACGCCATGGGCAACGAAACTCTGGACCAGGTGCTGGCGACCGAACAGGTGGCCCGGCCCGGTTGCCTGGCGCGTTCGATCCAGTGGGGGCCGTGGCAGCGCGGGATGGTCACGCCGTCGCTGCGCGATGGTTTACTTGCCGCAGGGATCGCATTGATCGATCCGGCGGCCGGTACCGAGGCCTTTGTCGCCGAATTAGGTTATCCAGCAGCGGATCCCCGAGCATTGATCGTCGCGGACCCGGCGATTCTCGGCGTGCGATCCGCGGCCGAGGTGGTGCTGCGGTGAACGGCGAACCCGATGACGGTGAGTTCGCCGAGATGGCCCCTGCCCCGCGCCTACCATCGGCATCCCGCGTCGGCACCACCCCGCACGAGAAGGTGCGGGCGGGACCGAACGGCACACTCGCCGATGCGATCGTGGAGTCGCACGCCACCACGACCGCCCTGCACGAGCGCTTCCTGCACAACCAGGCGGACTTTCACGACACCCTGTGCCGCTGGCTGGAGCGCCCGCGGGCCCGTCCGCCGATCACCGAGCGGATCCTCGACCCCGCGGCGCTGCCCTGGCTGGCCGACCACTGCCCGGACGGGCGGGTCCCGGTGCTGCCCGGTACCGCGATCGCCGATCTCATGGCCGGCGCTGCGGCGGCCCGAACTGGCTGCGCGGTAACAGGATTGCGTGCGGTCACCTTCCGGGATCGGATCACCGTCGCCGAGCCGGTCGGACTGCGCACCGAAGTGGGCGGGCAGCAACGCGAACCCTTTGTCACATTGTCGGTCCGCCGCGCATCGCGGTACACCCCGGTCGCCACTGGATACGTGCTCTTCGACGCACACCTCCGTCCCGTCAGATTTGCCCCACTCGCGGATGCCCGCCCCGCCCCCGACCCCTACACGGCGGGGACGCTGTTCCACGGACCCTGCATGCGGTATCTGGAGTCGGTGCGCGCCAACGCACTCGGCGCCTCTGGCGCTCTCGACTGCGGGCGTGGCAACGTCCCGCCCGGCACGCTGCACCACGGACTGCTCGATGCCGCGATGCACACCATCGCCGCACTGCCCGCAGCGGGAAACGGGTTCCTGTTTCCGTATCGGATGGACTCCTTGGCACTGTTCGAGGAACTGCCGACCACCGGCATCGTCGAGGTCGAGGCCCGTGCCGCCGGACTGCACGACCAACTGGATCTTCCGGTCTTCGACCTTCAGTTATGCTGCGGGCCAACAGTTCTCGCCGCTTTGCGGATGGTTTTCACCGGCGCTGGCCCAAGGGGCCGGGAATGACCGGGCGGACGATTCTGGTCACCGGCGGGTCCGGTGTCGTGGGCTCGCCGTTGCTGCGCACGCTGGACGTGCGCGGGCACCGGGTCATCGCGCTGGTGCACCACAAACCAGCCGGGTCCGAATCGGTCCGGGGCGATATCACGCGGCCCTGGCTCGGGCTCGATCCGCGCGAGTACCGCGACCTCGCGGCGTGCGTCGAGGTCGTCGTGCACTGCGCGGCCTCGGTGAACTTCGGGGCTGCGGCGAAGACGCTGCACAAATTGAATGTTTCTGGTGTCGGCCATGTTTTACGATTCGTCTCAGACTCCGGTGCCCGATTGGTGCACACATCAACCGCCTATATCGGCCACGCGGACGACGAGTCGGTCGCCCTCGGCGCCTACGCGGCCTCCAAACGCCGCGGTGAGATTCTGGTTCGCGAGTCCGGGCTGCCTGCGGCGATCGCCAGGATCTCGACGGTGATCGGAGATTCCGCAACCGGAAACATCGCCCGGCTGCAGGCCTTTCACCACATCCTCGGCGCGGCAATGGCGGGCCTGGTGCCCTTCGTGCCCAGCACGCCGGGCATGCGGGCCGATCTGATGCCCGCCGATCTCGCCGCCGCCGCCCTCGCCGCGCTGGCCGACGAGCCACCAGCCGACGACATCTACTGGATCACCGCGGGTCCCGCGGCACCGACCTTCGAACGGATCATCGACCTCGTCTTCGATGTCGCGGCGCGGCGCTATCGTGCCGACGACACCAAACCGAAGGTCTACCTGAAGGCGTTCAAACCCCGCATAGTCGCGCCCGACACCTACCGGCAGCTGCTGGCCATGCTGCGCGCCAACGCCAACCCAAAGGTCAACATGGGCAGCCTGGCCGATCTGGACCGCCTGATCGCCGCCCACCAGACCGAACGCCTCCTCCCAACCTCACTCGCCGAAATCGCCGGAACCCACTCTCCCCCAACGGCATCCGACATCGAAAAGGCCCTGATCTCCACCTGCAACCATCTGGCCGGCTTTCCGTCCGACTACTGGAACGACCACTGACCGGGCACTAGCGCGCACCATCATCCCGCGCCTGCGCCGAGGAGCAAGATCGTCAGCCTCCTACGTGATCGAAGGTCAATGTCTCTCGGACATCCTGTTGGGCCGATGATCGTTCGGCACGATCCCGCTGTCCGTTCCGCACAAACATGGCGAGCGCTCCCGCTGGCGAGCTGCGGTTCGCCAAGTAAGTCCGGACGCGCTGAGCTCCGACTGTCCAGAGATAGGTGGCGGCTTCGGTGGCTTGATTGCTATGCCGGTGCTCTATGACCGCCTGCCGGTGAATTTCCGTCCTCCTCGGTCACGAATCGGTTTCTCTGCCCCAACTGCCGCAATCAGCGTGCTGCACAGATTGTTTCGGATCGGTCAGGCGGTGGGGGTTGCTGCCGTCGCTGTTCATCACCCAGATCTCCGAGAACATGGCTCCTTGCGCGGATGCTGGATCACAGGTGAAACGGGTGTAGACGATCTGCGTGCCGTCCGGCGAGAACGACGGGTGTGCCGCGTCGTCGGTGAGCAGTCGAATGTTCTGACCATCGACATCCATCCCTTAGATCCCGGTCCGGCCATTCCGGCCGCGGTTGCTGGCAAAGACGATCCCGGCTCCGTCCGGGGTGAAGACTGGCGCGATATTGACATACGGATCGTCCGGCAGCAGCGGCCGTGCGCCGGTTCCGTCGGATGCCATCACCCAGATAATTCCGGAGGGTCTGGCGAACAGGATCTTCGAACCGTCCGGTGAGAATGCGGGACGGTCCGTCGATGCCTCGCCGTCAGGGTCCTCGACGGGGAAGCGACCGGACGGAACGGGGATGACGGCGCCAGGGATGACGATGCCGGAGACTTGGCCGGACGGATAGGGGTTGACGATGAGTTGCTTCAACTCGCCGCCATCGGCATTCATCACGTAGACGGCACGGCCGCGAGTGAACGCGATCCGGGTGCCGTCGGGAGAAAACGTGGGATACCCATACCCGCCGTGGGTGAGTTTCCTGACATTGCTGCCGTCGGGATCCATTACCGCGATGGAATACCCACCGACGACGATTTTCGAGCCATCAGGGGCAACGCTCGGACAATCGCCGTCGCCGATCCGGCTGACCCCGGTGCCGTCGGGATTCATCACGAAGATCGAGTACTGGTCGCCGTCGAACACGATCTTCTCCGAACGCGGCGACTCCTCGAGATCCGCACCGCAGCCGACGATCACCCCCGACAAAGCAACGGTGACGGCGACGGCCCGCACCAATCTTCTTGTCCCGACGATACTGCTCACCCAGTCCGCATCAGGTGTATGTGCCGATGGATACGGATGTTCTTCCCGGTCCCGCCCGATTCCGCCCGCCTTCACCGTGCGGCCGATGAGCATGCCGGTCCGGTGGACGATGCCGGCCCAGCGTGTGGGGGTGCGGATGTTCGACATGTCGAGCATCGTCCCCGGACTCACCTCGTATGCCTTACCGATCCTGGGAATCTGGCGGCCGAGCTTGTCGAGGGCTGCTCGGCTCGAGGTTTTGGATTGTTGTCTCCTGCGGCGAGGCGCCGCCATTCGGGTGCGGCGCTCATGGGTGCGAGGGCGATGGCCTCGGGGTAGAGGCAGGCGAGCAACTTCGACGTGGTGAACGATGTTTCTTCGCGTCCCGCGGGGATAAGAACGAGGCTGCGCGCCACCCGGACGGCTTGCTGCCATTTCAGTCCGAGGGTCGGGTCCCTGATCCCATCGGTGTGCGCAGGTCATCAACGCGGTCAAGACCCCGTCGTAGGTAGCGTCCCACCCGAAACGCTGGACCAGGCGCAGGTGCTGCCGCTGTGCGGCGACAATCTCGGGGCAGCGCCGCAGCATCGGGCCGTAGCGCTCGGTATCGGGTGGGCCGATCCAATACTGGTGGCGGCCGCAGACGTAGCGGTGGTGCGGCAGGATCCGCCACACCTCTCCGCCTTGGTCGCGGGCGTCGCAGCACGGCCAGCTTCGTTGCGGAATATGCCGGAGAGCGGCCAGTGCGCTGTCGAGGCCCGCAGTTCCGGCAGTGCGCCTGCCAGGTTGGGCTAGCTAGCTGTACTGACCTGAGAGGTTAGTAACGCGGCTAGCGGGCGGGTGGCCTGCGAGTGCGGTGTGGCCGCGGTGGTGATTGTAGGTGTGGAGCCAGGTGGTGAAGGCTGCGCATCGTTCAACATCGCTGCGGTAGAGCCGCGCATAGGCCCACTCGTCGGCCAGGGTGCGGTGGAAGCGTTCGACCTTGCCGTTGGTTTGGGGCCGGTAGGGACGGGTGCGTTTGTGGACCACCGGCCCTAGGGCCTCGGCGAAGGTGCGGGATCGGTAGCAGGACCCGTTGTCGGTCAACACCTTTCGGGTGATGATGCCGTTGGCGGTGAACCAGGCGTTGGCGCGTGCCCAGAACGCGGCGGCGGTTTCCTTGCGCTCGTCACCGAGGAGTTCGGTATAGGCCAGCCGGGAATGATCATCGAGGGCAGTGTGCAGGTAGTGGTAGCCGTGCATCGGGTTGCCGTGAACATTGTTGACCCTGGTTAGCTTGTGCGCCTGGGAATTTCGGTTGCCAGCGGAACGGCCGAGCTTGCGCCAGCCACCGCCGTCGGGGATCTTGCCGAGTTTCTTGACGTCGATGTGGATCAGATCGCCCGGGGCATCGTGTTCATAGCGGCGTACCGGTTGGCTGGTGGCGCGGTCGAGCCAGCGCAGCCGTGCCAGCCGGTAGCGGGTCAGGACCCGGTGCACCGTCGAGGGATGCAAGCCCAGTAGGTAGGCGATGCGGGCCGGTCCCCATCGGCGCAGCACACGAACTTTGATGATGCGGCGTTCGGTGCGAGTCGGTGTCCGGCGCGGGCTGTGATGTGGTCGCGAGGACCGATCGACCATGCCCGCCGGGCCCTGCAGGCGATAGCGACCCGCCCACCTCGACGCGGTGGTGGCCGAGACCTGGAACCGTTCGGCCGCCCGGCGGAGCGGCCAACCTTCATCGACGACACAACGAGCAAGACGCAACCGGCCCAACTCCGTGAGCGGGGCATTACGGTGAGACACGAAGACCTCCGACAGGTGAATGCGTTCCTAGACAGCTCGCACTTCACTCGGAGGTCTTCGCCATGTCAGCTCGCCACGCCGTCACCAACGTCCATGGTCAGTACAGCTAGCTCGACGGCGGTTCTCCGGTCACGTGTCGGAACCCACCCGTGCATCATTTGTCTCCCCTTGTTTCCGTCTGAATGTGATATTCAGCAGAGGCGATCTGGTGAATGCCCCATTGAGACGGTTCAGTAAGGGAAGGCGAGGGCGTGGATCGATGTCGTGGAGTGCCTCGGTGAGCAAGCGGATGGGTTCGCTGCAGACGGCGTAGCGCGCATCAGGGTCTTTTGCGAGGGACCGGTGCAGGATCGCGTCGACCTCGGGCGGCATCCAGCGTTGGCGCTTGGAGATTTCGGGAGGTGGGTCGTGTAGGTGAGCCTCTGCGGTGGCCATGAGGTTCGCGCGGGGGAACGGCGGGCGGCCGGTGAGCAGCTCGATGGCCGAGCAGGCCAGCGCGTACTGGTCCGTCGCGGGGGACACAGTGCCCGCCCGCAGCAGTTCCGGCGCGGCATACGGTACCGATACGACCACGAAACCGTTGGTGGCCAAGGGTGGCTCGGGCCGGTGCAGCCACCGGGCCTGATCGAAGTCCGAGATCTTCACCCTCGCGGGCTCGTCCACGCCGACCAACACGTTCGCCGGCTTGATGTCGAGATGGACTGTCTCGTTGCCGTGCGCGAAATCCAATCCTGCCGCGACATGGGAGAGCACGTGCAGCACGCGCCGCAGATCAGGCTGTTGGTGCGGCATCCGCACCAACAGCGACGCCGTCGCGCCTGCCACGTACTCTCGCGCCGACCAGAGCCTACCGTCGGATTCACCGTGTGTGTACAGCCGCACGATGTTGGGGTGCCGCAGCGCGGACAAGATGTCGAACTCGTGCACAAATCGCGCACGTGCTTCGGGTGACCGGCTGTCGTCCCGCCCCAGAATCTTCAGTGATACGGGTCGTGATCGTTCCGGATCCTCGGCCAGGTACACCTCGCTGCTGCCGCCATGGCCAAGCCTGGCCTTCACGACGAATCTCGCAAACTGGTCGCCTGGCTCGAGTGCCACCGCCTCACCATAGTTCGCTGACGTCCGCCATCGACAGGAGCTACCACCCTCTCTGTTGGGAAGGCAGCCCCGGGGCCCGATGCGTCCGGGAGTGAAGTCGACACCAAGTCGGTTGTACGTAAAAGGGAAAGGACGTGCGCGATGGCGTGCACTGCGTCATCGTGTCGTCGCCGATGAACGACGGCAACGACGGTGGCTCGCTCGACACCGATAGCCATCGCTGATCCGCACGCCAAGGCCGTCGCCTCCAGGCTGGGCCCGTAGCGGGCGGCTCGAGTTCCGATGGATGGACTCCACTCGCTGCTGGCCTGGGGCCGTCCCGAACGCCGACGATCGCCATCAACCTCGTCATTCGACCCCCAAGAGTGTTCTATATAGGGAACTTTCGCCGCAGCACCGATCATCAGCAGACAGCCTGTTGCGCACCGAACTCTCCCGTATCCGCAATGCATACGCCATGATGAGAGAGCGAATGTGAGCTCTCAATCGACGGCGGGGTTTCGAGGTGGCACTGTTGCGCACTCTCACCCAGCAGCGGGCAGAACTGGAAAAGGAATGGACCCGCTGGGCGACGGCGCCGACCGTGGCGGCGGCTGACATCTCCGCGGAAACCAGCCTGCTCCGCGCTGAAGTCGCGCAATCCTGGCAGCGCTCGTTACATACCGTCGACCCGGGCCGCACAGGCGCGCCCGGCCTCGACGATGTCGGCGACCGCTGGTCGAAATCCGCCTTGCGCGCACCGATCACCGAATTGTCAGGCCAACTGCGCAGCATCACCGAGGAAGCGGGCTACGTTGCGGCGGTCACCGACGAATCGTGCACCGTCCTGTGGTCCTGCGGTGACCGCACGGTCCGGCGGCAAGCCGAACAGGTGAACTTTGCCCCCGGCGGTGCCTGGGACGAAAGCCATATGGGCACCAACGGTTTATCGCTCGCCCTCCACCACGACCGCCCCACCGCCGTGTTCTCGGCCGAACACCTGGTCGCCGCGCTGCACGGCTGGGTCTGTTACGCCGCGCCGATCCACGCGCCCGACGGCAGACAGGTCGGCGCGCTCGACCTCGCCAGCTCGTGGAGCCGCTCGCATCCTGCGGTCATGACCTCGGTGCGGGCCCTCGTCACCGCCGTGGAGACCATGCTGCGCGCGGCCGCGCCCACCCCGACACCGGGTGTTCGTCTCGAATGCCTCGGCGCCGCAAAGCTTTTACGCGAGGGCAGACCGGTCCCGCTACCGCCACGCCAACTGGAAATCCTGGCTCTACTCGCACTGGAGCCCGACGGTTTCACCCCCGAGCAACTGCACGCCGCGGTCTACGGCGACCGCCAGGTCTCCGCCAACACGCTCAAAGCCGATGTCTCGCACCTGCGCCGGACCACCGGTGGCGAGATCACCAACCGCAGGTACATGCTCACCGGCGCGGTGTCCTGCGACGCGGTCGAGCTGCTCGCGGCCATCGCGGCGGGGGATGCCCCCTCGGCGCTGTGGCTCTATCGCGGACCGCTGCTGCCCGGCTCGGACACACCGGGCGTGGTGGAGTGGCGCACGTATCTGGACGTAGGTGTGCGCACGGTGGTGCTGGCAAGCGATCGCGCCGAGCATGCGGTGGCGCTCGGAGAACGCGTCCCCGACGACATCGAAGTGCACGAGCACGCGCTGCGGCTGCTGTCTGCCGACGACGTACGGCGTGCCGTGGTTACCGCGCGCCTTCACACCGCATTGCACACCTAGCGTCCGCGGTTCGACGCCACCAACCTCGCACCAACCTTCGCGGGTCATAGTGGCCTCTCAGAGGAAGATTCCGCGAGGAGCACTGAAATGATCTACGCCAAACCTGGGTCCGGTACCAGCATCGTCAGTTACGCCGTCCGCTATGACAACTTCATCGGTGGCGACTGGGCTGCTCCCATCGAGGGACGGTATTTCGACAATCCCTCCCCCGTCGACGGCGAGATCTTCTGCACGGTGGCCCGGTCGACCGCCGCCGATATCGATTTGGCCCTGGAAGCCGCACACCACGCTGCCGAAGGCTGGGCCGCCACCTCCGTCACCGAGCGCGCCAATATTCTCAACCGGATCGCCGACCGGATCGAGAACAGCATCGAACCGCTCGCGGTCGCCGAATCCTGGGACAACGGCAAGCCGGTCCGCGAAACCCTTGCCGCCGACCTACCTTTGGCGGTCGACCACTTCCGCTACTTCGCGGGTGCCATTCGCGCACAAGAGGGCAGCATCGCCGAGATCGACGCCGACACCATCGCCTATCACTTCCACGAGCCGCTCGGGGTGGTCGGGCAGATCATTCCGTGGAACTTTCCGATCCTGATGGCGGCATGGAAGCTGGCGCCCGCTCTGGCCGCGGGCAACTGTGTGGTGCTCAAACCGGCCGAACAGACACCGGCGTCGCTGCTCTTGGTGGTCGAGCTCATCGCCGATCTGTTGCCGCCCGGTGTGCTCAACGTGGTCAACGGTTTCGGCGTGGAGGCGGGCAAGCCGCTCGCCTCGAGCCCGCGGGTGGCGAAGGTTGCCTTCACCGGCGAAACCACCACCGGCAGGCTGATCATGCAGTACGCCAGCGAGAACATCATTCCGGTCAGTCTGGAGCTGGGTGGCAAGAGCCCCAACATCTTTCTGCCCGATGTGATGGCCGCCGACGACGAATTCCTCGACAAGGCCGTCGAAGGCTTCGTGATGTTCGCGCTCAACCAGGGCGAAGTGTGCACGTGCCCGTCCCGAGCGCTGATCCACTCCTCGATCTACGACGAATTCCTGGCCCGCTGCATCGAGCGCACCCAAGCCATCCAGGGCGGCAACCCACTCGACGACACCACCATGATCGGAGCCCAAGCCAGCAACGACCAATACGAAAAGATCCTGTCCTACATCGACATCGGCAGGCAGGAAGGCGCCCGCGTGCTCACCGGAGGGGAAGCACGTAAGGTGGACGGACTGCCCGGCGGGTACTACATCCAGCCGACGATCTTCGAGGGCAACAACACCATGCGGATCTTCCAGGAGGAGATCTTCGGACCGGTGGTCTCGGTGACCTGGTTCGACACCGTCGAGGAAGCAGTGCGCATCGCCAACGACACCCTCTATGGACTCGGCGCCGGTGTATGGACCAGGGACATCACTACCGCATACCGGATGGGCCGAGCGATAAAGGCAGGACGAGTATGGACCAACTGCTTCCACGCATACCCAGCGCACGCCGCGTTCGGCGGCTACAAAAAGTCCGGAATCGGACGCGAGAACCACAAAATGATGCTCGATCATTACCAGCAGACCAAGAACTTGCTGGTCAGTTATACGCCGACCAAGCTCGGGCTCTTCTGATGCAAGGCCGGATCCATCGCGTCGCCATCACCGATCGGGCACGAATCGTGTTGCGGCGGTTGATCGAACGGAACGGCCCGGTGCTGTTCCATCAGTCGGGCGGTTGCTGCGACGGCAGCTCACCGATGTGCTTCCCCGTCCGCGAATTCCGCATCGGCGGCGCCGACGTCCTGCTCGGCCGACTACCGTGGCACACCGAATTCTGGATCAGCGGTGACCAATACGAGCTGTGGAAGCACACCCATCTCACCGTGGACGTGGTCAGCGGCCGCGGCAGCGGGTTCTCCCTCGAAGCGCCGGACGGCGTGCGCTTCATCGTCCGATCCCGGCTGCTCACCGACAAAGAATCCGCTGTGCTGGCCGCCGGGCCGCCGCCGCATTCCGGAGCCGACCGCATGACCTGACACTACAGAGACGGGTGACGGTCCGGGGATCCGCAGCCCTTGGCCGGCACCGCACGGCCTCGTCGTCCCGGTGTGCACCGGGACGACGAGGTGCGGTCCCCTACGACCTCGCTAGCGGCCCGGCAGGAACCGGAAGCTGCGCGCGAGCGTCATCAGCAATCGCTGCCACTTGTCCTGCGAGATCACCGGGGGCGCATCCAGGTTCATGAACCGGGTGACGACCACGGTCTGCGCCTCGGTGAACTTCAGCAGCCCGTCCGGGCCGTGCCTGCGACCGACTCCCGAGATGCCCATGCCACCCATCGGCGCCGCGGTGGTGCCCCAGGCAGGCGCGTATCCCTCGTCGACGCACACGGTGCCCGCATGCAGTTGCCGGGCGATCTGCTCGCCGTCGCTCTTGCTCGCCGCCCACACGCTCGCGTTGAGGCCGTACTCGGTGTCGTTGGCCAGTCGGACGGCCTCGTCGACGGTGTCGACCGGGTATATCGAGACCAGCGGGCCGAAAGTTTCGTCGCGGCCGCATTCCATCTCGTCTGTCACCTCGGTGAGCACCGTCGGTTCGAAGAACAGCGGGCCGATATCCGGACGTGCTTTGCCGCCGGCGAGCACCTTCGCCCCTTTGGAGGTGGCATCTGCGACGTGCTTGGTCACGGTCTCCAGCTGCGCTTCGGAGATCAGGCTGCCGATATCGGCCGAATAGTCGTAGGCGGCACCGAGTTCGGCGGCCTGCACCGCAGCGACGAATTTCGCGGTGAACTCCGTGGCGACCGAGCGCTCGACATATAGTCGCTCGATCGAGATGCACAGCTGTCCGGCGTTGGAGAAGCAGGCCCGCACCGCCGCCTTGGCGGCTTTGTCCAGCTTCGCGCCCTTGGTGACGATCATCGGGTTCTTGCCGCCCAGTTCCGCGGAGAAACCGATCAGCCTGCGCCCGCACTGCTCGGCGAGTGAACGGCCGGTCGCCGAGGAGCCGGTGAACATCAGATAGTCGCAGGCCTCGACGATCGCGGTGCCGACAACGGTGCCCGGACCGGTCACCACCGCGAGCAGATCGCGTGGCAGCCCGGCCTGATACAGCAATTCCGCGCTTGCCAAGGACGAGAACGGCGTTTGGCTGTCTGGCTTCACAACAACGGCGTTACCGGCGAGCAGCGCGGGGATCGAGTCGCCGATGGACAGCAGCATCGGGTAGTTCCACGGCGCGATCACACCGACAACGCCTTTGGGCTGGGTATGCACCGATGCCCGATTGAGCACGGGGAAAGCGCCGGGCACCGAGTGTGGTTCGAGTAGCCCCGGCGCCGCCTTCGCGAAGTACCGCGCGGCGAACATCAGACCCATGATCTCTTCTTGAGCAGCCCACCGCGCCTTACCGGTCTCGGCCTGCACCACGTCCATGAGGAACTCGCGGTGCTCGACCACCAATTCCCGATACCGCTCCAGCACGGCGGCGCGTTCGTCGGCCGATCGTGCGGCCCACCGTGCCTGCGCCGCTCGTGCCCGGTCGAATGCGGCGGTCACGTCCTCAGCGGTGCCCACCGGCACCGTGCCGAGCGGCTTACCGGTGAAGGTCTCGACGATCGTCTCGGTCGAACGGGCCTCGGGGCTATCGATCGCCGCCAGGGCGCTCAGACGAGCGAAGACTTCAGCTTCCGGCGCGGGCATCGCTGCCTCCTACTTGTGAGTAACCGAAGATTACACACAATCTACGCCGCCGCCCGCCCACGCCGCACACACTCGACCCGGTTCGGCCGCTGATCTCGCCGACTCGGCGGAATGCACAGGCGCCACACCTGCATCGCGACCGGTCCGAACTCTCGCAGGCTCCGAATAGCCGACGAGCGCCGCAGAAGCCAAGGCATCCACTGGAATTCATCACCTCGAGGTTGATCGATCAGACCAGAGCTTCGATGTCAAATCGAGTCTCGTTCACCGGGACCCGATCGCCGTACGGGTCGGCATTTCGATTACGTTGTGCCGATGTTCAGAGCGAGGCTCGGTGTCCGAACACGGATACTGGCGATCGCGCTCATCCCGAGCCTGACTCTGCTCGTGGTCGGCGTGGGTGCAGCGGGATACCTGGTAGCCCAGGGAAACAAGGCCCAGGATTGGGCGTCGCAAAATCAGCAGGCAATCCCGTCGACCAGGGAACTACTCGAGGCCGTCCAGCAAGAACGTCACCTGACGATTGCCGCCCTGGCCGGCGACGATTCGGTCATCCCGACGCTCGGCGCGGCCCGAATGCGGCTCGACAGCGCATTGCGCGGACTGATCGAGGCATCCATCGGCCTGCGCGAGATCGACGATTCGAAGATCGGCGACAACGCCGCGAACTTTCTGACACTGGGCACCCAGATGACCCAGGTGCGGACCGCTACCGATGCGGGCCAGCTGCCTGTGCCCGATGCGTACATGTTCTACAACCGTCTGCTCGACGTCATCACCTTCGGCACCGAGATCGCCGAGCAGACGGCGCCGAACGCCGAGATCGGCGTGCGCATCGCCGACGGAATGCGCATTTTCCTTGCCACGGAAGCGATGTCGCGCAGCAACGCACTGGCAGACATGATTGCCAACGCGAACGGCCCCACGCCCGTTCCGATGGAGGAGTTCCTTCGGCAGATCGGCTTCTATCACACCGAAGTCGCGAACCTGGCCGCCGAACTCGACCAATCCCAACGCGAGCGTTTGCAGGCGCTGATGAACAGCACCGCATGGCAGCAGCTGACAGCCATGGAAAATGCCATCGCCCAACGAAATACGACCAGCACCGCGAACTCCTCCGGCTCGTCGAACTCCTCGAGTTCCGCCAGCTCTTCGAGTTCCTCCAGCAAGCCATCGACCACTCCGCCGCTGCCGTTGAGCACACCCGAATGGCACAACGCCGCCGCCGAGGTGAACCGCGAGCTGATCGATATCTGGATCGCACAGAACAAGCAGGCGCAGAAACTGGCCGAGGACACGGCCGCCGAATCCGCGGATACCTCCGCGTGGGCAGGTGGCGGGGTCTTGGCGGTCAGCGTGCTGGCGTTCGTGATCGCGCTGTTGCTCGCCAACCGCATTATCCGCAGGCTCAAGCGCCTGCGTGGCGAGACCCTCGCGCTCGCCGACGAGCGCCTGCCCGAGACGATGCGGCGGCTGAGCGAGGGCGAAATCATCGATCCGGCCACCGAATCGCCGACCCTCGACTACGGCCACGACGAAATCGGCCAGGTGGCCAAGGCATTCGAGCACGCGCACTCCGCTGCCATTGCCGCGGCGGTAAACGAGGCCCGCACCCGGGAGGGTGTGAAGGCCGTCTTCCTCAATATCGCCCACCGCAGCCAGATCGTGGTGCATCGGCAGCTGGAGATTCTCGACGAGGCCGAGTCCAAGCAGGAGGATCCGGCCTTGCTCGACACGCTCTTCCGGCTCGACCATCTGGCCACCCGCGAACGCCGCAACGCCGAGAACCTCACCATCCTCGGCGGCGGGCAGCCCGGCAGGCAATGGCGCAACCCGGTGCCGCTGATCGACGTGGTGCGCAGCGCGGTCGGCGAAACCCTCGACTACGCACGCGTCCGGGTCGCCCGACTGCCCGAGACCCACGTCATGGGCACCGTCGTCGCCGACCTCATCCACCTGCTCGCAGAGCTGGTCGACAACGCGACCGCCTTCTCACCGCCGCAGTCCCGAGTCGAGGTGACCGGCAATGTGGTCGGCAAGGGCATCGTCGCCGAGATCAGCGATCAGGGCATGGGAATGTCGGATACCGACATGGCCAAGATGAACGACATGCTGCGCGACCCACCGGATTTCGGAGTCGCGGCGCTGTCCGCCGATTCCCGCCTCGGGCTGTTCGTCGTGGCCCAGCTCGCCGTCCGGCACGGTATCTCGGTCCGGCTCGCGGAGTCCGACTACGGCGGGATCCGGGCCATCGTGCTCATCCCGTCCGCGTTGATCGCCAGCGAAAACTCCCTGCCCGCGTCGGGATCCGAGACGACCGATGCCGGACGAAGGCGCCGCCACCCGGTGCCGTATGTCGAATCCGCGACACACGAGTTCGCCGAAACCGAATCCGCGGTACTGACCGCGCCACCGGAAGCGCCGTCGGTGGTGGAACCGCCGCGGTCGACGCCCGCGGACGGGCCGCGGCCGAGCGCGCCGACACCGCACGCGGGCCCCGACGGCAGGCCCGCCCTGCCGCGCAGACACCGGCAGGCCAGCATCGCCCCACAATTGGCGCAACCCGCTCCGGTCGAGCCGGTCGCCGAGCCCGGCACCGAGCGCGCACGCAGCGCCGAGCAGGCCCGAGATCTCATGTCCGCCATCGAGAACGGCACCAGGCAGGGCCGCCGGGCTGTGCCCGACCAGCTGCCGAGGACCGGGCCCGACGAGCTGCCGAGGGCTGTGCCCGAGGAGTTCTCCGCTACCGCGGCCGCCATGCCCGCGGACGAACAGGAAGGCAATGGTGACTTCTTCCAACACCGGTGATCTGAACTGGCTGCTCGACGATCTGGTCGACCGGTTGGCGGGCGTACGTCACGCGGTGGTGCTGTCCACCGATGGCCTGCTGCTCGGCAGATCGACCGCCATGACCCGCGAGGACGCCGAACACTTCGCCGCGATGTCCTCGACCCTCTACGGTTTGGCGCGCAGCGCGGGCAGTCGTTTCGACGGCGGCGGGGTCCGGCAGGCGGTGATCGAACTCGATCGCGCCGTGCTGTTCGTGACCTCGGCAGGCGATAACGCCTGCCTCGCACTGCAAGCGGCCGAGACCGCGAATCTCGGTATGGTGGCCTACGAAATGAATGTCACCGTCCAACGTGTCGGCACCTACCTGTCCACCCCCGCACGACTGCCATGACACGCAAGGGTGAGCCGTGGTTCGACGAGGCCGCCGGTCCGCTGGTCCGGCCTTACGCGGTGACCCGTGGCCGCACCATCGGTGCGGGTCATGATCTGGACATGCTCACGGTGGTTGTCACCGCTGATCGCGCGCCCACCCTGCGGCGGGCCGAGCCCGAGTACACCGACATCGTTCGGCTCTGCCGCGTCCCGCAGTCGGTCGCCGAGGTGGCGGCCCATGTGAAACTTCCCTTGGCGGTGACCAAGATCCTCGTCGGCGATCTGATCGGCGAGGGACATCTGATCTTCCGGGCTCCGGTGCAGCCGGAGGCCGGCCCGGGCGATCTCAACATATTGCGAGCGGTACTCGATGGCATCCGAAAAATCTGACCCGCATTTGGCCGCCTCGGTCAAGATTCTCATCGCCGGTGGATTCGGCGTCGGCAAGACCACCATGGTCTCGGCAATCAGCGAAATCACGCCACTGCGCACCGAGGAGCTGATCACCGAGGTCAGCACCGGGGTCGACGACCTGTCCGGCGTCGAGCAGAAGACCACTACCACGGTGGCGCTGGACTTCGGACGCATCACCATCGATCGGGATCTGGTGCTGTATCTGTTCGGAACGCCGGGGCAGGACCGGTTCTGGTTCCTGTGGGACGAGCTGGCCCGCGGCGCGCTCGGCGCCGTCGTGCTCGCCGATACCCGCCGTCTCGGCAATTCCTTTGCCGCCGTCGACTTCTTCGAACGCCGGGGCCTCGCGTTCACGGTCGCGGTGAACTGCTTCGACGGTGCGCCCGTCTACACCGTCGACGAGGTGCGCGACGCCCTCGACCTCGACGACCATATTCCGGTGCTGCTGTGCGACGCCCGCAGCCGCGAATCCTGCAAGGAAGTGCTGGTGAATCTCGTGCAGCACCTCATCGAGCGCGCGGGCAGACCGACGGTCGCCAGCTGATCACCGCTCGCAGACCCGTCGGCTTCATATCTGGTGTAGCCAGGAAATACAGAGCAGGGCGCCCGCGGCGCCGAGCGCAAGGGATACCGGGATCGGCCACCACGGCCCGGTGCGCCCGAGTAATTGGTGACTCAATCGCACCTGCACCGCACCGAGCCCGGCCAGCAAAACCAGCCACGCGGGCAATAACCCGACTCCGAGCAGCGCATGCACCACCCACGCACCGGCCAGTGTCGGGCCGCCCCAGGAATGTTCGAGGTCGTTATTCGCGATCAGCGGATAGGCGATGCCGCGCACCGCGGCCACCACAGCAAGAAACGCCAGAAACCACGTCAGGACACAGACCGCGATCGCAAGCACCGTGTGCACCGCAGCGCGCAGACCGGACCGAGTGCCCATCGGGAACGACGCACCGAACAGCCGGCGCGGCACCCGCAATCTGACCGCCACCGGCCGGCAGGCGAGCGGACCCGCCACCAATGCGTAACCGGCCCAGCGCAACAACAAGCACACCGATCTCATATAGGCGACCGTATCGCGGTGTACGGTCGCCGCGACAGCGCATCGGCGGACGACGCCAGGAACCGCAACTGATCCGGGGCGCTCACGCCAATTGCCCGGCGTCGACGAGATCGTCGAACAGCAGCTGGTCCACCGGCGGCACCAGAGCGCGATCGGCGTAGTTGAACCACGCGACCTCTTCGATCTCGCTACTCGCCGCGAGCGTGCCGCGGTAGTCGGCTGTGTAGCAGCTCATCCGCACCACCACACCGCTGTCGGGTCCATGCACTGCCGCCTCGTAGGTACCGACGTGCGCGACCGTCTCCGGCAGCAGCGCGACGGTCAGCTCTTCCTCGATCTCACGCAGCAGCGTTTGCAGATCCGTCTCGGCACCCTCGCGTTTGCCGCCGGGAATGTAGAAGATGTCCTTCCCGCGCGGGCGCGCACACAGGATGCGCCCGTCTTCGATGCGCACCCACGCGACCGTATCGATCAGCTGTCCCACTCGCCCGTCCGCCACCGCCGCAGCTTAATCCAGTGCGGCCCTGCAAATGGATGTCAGCGGACGGCAGGGATCATCGAAGCGTCGCGGACTCCGGGACCGTCGACCGGCTGTAGGTCACGGCCGTGCACCCGTTCCCCGCATGCCGAGCACACCGGCTCGAGCACCGTGACGTGACCGCAGGTCTTGTGCAAGGACTGCACCGGGGGGCCGTCCGGGGCCGCCCACTGGTCACCCCACTGACGCATCGCGGTGAGCACGAGCCAGAGCGACCGCCCCTTGGCGGTGAGCCGGTAGTCGTGGCGGACCGGGTTCGCCTGGTACGGCACTTTCGCCATGATGTCTTGTGCGACAAGGTGTTCCAGGCGCTGGGTAAGCACATTACGTGCGATGCCGAGACGTTCGCGGAAGTCGTCGAAGCGCGTCACCCCCATCAGCGCGTCGCGCACGATCAGCAGGGTCCACCACTCGCCGACCACCTCCAGGCACTGGGCAATCGAGCAGTTCATGTCCTCGAAGCTCGTCCTCCGCATCCCCACAGCATAGTCGGTTGCTTCAAAGAACTCACTCGCTTATGGTTCGTTGCATGATGCAACTCACTCAACGGCTCGGCGACGAGTTCGCACTCGCCGAACTCGACTACCGCGTCTGGCGGGCACACGTCGACGACAGCTGGCGCGGCTGGACCGGGCCGCACGGTGGCGTCGTCGGTGGACTGCTGATCGAGGTCGCGCGCCGCGCAGCAGCAGGCGACCTGCCGGTGCGGGCGGTCGACGTGCGCTTCCTCGGCCGACCGACCGAGGGGACGTTCACGTTCCGGGCGACCGCGCATCCGGTGGGTCGCAGCACCACCGTCATCGATGTGGTCGCCGATCAGGAAGGCGTGCTGGTCGCCTCGGCGGCCGTCACTTTCGGGCGGACCGCACCGACACAGCTGCCCGAGCGGCCTGCGGTGCCCGCCCCGCAGGTCCCGCCGCCCGCCGACTGCTGGACATTCCGCCTGCCACCAGAAATCGTGCCCGTCGGCACTCATTTCGAAATCCGCCCCGCCGCGGGCCCGCTGCCGCTGAGCGGGTCGGACGAGGCGTGGATGTGCGCGTGGATCGCACTGATCCCCGAGCTGCCGACCGACGCCGCGGTTTTGGCGGTGCTCGCCGATGCGCTGCCGCCTGGCCTCTTCCCCACTCTGACCACACCGGTCGCAGTGCCCACGGTCACGTTCTCGATGCACCTGCACACCGATTTCGCCCGGCCGGTATCACACCAGGTGCTCGTCCGTGCAACCAATGCCAGCACCGCCGGCGGCTGGTCGGTCGACGACATCGAGATCTGGGACCGCGGCGGCCTGCTGCTGGCGACGGCCCGCCAAACCCGTCGAGTGCTCGGCTGAATCGGAGAAACGATCGTGAATACCGTTGTGCCAACCACAGATCGACCCGCTGTCGATTCGCGAGTCGTCCTGGCCATCGTGTCGGTCGGCGTGCTGCTGTCGAGTCTGGATCTGTTCATCGTCAATGTGGCCCTGCCGGATATGGGCAAGGATTTCGGCGACACCCAACTATCCGGGCTGTCGTGGGTGCTCAATGCCTACGCAATCGTGTTCGCGGCGCTACTGGTGCCCGCAGGGCGGCTCGGCGATCGCGGCAGTAACCGGACGACCTTCCTGATCGGTCTCGCCGTGTTCGTGCTCGGTTCGGGGCTGTGTTCGGCCGCATGGAATGTCGAGTCGCTGGTGGCCTTTCGGGTGTTGCAGGCGGTGGGCGGCGCCATGCTGACCCCGTCCTCACTCGGCTTGGTGCTGGCCGCGACTCCAGCTGAGCGCCGCCCGATGGCCGTTCGGCTGTGGGTGGCCTTCGGCGGCCTCGGCGCCGCACTCGGTCCGGTGATCGGCGGCCTACTCGTCGAGATCGATTGGCGCTGGGTGTTCCTCGTGAACGTGCCGATCGGACTTGCCGCGTTGACCTTCGGCGTGCGGCTGCTGCCCTGCCCGCGCGGCGACGGCGGGCCACTGCCCGATCTGTTCGGTGCGATCATGCTGATCGGCGCCATCGGCGCGTTCATCCTCGCCCTGGTGAAAGGGGAGGACTGGGGCTGGACTTCGGCGGGCGTGCTCACATCCTTCGCCGTCGCGGCGGTGCTCGCGGGTGCCTTCGCGATCTCCTCGGCCCGCCACCACAGTCCCGTCGTCGACCCCGCGCTGCTCCGCGCACCCAACTTCGCACTGATGGCGGGCAATTCCCTGTTCTTCCAGATCGCATTCGCCGGCATGCTGCTGTCGGTGGTGCTCTGGGCGCAGAACATCTGGGAGTGGTCGGCCCTGCGCACCGGATTGGCGATCGCGCCGGGCCCCTTGGTCGTGCCGGTCGTGGCGATCCTCGCCGGTCGACTCATCAGCCGCATCGGTGCCGGGCCGGTCATCGCCGCTGGTGGCGTCGCCTTCGCCGCGGGCATGGTGTGGTGGGCCACCGCCATCACCCTCGAACCCGACTACCTGGGTGGTCTACTGGGCGGCATGGTCGTCAGCGGGCTCGGCGTCGGGCTCACCCTGCCCACCGCGTTCGCCGCGGGCAGCGCAGGCCTGCCACCCCAGCGATTCGCCACCGGATCGGCCGTGCTGAGCATGTCCAGGCAGATCGGCCTCGCCGTCGGTGTCGCCGTCGTCGTGGCAACCCTCGGCTCCCCCACCGGACCGCAGGAAACCCTCGACGCCTTCCACCGCAGCTGGTACGTCACAGCGGCCGTCGCGCTGGTCGCAGGGCTAATCGGATTGGCGGCCAGAATGCCGCGACCCGCTGCCGCACAACCGAATCCGGCGAGCGACCACGCCGCCGTCTGACTCGACATGCGGGCACGGTGCCCGGCATCCCTCGGGATGGCCGGGCACCGTTTCCGTGTCAGCGACTCAGGCGTTGGAATCGCCGCACCGCCAGCGGCAGGAAGATCGCCGTGAGGATCGCCGGCCACACCATCGCCATGAGCAGTGCGTGCTGTTCGATCCACGAATCACCGCTGCCCACCGGAGTTCCGAACAGCTCACGGGTTGCGGCGACCGTGGACGAGATCGGATTCCACGCGGCGATCCCGCCGAGCCAACTCGGCATCAGCTGCGGTGCGACGAAGATGCTCGAGATCATGGTCAGCGGGAAGGCCACCGCGAACAGCCCACCTGCCGCCTCCGGATTCGGCACCAGCAGTCCGAGCCAGACACCGACCCAGATCAGGGCGAACCGCAGCAACAGCAGGAGCCCGAAAGCCGCAAGGCCGTTGGCGATTCCACCGTCAGGCCGCCAGCCGATGGCCAGCGCGGTGAGCATGAGGATCGCCAACTCCGCACAGGCCACGATCAGGTCGGTGACTCCGCGCCCGGACACCACCGCCGAGGACGCCATCGGCATGGAACGGAATCGGTCGATCACGCCGTTGGTCGCGTCGTACACGACCACCGTCGCGGTATTGATGAACCCGAACGCCATCGTCATCGCGAACATGCCCGGCATCAGAAAGCTCCGGTAGTCGCCGCCGCCCGGCACGCTCATCGCACTGCCGAACACATATCCGTACAGCAGCACCGACAGAATCGGGAACCCGAGCTGCCAGGCGATGTTCACCGGTTGGCGCTGATAGTGGGTCAGCCCGCGCCGCACCACATTCCAGCAATCGGCAACGGCCCAGAATGCCCGCGAGCGGGTCGGCGACACAGTCGCGGTGGTCATTACGCGGCCTCCTCGGCAACAGTGCGGTGTCCGGTCAACTGCAGAAAGACGTCGTCGAGGCTCGGCCTGCGCAATCCGATGTCCTCGATGCCGATCCCCTCGTCCTGCAGCACGCGTGCCACCTCGGTGAGCGCGGCGACGCGGTCGGCGACGGGCGCGTGCACCCTGCGTTCGAGATCGTCGGTCTCGGGCTCCCCAGCACACACCCTCGCGACCACCTTGGCGACCACCGGCAGATCGGCGACCTCAGCGGCAACGACCTCGATGAGATCGGCTCCGACGGTGTTCTTCAGCCCGTCCGGGGTGTCGTCGGCGATGGCCCTGCCCTGATCGATCACCGTGATGCGGGAAGCGAGTTTGTCCGCCTCCTCCAGATATTGGGTAGTGAGCAGGACGGTGGTGCCGTCGGCGACCAACGCCCGCACCGATTCCCACACCTCACCTCGGCTGCGCGGGTCGAGACCCGTGGTCGGCTCGTCGAGGAAGAGGACCTCCGGCGACAGGATCATCGACGCCGCGAGGTCGAGCCTGCGCCGCATACCGCCGCTGTATTTGCCGACACCTTTGTCGGCGGCAGCGGTGAGATCGAAGCGCTCGAGCAATTCGGTCGCGCGCTGCCGGGCCCGGCGCCCACCGAGATGAAAGAGCCTGCCGAACATTTCGAGGTTCTGACGCCCGGTGAGCACCTCGTCCACCGCGGCGTACTGCCCGGTGAGCCCGATGCGCGAGCGCACCAGCCGGGGCTCGCGTGCCACATCGAGCCCCGCCACCTCGGCCCGGCCGCGGTCGAGCCGGACCAGCGTCGACAAGATCCGCACGGCCGTGGTCTTGCCCGCGCCGTTCGGGCCGAGCAGTCCATGCACCGTCCCGCGCCGGACGGTCAGATCGAAGCCGTCCAAGGCCCGCTTGTCCCCATATCTCTTGTCGAGCCCCTCGGCTCGGACCGCAAATTCGTCGCTCACTCTCGCCCTCCGCATCACACATCGAACAATAACTGGGTACAACGTACCCTAATTAGGGTACGTTGTACCCAGTTTTTCGCCAAGCAGTTAAGCTGGCTCTCATGACGAGCACGGAGTCCAGCGGCAGCGGCGACATCGCCCGCACTCTCGACCTGCTCTGGGACACCGGCGCCCGGCCGAGTCGCGGACCCAAACCCGCACTCACACTGGACCGCATCGTCGAAGCGGCAATCGTGGTGGCCGACACCGAGGGCTTGGAAGCACTCACCATGCGCCGCGTCGCCACCGAGCTCGGCACCGGAACCATGTCGCTGTATCGCTATCTGCCGGGCAAGGCCGAGCTACTCGACGTCATGCTGGATCGGGTGCAGCGGCCTGCCGCCGACGCCTACCGCGGCGCGGGCTGGCGCGGTGCGCTGGAGGCCTTGGCCCGCGAATCCCTTGCCCTCTTTCGCCGCCACCCCTGGCTGCTCCAGGTCAACCAGTCCCGGCCGGTGATGGGCCCCAGTGCCGTGGAAGGCATGGAGCTGGTGGTCTCACGCATCAAACCTATGGGTCTGACCGACCCCGAGCTCGTCTCCGCGGTCATCCTGGTCAGCGACTATGTCGCGGGCGCCGCGCGCACCCAGCTGTATCTGCAAGAGGCAGAACGCAAATCGGGCCTGACCGACGCAGAGTTCTGGCAGGCCCAGGTCCCGGTGCTGGAACGCGCCATGGCCAGCGGCCGCTACCCGACGATGGCGGCACTGTCCAACAATGCGTTCGATCCCGGCTTCGACCACTTCGGATTCGGCCTTGCCCGCATCCTCGACGGCCTCGAAGTCCTGGTCGCCGCCCGCGCCGCCGAGTAGCCGCTACTCGACCCGCACGGACGCGAGGTCCCGCCCGAGAACGGCGGCCACCGTGCCCGAATTCAGCTCGCACACCACCGCATCCGGCTCGGCTGCGCGACGCCGCAACGCGACCGCCAGATCCGCCAACGAGGTGGCCTGGGCCTACACCCCACACAGCCGATCGACGACCTCGGGAACGGGTGGCTCGGTCGGTGGCGCGACAAACTGCTGACCCAACCGCCACGCGAAGACCTGATCCCAGGTGAGCTGCACCGACCGCCTCCTACTTCACCGAATGCGTGGTTGCCTGATCTGCTGTGCGCCCGGTCACCGCGCGCCGACCCATCGGCGGCGTCCTGCTCAGCCGAAAATCCAGCTGCAGATCAACAATCCGGCGGCCACCTCGAGCATTCCCATCATGGTCGCGATGATCACACCGAGCAATGCCGTGCGGTTGGTCGCCCTGCGCATCCCGCTGGCCGGTGACACCAGCCGCTCGGCCCTGGCCACCACCGCGGTGGCCGCAGCGTTCATGGCATGCGCCGGGGTCGCCGTCGCGGCACCGACCAGCGCGATCAATCCACCGAGCAGAGGTTCGGCACCATGCCTGCGCGCCGCCTCGTCATCGGCGCACATTTCGAGCAGCCGGTTGATCTCCTCGGCACCGACCGCCAGCAGCCGCACGCGCGGCAGGATTGTCGCCAACCCACGCACGAACGCCGTCAGTGCCGCATGCCTGCCACGCAGGTGCGCGCGCTCGTGCGCGAGCACCGCGGTCAGCTGATCGGGAGCAAGCGCGTCCAATGCGGCACTGGTGACGACGATCGCGTCCGGCCGCCCTGCGACGCAATACGCCTGCGGTTGCGGCGAATCCAACACGACCACACCGAGATCGGAGCGCGAACGTCCGACGAGCAATACTGCCCGCGCGTGTTCCAGCGTGCGTCGACGCATGCGCAGCAGAATCCGCACCGACCGCCACAGCACCACCCCGGTCCCCGTGATCACCGCTGCCGCCACTGCGAACGACACCGCGCGCAGCGTCGGGCTCGCCGCCTCGTTCACCGGTGTCGAGAGTGCGTCGACGCACACGCGCACTGCCACATCCGCGTGCCAGTACGTGGCGAATTCGACGAACAGCATGCCGGCCGCCAGCAACCACGATCCGAGCGCACCGACGATAGCCACCAGCCAGGCGACAACACCCAGCCGCGGCGCAGCGCCGCTATGGGTCAGCCGTTGCAGCACCGACGGCCCGAACAGCGCAACCACGCCGCCGTACACCAGTAGGCAGAGGGCTACATTCACGGCGCTTCGGGCGGCTTATGGGAGGTCAGCCTGCGTAGCGCCGCGCGCAGGCCTGCCGATTCGTCGGCGCTGATCCGGTCGACGAAATGGCTGAGTACCAGATCCGAACGGCCGCCGGAACCGAGCGCCTCCAGCATCAGCCGCGCGCTGTGCTCCTCGCGGGTGAGGGTCGGCCAGTAGCGGTAGGCCTTGCCCGCGCGTTCGCGCGCCAGCCAGCCTTTGCGGTGCAGGTTGTCCATGGTCGACATGACCGTGGTGTAGGCGATGCCGCGTTCGGCCGCCAGTTCGTCGAAGATTTCGCGGACCGTCGTGGTCTCCGCGTCCCGATCCCAGATGCGGTCCATGATCACCGCCTCCAGGTCCCCGAATCCACGCACCGTGCCGACTCCCTCATCGTTTCTCGTCCGACTGACGCCCCAGGATACCGGCTTCGCGGGATTCCTACGTAGGTAGGCCGTAGATTTGTCAGCGTCGGCCGCGGAAGGTTCTGCGCAGATCGTCGACCCACAGATCGGGGATTTCCCACGGAATGAAGTGACCACCGTGGTCGTGGACGGTGAGGTTGACGTGGTTGTACCAGTCGGCGCGGTCGCTGTCGAGGAAGCTCTGCACGCGCCGATCGGTGTCGACACCCGGTGGGTTCTCGTAGCCGACGAAGGTGATGCCGGTCGGCGCTTCGATCACCGGCTGCCGGTCGTGCGAGGGCGTCCACGGATAGCGATTATTGTTGGCATAGGTGCGAATCGAGGTGCCGATCGAGTTCGTCACCCAGAAGATCATGGCGTGGGTGAGCAGCTCGTCCTTGGTGAAGACGGTCTCGATGTCGCCGCCGTTGTCACTCCATTTCACCCAGCGTTGCAGTATCCAGGCGAGCATTCCGGCAGGCGAGTCGGACAGCCCGACGGCAAGCGTGCTCGGTTCCAGCACATGCGCGGCGAGGTGGACGGCGAAGCGCCGCTCCATTTCGATGATCCGGTCGTGGACATCGTCGGGCAGCCCCTCGGGGATGGGCCGGCCGCCGCTGACGTCCCAGGCCCGCTCGCCCTCGAACAGACTGAGTTTCTGGCCGGACCCGATATGGATCGCAATCAGCTCGTCCGCGTACTTGTGCCCGAGTTGACCGGTGACCAGCGCGCCGACGTCACAGCCCGCTGCCGCATATTCGAGGTGGCCGAGAGTCTCGGTCATGAGGGTGTGCCAGAGGTCGGCGACCTTCCAGAAGTTCATGTCCGGGTTGTTCGGCAGCGGCGCGGAAAAGCCGAAGCCCGGGAACGACGGAACAATCACGTCGAACGCCTCCGCCGGATCACCGCCGTGCGCACCCGGATCGGCCAACTGGTCGATGACCTTGGACCAGTGCCAGAACGTCCACGGCCAGCCGTGGGTGAGGATCAACGGCGTCGGGTTGGGACCGACGCCCGCCTTGCGCAGAAAATGCACCGGCACGCCGTCGACCTCGACCCGGTAGTGCTCGTAGGCGTTGATCGCGGCTTCGGCCTTGCGCCAGTCGTAGCCGTCGCGCCAGTACTCGACGAGTTCCTGCAGGTAGCGACGATCGATGCCGTAGGACCAGTCGTCATTGCCCGCGTCGACCGGCCACCGCGTCAGAGCCAGGCGCTGCCGAAGATCGGCGAGCACGTCGTCGGGCACGTGGATCGGCGTCTGCGGCAGCGGGAACGCGGCCGCGCTGTGCGCCGCAGTGGGTTCGTTGCTCAATTGCCTTCTCCCACAGTCGCTTCACCAGAATTTCGCCGAGTTCGACACACCAATTCGACCAACACACCGTCATCGTAGTACCGCACCCCGGCCACATCGGTGATGGCGGCAGCGGACCCACGCTTCATCTTTTCGAACATGTGTGCGAACATATGTTCGTGTCCGACTCCGCGCCCGCCGCACGATCCGGTAGACCCCGGATCGAAGCCCGCGCGGAAGCGTCGATCCTGCATGCCGACCTCGATTCCTTCTACGCCTCGGTCGAACAGCGCGACGACCCGAGATTGCGGGGACGTCCGGTCATCGTCGGCAGCGCCGTCGTGCTCGCCGCCAGTTACGAGGCGAAGGCCCGCGGTGTGCGCACCCCGATGAACGGCGCCGCCGCCCTGCGACTGTGCCCGGACGCCATCGTGGTGCAACCACGCATGTCCGCCTATGCGCAGGCCAGCAAGGCGGTGTTCGAAGTCTTCCGCAACACCACACCGGTCGTCGAAGGCATCTCCATCGACGAAGCGTTTCTGGATGTCGGCGGTCTGCGCCGGATCGCGGGCGAGCCCATCGACATCGCACACCAGCTCCGCGCCGATGTCCGAGACCAGGTCGGCCTGCCGATCTCCGTGGGCATCGCGCGCACCAAGTTCCTCGCGAAAGTAGCAAGCGCGGTGTCCAAACCGGACGGCCTACGCCTCGTCCCGCCGGACGGCGAACTCGACTTCCTGCACCCGCTGCCTGTTGAAAGACTGTGGGGCGTAGGCGAAGTCACTGCACGCACGCTGCACGACCATGGCATCACCCGGGTCGGGCACCTCGCGGAGCTCGGCGAACCCGTGCTGCGCTCGATTCTCGGGCCGGGCGCGGGCCGGCACCTGTTCGCCCTCTCATGGGCCCGCGACCCGCGTCGCGTCGAGACCGGACGCCGCCGCCGCTCGATCGGCGCCCAACGCGCCCTCGGCCGCCGCCCGCGCCCGCCCGACGAAATCGAGGCTTACCTGCACGGCCTCACCGACCGCCTCGGCCGCCGCCTGCGCACCGCCGACCGCGTGTGCCGAACTGTGGTGCTACGCATGCGTTTCGGCGATTTCACCCGAGCCACCCGCTCCCACACCCTCGCCGAAGCAACCGATCACACCGAAACGCTCCTGCGCACCGCCCGCACCCTGCTCACCACCGCCATGCCGATGATCCAGGAACGCGGACTCACCCTCGTCGGCCTCGCCCTCACCAATCTCGAGGACGCCGACGCGGTGCAATTGACCCTCCCGCTGGAGCCACGCGCCACCAACACCCTCGACTCCACCCTCGACGATCTCCGGCAGCGCTTCGGCTCCAGTGCCGTCACCCGCGCCGCCCTCATCGGCCGCGGCGAGGGCATCTCGGTTCCCCTGCTCCCCGACTGATCTCCGCGCCGATCCGCGGCCCCCCACCACGTCGCTGCCGTCGGCGATCCGATCAGCCGTGTAGTCGCATTACAACCGTTCGATAATGGTGGCGTTGGCGAGACCGCCTGCCTCGCACATGGTTTGCAGAGCGTAGCGACCGCCGGTTTGTTCGAGGTGATTGAGCATGGTGGCGAGGATGCGCGTGCCGGAGGCGCCGAGGGGGTGACCGAGGGCGATCGCACCGCCGCGGGGGTTGAGTTTGGCGGGGTCGGCGTGCAGGTCGTGCTGCCAGACCAGCGGGACGGGGGCAAAGGCTTCGTTCACTTCGTAGACGTCGATGTCGTCGATCGTCAGGCCGGCCCTGGCGAGCACCTTGCGGGTGGCCGGGATGACGGCGGTGAGCATGAGCAGCGGGTCGTCGCCGGTCACCGCGAAGGAATGGAAGCGGGCGCGCGGGCGCAGGCCGAGGGCGTCGGCCTTTTCCTCGCTCATTATCAGCGCGGCCGAGGCGCCGTCGGTGAGCGGCGAGGAATTGCCGGGCGTGATCGACCATTCGATCTCCGGAAACCGCGCCTGGAACTCGTCGGCGGCGAACGCGGGACGCAAACCGGCGAGCCCCGCCACCGTGGTGTCTGCGCGAATCGTCTCGTCCGCGGTCAACGCCCCGGCCGCGACGAGCTCGTTGTCGAAACCGCCTGCCGCGGCGGTCTGAGCCGCCAGCCGATGTGAACGCGCGGCGAACGCGTCCAGGGTCTCCCTATCGAGCTTCCATCGCTGAGTGATGATCTCCGCCGCAATGCCTTGTCCGATAAGACCTTCCGGAAAACGATGCGCCAGCGGACCGCGGTTCGCGTCCTTGCCCTGCGCATTGGAGAACATCGGCACCCGGCTCATCGACTCCACACCACACGCGATCGCGATGTCATAGGCCCCCGCAATCACCCCCTGCGCCGCGAAGTGCGCCGCTTGCTGACTGGACCCGCACTGCCGATCCACCGTCGTGGCGGGCACGGTCTCGGGAAACCCGGCAGCCAACACCGCGGTCCGGGAAATATTGAACGCCTGCTCACCACTCTGCGTGACACAACCACCGATCACATCGTCGACCAGCGCCGGATCCAGATCATTCCGCTCCACCAGCGTCCGCAACACATCGGCCAACAGCGTAGCCGGGTGAAATTTCGACAGCCCACCACCCGATTTACCCTTCCCCGAGGGGGTACGCACTACGTCGACAATGACTGCGGAAGTCATGACCACTCCTTGCTCATATCGGCAACCATCATGTGAATGATCATTCACTTATGGCACTGTACGCCGATCCGTCACGACTCCGCACCCCAGGTCTCAGCACACCAGCGAACAGGACATGACTGCAGCGTCGACCACCGGACACCACGGGACAGCCGGGCCAGGTTCATCCCAGGGGCCGTCCTGGGATCTGCCGGTGCGTGAGCGCAACCACGGTTTACACCCGCCGGATTCGAGCCAGCCATGCGGTAACAGAAGGCCCGCGCCTGCTGCTGCGCAGCGCTTGTTGGCGTGGATTCAGCCTTATTCAATTCATGGAGGGCAACCATCGTCAGGTCGCGATGCTGATGGAGCAGGCCGAGAACTGTGCGCTCCAAGCTGTCAGTGAGCCAGGCGGTTCCGAACTTCTGGCCGTCCTGGAGAACTTGACTGCCGTTCTGGAAACGCAAGCCCGAGCGGCATGGGCCGCCGGCGACCTTACTTCCGCTGAAAACTATATTCGACGGTTACTGGTTGAGATAGGCGAGCACCGCCAGGACACGGCGATTGTCGTCCTCGGACTCCGGCAGGTGGAGCTTGCCGAAGATGCTCGCGATGTGTTTGGTGACCGCGCTGGCGGAGATCGTCAATTGGCGGGCGATGGCCGCGTTGGAGCGGCCGACGGCGATGAGGCTCAACACTTCTCGTTCGCGGGGGCTCAATTCGGTTGTGCGGCCGCGGGCGTCGCCTCGGGTCAGGAGTTTGGCGACCACATGCGGATCCATCGCGGTGCCGCCGTGCGCGACCGATTCGACTGCGCTGATGAACTGTTCGGTGTTGGAGACCCTGTCCTTCAGTAGGTAGCCGACGGCCCCGATGCCGTCGGCGAGCAGTTCACGAGCGTAGAGCTGCTCGACGTACTGGGACAGCACCAGCACTGGAAAGCCGGGCCGCTGCCGGCGTGCGTGGATCGCGGCCTGCAGTCCCTCATCGGTGAACGACGGCGGCAGCCGCACGTCGACGACCGCTATGTCGGGCTGCTCGTCGGCCAATGCCTTGTGCAATGACGGGCCGTTGTCTACGGCGGCGACGACCGTGAAGCCGTGCTCGGTGAGCATGCGAACCAGCGCTTCGCGGATGAGGAACAGATCCTCGGCCACGACTACTCGGATCGAATCGCGCACGGCACCTCCAGATGGACACGGGTCGGGCCGCCGAGTGGGCTGTCGATGGCGATCGTGCCGTCGAAGACGGCCAGTCGGCTTCGGATGCCCTGCAGCCCAGTGCCGTTGGCCGGATCCGCGCCACCGCTGCCGTCATCGGTGACATCGCAAATCAGTAGACCAGCCTCATGGTGGAGCGTGACCCGCGCGGTCGCCGTGCCCGCGTGTTTGCCTGTGTTGGTGAGCAATTCGCTGACGGCGAAGTAGACGGCGGACTCGATCGGCGGCGTCGGCCGACCGGCCAGATCGGACGACACCTCGACATCGAGCAGGGAATCCAGCGCCACGGCGCGGATCGCGTCGGCGAGGCCACGGTCGGCCAGGACCGGCGGATGAACCCCCCGCACCAGATCACGCAACTCGGCCAGGGCCTTCGACGACGCTTCCCGGGCGGCGACCACCCGCTGACGGGCCGTCTCCGGATCCATGTCGAACAGCCGCTCCGCGTCCCCGAGACTCATGCCCAGCGCGACCAGCCGGGCCTGCGCTCCGTCGTGCAGGTCACGTTCGATCCTGCGGAGTTCCGCGGCTTGCGCGTCGACACTGTCCGCGCGCGTCTCCACGAGTGTCTCCACCCGTTGCTCCAACCGGGTCGCCCGTGACGGCCCGAGCAGTGCGCGCGTCCAGCGGGCGCGCAACCGCAGCACCACCGGTCCGATGTAGAGGCCGAGCGCGATCACCGCGAGCCCGGCCGGAATCGCGGCCAGCGCGGCGGCTGTCGAGGTCACGTGAATAACGCCGTAGGCGTTGCTGCCGCCCGCCCGCGCGTTGGCCCGCCATACGAACGGCTGCACCACCGCGCCGTACAACCCGAACAGCGGCATGCCGAGCGCCAGCACGGCCGCCCAGGTGCCGATGATCGGTTCGAGGACGGCCCAGATCACGTCCCGCCGGGTGGTGCGCGCCTTCAGCAGCGCAATCGCATCGGTCTCGGGACCGTAGGGACGCTCGATGTCCACGCCCACCTGGCGAGCCAGCCGACGCGCCGTGTCCGCGGCCCGCCGCAGCAGCGAAACCGCTGCGGGGAACACGGACCGGCCGAGGCCGACCACCAGCAATGCCGCGCTGGCGACGACCAGGGCTGCCGCGCCGATCCCAGCGACCGACAGGCAGAGCATGGCCAGCGCGCGAACCGGTGTCGCAAGCCTCGCCCTCATCGATGTCTCCCTGTTCCGTGGCGATGGCATCATCGCACTGTCATCCGGACATATCATGATCAGCTCCGGTGTCCGATCCGCCGGACTGCGGCCATCGCTGTCAAACCGGCGACACCCGTAATGCACAGCCACGCGAAGAGGTCACCGATCAATCCGTACACCGTCCAGGTGCCGCGCGTCGGTACGGACACGACCATGCTCTGCTGCGTGGTGCTGAAGTAGTCGGTCCTGGCGAGGGTCGTGCCGTAGGCGTCGACGGTGATCGCGATGCCGTTGCTGGTCTCGCGGACGAGGTTGTATCCGTTCTCGACGGCGCGGAACACCGCGGTCGCGGCGTGCATGCGCTCGATGCCTTTCCAATCGTTGGCGGGGACGAACATGATGTCGGCGCGGGTGCGCATGGTGCGAGGGAAGTCGGCGTCGAAGCAGACGACACTGGCGATGCGGCCGTACGGTGTCGCGGACACCGACACGATTCCGTCGCCCGGTCGCAGGCTTTCCAGGCCAGGCACCGGGTGGGCCTTGTCGAAGGTAGACAACACCTGGCCGTCGGGCGCCACGAGTACGGCGATGTCGCGGGATCGCGGCTGCCCGTCGAGGATCACGGCTATCCCCATGTCGAGATAGATTGCCTTGTCTTTGGCCAGGTCTCGAGCTTGCCGCAGAAAATCATCGAAGTCTTCGCCGAGCACGACCGCGGCGGCCTCCGGCCACGCGACGATGCGCGCCCCGGCGTCGGCCTCGGTCCGGCTGCGAGCGAACAGATCATCATTGAGCACCGCGAACGCCCTGCGCAGCACCGGTTTCTGTTCGGGCAGCACCTCGGGTGCATGGAAGTTATCGATCTCCCGCATCCGCTCCTCGGCCGCGCGCGAGACGCTGACGCCTGCGACGCGCACCAAGCTCGGTGCGGTCGGCGCGAGGGCCAGCCGCAGGCCACCGCCGAGGAGCACGAGACCGAGCACCGAGACATAGGCCAGCGTGACGGTCCGGATAGACGGCCAATCCCACCGGTGTTCCAGCGCATCGTTGACGACCGGCGCTACCCAAGCCATCAAAAAGCTGATTCCGTACAAACCGGTGACCGAAACAACTTGCAGCAATGGCAGATTCGCCGACTGTGTCGTGGCCAACGGCCCGAAAATCGTGCCCAGCGGACTGATCGCCGCGACCAGGAACTCGACCGCTGCCCGGGCCGCGGGGAAGACCAAGGTAGCCGCGAACGGAGCCAACCGCTCGAACAGCAGCCGGTCGACCAGCAGCGGAATACTCAGGAGCAGGCTCAATACCAGACAGCCGAGCAGGATCGGCCCGCCCGCCAACCCGCCCGCCACCGTGACGAGGACGATCGTCACCGCAGTCGATGACAGGGCGACACACGCGAATCCGGTGAGCGCACTACAGCTTCGGGTGAACCGCATCAGGGCGATGGAGAATAGCCACCCGGCGACCGGTACCGACCACGCGCTGTTCGTGGCGAACAGCGCGGCCACGATTCCAGCCGCCAACCAGACGTACTTCCGCCACCCGGACGCGAAGGACAGATTTCCCATGCACCAGAGCCTGCTCGATCACCTGCCAGCCGTCATTGCGGTTGACTTCCCACTCTCGCTGTAGATTCCTCCACCTCCCAGGGTTGGCAGATACTGGCAGTCATCGACTTCGTTTGGGGCGCTTGTCCATCAGCCGCAGGATCAAGGGGGTGAAGATCAGTTGCATGGCCAGTTCCATCTTGCCGCCGGGGACGACGATGCAGTTCGGCCGGGACATGAAGGAGTCGTGCAGCATGGATAGGAGGTAGGGGAAGTCGATGACCTTGGGGTCAGCGAAGCGGATCACTACGAAGCTCTCGTCGGCCGTGGGGATGGTGCGGGCGATGAAGGGGTTCGAGGTATCGACGGTGGGCACCCGCTGGAAGTTGACGTAGGTGTGGGAGAACTGGGGGCAGATGTACTTCACGTAGTCGGGCATGCGGCGCAGGATCGTGTCGATGACAGCTTCGCTCGAGTAGCCGCGTTCGGTCTTGTCGCGGATGACTTTCTGGGTCCACTCGAGGTTCACGATCGGTACCACGCCGACCAGCAGATCCGCATGCTGAGCGACGTTCACGGAGTCGGTGACGGCGGCGCCGTGCAGACCCTCGTAGAACAGCAGGTCGCTGCCGGGAGACAGGTCCTCCCACGGTGTGAAGGTGCCCGCCGGCTGGTCGTAGGGTTTCGCTTCTGCGTCATCGTGCAGGTACTTGCGAACCGAGCCGACCCCGGTCTCGCCGTAGTCACGGAAGAGTGTCTCCAACTCCTTCAGCAGATTCGCCTCCTCGCCGAAATGGGAGAAGGTGAGGTTGCCGCTTTGTTCGGCCTCCACCATCGCGAGCTTCATCTCGTTGCGGTCGTAGCGGTGGAAGGAGTCCCCCTCCACGATCACCGCATTGACGCCCTCGCGGCGGAAGATCTCCTGGAAAGTCCGTGTGACGCTGGTCGTTCCCGCACCGGATGATCCGGTGATCGCGACAACGGGATGCTTCACCGACATGGCATCGCCTCAATTCTCAATGGGGGGCAGGCCGGAACAGCGACCGGGAGCCGAACAACGAGCTGTCGAAGCTCGGCCCTTCGTCGGGCTCACTGTGATAGCGCTCGATCCGCTCCACCTCGTTGCGCGATCCGAAGATCAACGGCACCTGGTGGTGCACGTGCTCCGGCGACACCTCGAGCACGCGCTCGCCACCTGTGGTGGCCCAGCCACCCGCCTGCTCGACGATGAAGGCGATCGGGTTGGCCCCATACAGCAACGACACTCGACCCGGCCGCAGCGGCGGCCTGGCGTCGTGCGGGTACAGGTAAACGCCACCGCGAGTGAGAATGTGGAACGTGTCGGCGACCAGCGAAGCCACCCAGCGCATATTGAAATCCCGCCCGCGCGGCCCGTCCACTCCGTCGAGGCATTCGTGCACGTATCTGCGCACCGGCCGTTCCCAGAACCGCTCGTTCGCGGCATTGATCGCGAAACCCGATGTGTCCTCGGGGATTCGCATCCGCGGATGGGTCAGCACGAACGCACCGATCTCCCGGTCGAGGGTGAAGCCGTCGACACCGCTGCCGGTGGTGATCACCAGCATCGTCGCCGGACCGTAGAGGGTGAACCCGGCGCAGACCTGCCGCACGCCCGGCTGCAGGAAGTCATCGGCGATCGGCGCCGCACCGCCGTCGGAAGCCCGCGCCCGATCCGGCGCCCGCAGCACACTGAATATCGTTCCGACGGGCAGATTTACGTCGATATTGGAGGAGCCGTCCAACGGGTCGAAGGCCAGCAGATACTTACCGCGCCGGTGGATGTCCGGCACCGGATGAATCTGCGTCATCTGCTCCGACAACAGTGCCGACAGATGCCCCGTCCACTGGGTCTGCGCCACCATGATGTCGTTGGCGATCGCATCCAGTTTGCGGTGCACCGTCGGCGGCAGATTATCGGGATCCGCCGCGCCGAGCGAGCCGACAATGGCTCCCCGCATCACCTGGTTGGCAATGATCTTCGTAGCTGTCGCAACAACATTCACCAGGGCGGAGAACTCACCGGACGAGCCGGGGTGCCGGTGCTCCTCTTCGATGGTGTAACGGGTGAGGGTCTTCAGTCCTTCTGGCATGGTGACTCGATCTCGTCAGGCGGGGGCCCTTGCGGTCGGCCCGTCCGGCAGCTCGGTTGTGCTCGATTTGCGGTGCTCCGGGGGCCTTTCGTGGTCATGCAAGACACCGCCACCGGGCCCGTTACTCGCACCGCTGCCACCGAACACGCTGCTGCCATGGACATCCTGGGCGGTCAGCGTGATCAGGTCGGTCTTGGTGAGCGGTAGCCGCAGCTCGACCAGGCGTTTGGCCTGGCGCAGCCGGCACCGATCGAGGGCATTGCGGACGCTGCGCGCATTGGAGAATCGCGGCCCGCGCATCCGCAACTCGACATACTCGGCGAACGCGGATCGCGCGGCATCATCGAAGCGAAAGTTTTCCCGCGCCACCATGATCTCGGCGATCTCCAGCAACTCGCCATGGGTGTAGTCGCTGAATTCCAGATGGTGCGCCACGCGCGAGGACAGTCCGGGATTGGCGGAGAAGAATCGGTCCATCCGATCCGCGTAACCAGCGAAGATCACCACCGAACTCGCGCGCTCGTCCTCCATCTCCTGCAAGAGGATCTCGATGACCTCCTGCCCATAGTCCCGCTCGTTCTCGGGGCGGAACAGGTAGTAGGCCTCGTCGATGAACAGCACTCCTCCTGCCGCCCTGGCCAGCGCCTCTTTCGTCTTCGGCGCGGTGTGTCCGATGAATTGACCGACCAGGTCGTCGCGGGTGACGGTGTGCACCTTCGGTTTCCGGATATAGCCGAGGGCATGCAGCATTTCCGCCATGCGCAGGGCGACGGTGGTCTTGCCGGTGCCCGGCCCACCGGTGAAACTCATATGCATGGTCGGCCGGGACGCCCGAAGCCCGAAGCGTTGACGCGCCCGATCGATCAGTAGCAGCGCCGCGATCTCCCGGACACGCAGCTTCACATTCGCCAAGCCGACCAGCTCCGCATCGAGTCTGGCCAGCACGTCCCCGACGTCGTTGCCCGCGATATCGGTCGACAGGTCGAGCACCGCGGCGTCGTCGAGGATCTCGGCATCGGACGTCGCGTCGGGGGGCACCGCCCGCACCGGCCGGGGATCATCGGCCCCGGGCCGGTGCAGCCGGAAACCACCGGCCGCTCCGGAGCGCTCAACCGCCATACCGCGTCCCCGGACGGTCGTTCGTGGCGTAGGAATGCAGCCCGTAGATCTGCCGCCGATCGGGCCCCTCGCTGCGGGTGAGCAGGAACCCGGGTTCGTCGGCGGGCCGCTGCACGAGGAAGCTCAGCGCCGTGGTCTGTCTGCCGTAGCGTGCGTCATAGGCGAGTATCCGAATGTAGTGTCGCGGAAAGGTTTTCCGGCAGGCATCGATCTCGGCGAGCACACCGTCGGGCTCGTCGAGATCGAACAGCGGCAGCCCCCACATTTCCCAATAGGCATTGCGAGGATGCGGATCGTCGGTGTATTCGATGGACACCGGCCAGTTGTTCAGCAGCGCGTAGCGCACCTGCGCGGCGATCTCCGCATCGGTGAGTTCGGGCAGGTACGAGAAGGTTCCCTGACGCAGATACATGGCACGTCCTTCGGAAATTCGGCCTCAGTGGCTTGCCGTCGGCACGGCGTCGGGTGCATCGGTGGAGGTGTAGTCGAAGGTGACATCACCCCAGGTCGCCAGCGCGACATCCAGGGGGCGACAGGACTCGGCCGCCTTCCGCAGCACGTCCGGTCCTTCCTTCAACAGATCGCGGCCTTCGTTGCGCGCCTTCACGATTGCCTCCAGCGCGACCCGGTTGGCTTCCGCCCCCGCCGCGATCCCGAGCGGGTGACCGATGGTGCCGCCGCCGAACTGCAACACCACATCGTCACCGAACAGGTCGACCAGTTGATGCATCTGGCCCGCGTGGATGCCACCGGAAGCCACCGGCATGACCCCCGGCAAGCTTGCCCAGTCCTGATCGAAGAAGATCCCGTTGCCCGGGTTCGCCGGAATGTGGTTCTCCCGCAACGTGTCATAGAAGCCGCGAGTGGTGGCCGGATCGCCCTCGAGCTTTCCGACCACCGTCCCCGCATGCAGATGGTCGACTCCGATCAGCCTGCACCACTTGGCCAGCACCCGGAAGCTGACACCGTGCGTCTTCTGCCGTGTGAAGGTCGAATGGCCTGCCCGGTGCAGGTGCAGCAGCAGACCGTTGCGCCGCGCCCAATGCGACATGGACTGCATGGCGGTGTAGCCGACCGTCAGGTCCATCATGATCACGATGCTGCCCAGTTCCTTAGCGAACTCGGCGCGTTCGTACATGTCCTCCATCGTCGCCGCGGTGACATTGAGGTAGTGGCCCTTGATTTCGCCGGTCTCGGCCATGGCGCGATTGACGCCCTCCATGGCGAACAGATAGCGATCGCGCCACCGCATGAACGGTTGTGAGTTGATGTTCTCGTCGTCCTTGGTGAAATCGAGACCGCCCTTGCACGCCTCGTAGATCACCCGGCCGTAATTGCGCGCGGACAGACCCAGTTTCGGTTTCACCGTTGCACCGAGCAGCGCCCTGCCGTATTTGTTCAGATACTCCCGTTCCATGACAGTCCCGTGCGGCGGACCCTGGAAGGTCTTGACATAGGCGACCGGAATGCGCATATCCTCCAGCCGCAGCGCCAGCAGCGGTTTGAAGCCGAAGACATTGCCGATGATGGACGAGGTGAGGTTGGTGATCGAACCTTCCTCGAACAGGTCGAGGTCGTAGGCGATGTAGGCGAAGTACTCCCCCGGCCGGCCGGGGACCTCATCGATCCGATAGCACTTGGCCTGGTAGCGCGAGTGCGCAGTCAGCCGGTCGGTCCACACCACAGTCCAGGTGGCCGTGGATGATTCGCCTGCCACCGCGGCGGCGGCCTCGATCGGGTCGACACCCTGTTGGGGGGTAACCCGAAAGACTGCAAGGACATCCGTGTCCTTGGGCTCATAGTCCGGCGCGTAATACCCCATCGATGCATACGATTGGACACCCGGATCCCAGCGGTCCCGTTCGGTTTCCTCGGCCATCATTCCTCCAGATCCTGAGGGTGTGCGCCTTGCGATTTCCAGGATGACGGGGTCGGCGACGACAAACAATTTGATTGTTTCTCCGAATACTCAACGGTTTCCTCGAGTTTGGTACCGTGGAATATGGGTATGGTGAGCGCATCTCGGATGGAAACATTCCTGGCTGTGTCCCGCCAGAGCAGCATCCGTCGCGCGGCGAGCCAACTGCACATCACCGAGGCCGCCGTCTCCGCGGCGGTCGCGCACATCGAGAAGCAACTCGGCGCGAAGCTCATCACCAAATCCGGTCGCGGCATCGTGCTCACCGAGGCCGGGCGGGTCTACGCCGAGTACTGCCGCACCATCCTGGGACTCATGAAGGAAGCACATGCGGCGGTCCGGCGCGCCGAGACAGGGCGGCTACGCATCGGAGTCGTCGCGACCGCCGGCGAATACGTGCTGCTGCGACTGCTCGTGTCCTTCCGCAACCGCTACCCCGACATCGAGCTGAGTCTGTCGGTCCATCCCCGCGATGTCCTCTTCCTCGAATTGCACCACCACGAAACAGATCTCGTCATCGCGGGCCGCCCGCCACGCGACACCGGCCTGGTCATCCGCGGCCGCCGAGCCTGCCAGCTCGTCGTGGTCGGCGCCCCCGAACACTGCCCCGACCCACTCCGCAGCACCTGGCTGCTGCGCGGCCGCGGCTCCGGCACCAGGGACGCCACACTGAACCTGCTCGACCGACTAGAAATCACACCGCCCACTCTCACCCTCGGCAGCCACGGCGCAGTCCTTGCCGCGGCCCGCGAGGGCCTCGGCGTCACCCTGATGCACAGCGACGCGCTCGTCGGTGACCTCGAAGCCGGTCTGCTGCAAGCACTTCCGGTAGACGGCACCCCACTCGATCGTCCGTGGCACGCCATCACCACCCGAACCCCCACGCCCACCACTCGACTGTTCCTGGCCCACATCCTCGACCCGGCAGAGGTCGGTGCGGCCGTCTTCCAGCCAGGGTGAGTCGCGACATCGTTGCGCCCTCCGGTCCTCGGACGACATCCCTGTATTCTCCGCACCGGAAGGCCGCACAGGTGCCGCATGTGAGCATGAATCCATGAGCAACCGGGCGAACCTCGGTCAGCGAACAGACAGCGGAGCTGGCGATGGACTATGGCCAGTTCCTCATCAGCGGCGGCGCGGGTGACGAGGACGACCGATCGGACTACTACGAAGTAGAACTGCTCGACCAAGCGATGGCGTCTCGACCATGTGCGGCTGACGGCATCACAGTCTTGGTGCTCAGCCCACACCAGAATAATTTCGCCATGCCGGTGACAGTGCAGGTCTGGGACGCCCGCCCACCGGCCGACCACAACTCATGGCAGCAAGTGTGCGAATCGCGACTGCAGATCGGCGAGGTAGCAACCCGAGTTGGAACCCAACCAGTGGGGCAGGTCAACCTGATTCGTATACCGCCGATACTCCGCTGATCTGCTTCGAGCGTGCGGACGCCGCGTACCAGCATCCGGATAGCGTGGCCGTGGCATCGAGTGGCGATGTGCTGGTCACAGACCCGAGCAACAGTACAGTCTGGCGACTGCCACCACCGTAGACGATGTGTTGCTCATCCCGAACCTTCCACGACCGTCCGCGCCGAACGACTCTACGCGTGTTGTCCACGACCTCGTGTCCTCGGCGTCGTCGTCGACCATGTTATCGGCAGGGTGCTCGACGAGCTCAATAACGTTGCGCGACAATGCGTCTTGATCGACAAGTGACTGCACGACCATGCCCAATGTGGTCAGCCTGGATCGCACCGTGACCGGTCGGCCGCGACGGCATGCGGGCTGTCGCCCGCGATCGAGACCATCGCGTGGGTTCCGAGAACCCAAGGAACAAGCGTCCTTTCGATTCGCGTGACAACTCGAATGTGTCCTGGATACGATCCCGACAGCATCTTCGGGACCCGCGACTGATCGCGGGACGGTGGGCACCTGTGCGGTGGGCACCTTTTCCGGAGCCCGAGCATCAGTGCCTGCACGGTTACGACCAGCGAGAGATATGAATGCAGAAGAGATCGAACCGCTGGCCCCGTGATCTGGCACGCATGGGGACATCGACCATCCGGTACGCCGGGCAGATGGCTGCGGTCGCGGCCAGGATCTAGGGAGACGCCGATGACCATCCCTCACCCCCCGACGCTGGCCGGCCTTTTGGTCGGGCACGCCCGGGACCGCGCCGGATGCCGCGCGATCAGCGCGCCTGCGGGGTCGCAGACCTATGCGGAGTTCGCCCGGGACGTGGCGCGAATCGCGGACCGGCTGCACGCTGCCGGTCTACGCCGGGGAGACCGGATGGCGGTGCTCGCGCACAACGACTTGGCCTACGTTCAGCTCGTCTACGCCGCCTCCTGGGCCGGCATTGTGCTGGTCGGTCTGAACTGGCGGCTGACGGCGGCCGAGCTCCGGGCCGTTCTGGCGGACTGCAACCCGTCCCTGCTCTTCGCCGATCGGGAGTTGGCATCGGGGTTGGACCCACGGTGCCCGGTGGTCCGGCTGGATGGACCCGAAGGCTCCGACTTCGAGCGCTGGTATGCCGCAGGGGATTCCGGCTACGCGCCGGATGCCGATCAATCCGACGAGTCCCTCGTGCTGCTGGCCTACACGACCGGCACCACCGGCGAGCCCAAGGGCATTCAGCTGGTCGAGCGAAATCTGCGGGAGATGGCCCAGCAGGCCGCGGCAGCCTGGGCGCTGCACCCGGAGATGAGGTATATGGCCTGCCTGCCGATGTTCCGTATGAGCGGGATGAGCTCGGTGACGTGTTGCGTGCACCTGGGCGGCGAGGTGGTCATCCCGTCGGGGTCCTCGGTCGCCGCGATCGCCGGCGCCGTCGAGGACCGAGGTGTCACCCACACCAGCCTGGTGCCGACCCTGCTGGCCAGTCTGGTTGCCGAGAACGCCGCCGCGACCTTCGACCTGTCCAGTCTCGAGGTGGTCATCTACGGCTCCGCGCCCTCGAGCAGCTCGCTGATCGACGAGGCGATGGAGATGCTGCCGCAGACCGGCTTTTCGCAGGGTTACGGCTTGACCGAAACCTGTGCCGGGGTGGCGGTCGCGCCGGTCTTGCGCCGGGGGGAGGTCGACCGGCATCCGGGTAGCGTGGGCCGCATCCACCCCAGCTGCGAGTGCCGGATCGTCGATGTTTCCACCGGTCGCGACGTCGGCACTGGTGAGGACGGCGAGATCTGGCTGCGGACGCCGCAACTGACCACAGGATATTGGAACAAACCCGCGGAGACCGCGGCCGCGATATCCGCCGACGGCTGGTTCCGCACCGGCGATATCGGGATGATCGACAACGACGGATTCCTCTACGTCCACGACCGGCTCAAGGACGTCATCATCTTGGGCGGAGAGAACGTCTACTCGGTCGAGGTCGAGAACGCGATCGGCGCGCACCCTGCGGTGCTCGAGGCCGCCGTCGTCGGCGTACCCCACCCGCACTGGGGTGAGACCGTGAAAGCGGTCGTGGTGCTGCGCCACGGTCAGGAGCTCGGCGAGACGGAACTGCTCGGCTGGCTCGAGGGTCGGCTTGCCGGTTACAAGCGCCCGCGGATCGTCGAGTTCGTCGGTGGTCTCCCCAAGGCGGGCAGCGGCGAGATCCTGAAACGTGAACTCAGATACGGCAAGGGCTGACATGCCCGAAGTGGCCGCCGCAGCTTCAGTGGAGGTCCGCGCGACAGCCCGGAGCCGACAACGGAATACCCGGCATTGCGCCGACTCGGGGACCCGAATTCCGGGGGCGCGCATCGCAAGAGCCTGCACGGTTCGGTGAAAGCCACTCTCCGGCAGCTGAATACGGACCACATCGATATGCTCCAGCGGCAGGTATGGGACTTCACGACCTCGGTCGAGGAAATCCTGTGTGGCATTCCGGCGGTCGGTCGCCACTGGTCCGCTGCAAATCGTCCGGCTCGGAGATCCGGCCGGAAGCGGCAGTGGAGATATGAACGAGTGTCTCCGGCGGCTCCCCAGGGGAATGCCCCTGCGCGGCTATGATATTCGAGCATGAACGAGTGTCGACAGCAGCTTGGCAGGGGAATGTCCCTGCGCGGCTAGGACATTGGCTGCCAAGTTCTCCGCATCACGCCACAGCGGGTTATCCGCCGTTGTGCGGGAATGATATCCGAACGACGGGGCCGAGAGGCGGTGATGTTCATCGAAATACGTTGTACCGAGGTATATTTCGGTCCAGGCGGCACGCCGCGGGCATCCGTGGCCTTTCGTCGGTGGCGATCACCGAACCGCGTTTTGGATCAGCGTCCGATCGACGATTGTGCGAGGATGGATCCCATGACTGAAGAACGGTTCGAGGTCCGACGGGAGATCGCGGCACAGCCGGCCGAGATCTTCGCCCTGCTGTGCTCACCCGAAGGGCATGTGTCGATCGACAGCACGGGCATGCTGCAATCCGCAGAAGGCGAAGCCATCACTGCCGTCGGAGATGAATTCGTCGTGCAGATGGATCGTGAATCGCTCAATGACTTTCCCGAGATGGGAAAGTACGACGTCACGGTGACCATCACCGCATTCGAACAGGACGCCCATATCGCGTGGACAGTCTCCCGAGAGGGCCAGGTGCCGATGATCGAACACCGCTACGGCTACCACGTGGAACCCAGCGAGATCGGCACCTCGGTGACGTCGTACTACGACTGGAGTCAGATCCCAGCGACGTACCGCGACATGGGAATCTTCCCGATTCTTCCTGAGTCCGCGCTGCGGGCCTCGCTCGGCCTGCTCGCCAGGACCGTGGAGAAGAAGTAGGCGATCAGCCAGGCTGGTGGGCATCGTCAGCAGGTGCCCACCGCACCCACCAGCAGTGGACGCTCAGTAGCTGAATAGTTTGATCCCGGTGATACGCATGGGAGTACATCACGGTGTCTTCAGGGGTGGACGGCGGGGCCGAGTAGATACGAAAGTCTGGTCGGTGTCCGGCACCAGCAAGGTGTCACACTCGAGGAATCCGTCTGCGCTTGCGGCGATGCTGCGACCCGGTCGCGGCCGTCACCGAGGAATTGCTGCCAGATGAGGTTCCTGCGGTCGGCGATAATTCGGAGAAGTCTCCGAACAGTGCGGCGGCAAGTGGGTTGCACACCAGCACATTCGATTCGGTCGACAGCGCCGATACCGGACAGTCAGAAATCCGGTCCGTTGTCCGGAGCAGGCTGGAGCTCGCCAGCACAGGGACATATCCTTCGTGCGGCGGTTCGCAGCCAGTGAGCCGGGCGGAAGCGAAAGATCGCCGAGCTGGAACGGACGATCGAAATCGTCTCGGCAGCAACGTCTTTCTTCGCATGGGCGAGCGACCCGCGACAGAGGTGATCTGTGGATTCATCGCCGAGCATCGGGCTCGGTTCGCGGTCGAACCGATCTGCCGGGCTATTCCGCGTTCGTCATCGGCGCCTACGCCGGGCGTATCCGGGGTGGAAATGCTCGACCAGCAAATAGGCCGACTTCGTGGAATCAGCGATCCGGCAAGCAGTCGCACTGCGGGCCCCTGAAGGCCATCCGATCAGCGGTGCGATCCATCGCTCGGATGCCGGATCGCAATGCACAGCAGTGAAACGCTTTGAAACACTGAGACTTTCAGACCCACTGCCCTCGACCGGGTCGGTCGGCGTTGTGAAAGTGCCGCGCTACTTGGTTGCGACAATGACGGTTCTGCTGTCCAGGTCCACCGGACGGCCATGAAAGTCGCCCGCGAATGCCACGTGGCCGAATCCGGCTTCGTAGATTGCTGTCTCGAGTTGCGGGCGGGAATACATGTGGAGCCGACACTGTCGGGACCATCCAGGGCGCTTCCAGTGGAGGTCGAGTTCCTGGGTGGTCCAATCATATCGAGCGTGACCAACGACATCGGACCGTTGAACCAGCTGCGTACTGATCAATTCGCTGCCGTTGCGTGCACGATGCTCGAAGTATTCGAGAGTATCGATTTCCATGACGAGCTTGCCCCCGGGCACGAGAACGTCGGCCCAGGCCGCGAGGGCGGCAAGGTCTTCCTCGCGGGTGTCGAAGAAGCCGAAGCTGGTCCACAGGTTCAGAATTGCGTCGTATGGACCTGCGGGTGGCGTTCGCATATCTGTCAGGACGAAGGTGCAGTCAGGATATCGACGGCGGGCGTCGTCGAGTTGTTTCGGCGAGTTATCTATACCGACGACGTGATAGCCGCGCCGACTGAGCGGCCCGGCGTGACGGCCGAAGCCGCAAGGGACATCGAGTATTCGCGCTCCGAGGGGCAATCGGAGCAGTGCGACAATCGCCTCGATCTCGCTCTCGGTGTCATCGTATCTGCCTAGGATGGCGAATGTTTCGCGGAAGCCTTCGTCGAAGAATTCATCTGCCCAGTTCTCTCGCGTGATGTGTCCGGAATTGGTCATCATGACCGGCCGGAAAAGTCTGTGACCCGAGATGAGCCACGGCGTAACGGCGGGATCGTGCCACTGCCCTTCGGGACGATCTTCTCCACCGCCGTACCGAGAGCGTGACCCCCCACGTCGAGCGGGTCGGCCGGTTCCGATAGCGGAGCGTGACGCACGCCCGAGGTCGGGCTCGTCGGCTGCTCGATCGAAATCTTCATCGCTGGTTCCTCGAAAGCTGGACGGCCGTATTGCAATTCATGACTGTAGAAACAGTGCGGTCGGACCACGCGAGCAGTGAGCTGTCCGGCCGTCACCGGACGCACGTACGGTCGGATAGTTGCCGCCGTTCGGCGTAGGTCCCCGCTAGGGGAGCTACGCCGAACGGCTACCACGAAGCGCGGATCACTTCTTGTCGAGATCGACCAACTTGCAGACACACAGCGTTACCGTGTGGGCGAGAATGCCGCCGAAATACTGGGTGCAGAACTCCGCGTACCCGACCGGATCGCACTGGTGCGCATGCCACGCCGAGTCCACTTCCAGATCGTCGGGCAGGTAGTTGCCCTGCATGCCGCTGGCCCGGAAGCGCTCGAGCGACCGCTGGTAGCGGGCTACCCGATCGTCGATCTGCTCCTCGGTCAACGCCGCGGAGCCCGGCCAGAACAAGTGGCCCCAGCGCAGGTTCTCCTTGAGGTGTGTCGTGTCGAAATCCGCAGCAGGTACTTCGGTTCCAGCCGATACGGCCGCGATACTCGTCGTCATAACCCAAAGCCTCGATTCGCTTAGAACTCACCATGTCGGCCGACAAGTCTCCAGAAGTGCTGGAGTAATTAGAGTTTGGTGTGTGGCAGATCACTAGTCAAGGGTGGGTTCTCCCATCTCTGGGAGCGGCCATGCGTGAACCTGTTTGCGACTCAATCGATTTGACCTACCATTCAGAGCCCAGGCGGGAACTCGTAGCTCGCCGGCCCCTCCGGAGTCATCCAGCGTCTGCCGACAACCAGAACGACCTGATCGTGTGCGCTGAACCGACAGGGCGCGGAGTCGCCGGGGAAGCGCTGACCGTTGATGTAGAGGTGAACGGTCTCGAACGGGGGCAACTGGATCGGCCCCACCCGCGCCAGACGCCCCAGTGGCAGGCAACGATGAGCACTGGAGGACCTCGGCCCCCAAACCCGTGACGGTTCACCATTGTCTGGAATCGCTCGACGACTGGGTAAATGTCGGCGACACTCATGCGGATTCCGTTGCGTTAGTGCGGCATCGGAACAGCCGTGTACGACGATGCTGCCGCGTTGGGTGCTGCTTGACTCTTAGCGGAATCGGAGGTCTCGTTGTCTGGCTGGTTGGCAGCGACGAATGATCTTGCGGCCCAGGAAGGGAGACCACGTTGTCGCAGAACCACCAACGATGACAAGGACTCGCCTGATGCGGATGGGCTGACCGAGCCACCGCTGACCCACACGATAAGACAAGGACCTGCTATGAGCGGAGACGGCACGCGCACCGCCAGCGCACAGGAGTTTCTGGCCGACTATCCGGAGTACACCACGACAACAGTGCTCGATGACCTCCGGGCCACCGAGTACGCGTATCTGGATCGCAATCGGGACGTCTATCTCGACTACACCGGCGCGGGGCTGGCCGCAACCACCCAATATCAGGCACACAACGAGTGGATCTCCGCGGGCTGCCATGGCAATCCGCATTCGGACAACCCGACCTCACGGGCGGCGACGGCCGGGGTCGAGACTGCTCGGGCGTCCGTGCTCGCCCATTTCAACGCTCCAGCGCAGGACTACACCGTGATCTTCACGGCGAACGCCACGGCGGCCTGTCGATTGGTCGGCGAGGCCTATCCCTTCGGCCGCGCGACACGTTTCGTCCTGACAGCCGACAACCATAATTCGGTCAATGGCATTCGAGAATTCGCCCGCTCCAGGCGGGCTCGAACGGAATACATCCCGATCGCGGGTTCCGAACTACGAGTGACCGAGTCTGCCGTCCGCGCCGCGCTGGAGCGCCGCACGGTGCAGGAATCACTATCGATGGCTATGGTGAACGGACGAGAAAGCAGCCGTGGGTTGTTCGCCTATCCGGCGCAGAGCAATTTCACCGGTGTTCAGCATCCGCTCGACTGGGTCGATATCGCACACGAGCATGGCTTCGATGTATTGCTGGACGCCGCAGCCTATCTGCCGACGCATGAGCTCGATCTCGCCGCCGTCCGAGCCGATTTCGTTCCCGTGAGCTGGTACAAGCTTTTCGGCTATCCGACCGGAGTCGGTTGTCTGATCGCCCGCCGCGACGCATTGTCCAGACTGCGGCGGCCCTGGTTCTCCGGCGGCACCATCCAGGCCGCCAGCGTTCAGGGAGGTTGGCACGCACCGGCCGCGGGATCTGCCGAATTCGAGGACGGCACCGTGAATTTCCTCGCCATACCGGATATCGAACATGGCCTCAACTGGCTGCGCGGGGTCGGCATCGATGTGATCAATCGGCGTACCCGCTGCCTGACCGGATGGCTTCTGGATCGGCTCCTGTCGCTCGAGCACGACAACGGGGCTTCCATGGTCCGAATCTATGGGCCGCGCAATATGATCAACCGCGGCGCGACGGTCGCGCTGAATATCCTCGACCCCTTCGGGGCCATCGTCGACGAGCGTCTGGTAGCGCGAGAATCCTCGGCGGAAGGGTTTTCGTTGCGCACGGGCTGCTTCTGTAATCCCGGCGCTGGGGAGGCCGCCTTCGACATCGGTCGGCCATCCTTGCTTCGCCTGTTCAGAAAGTCGGCTCTCTCGATCGATGCGTATATCACCGAACTCGGCCTGCCCACCGGTGGTGCTCTCCGCGTCTCCTTCGGGATCGCCTCCAGTTTTCAGGACGTCCAGCGATTTGTCGAATTCGTCGACACCACATACCGCAACCGTCCGTGTGAGACGCAGGGCCTCCCGCCACGCGAGAATTGCTGAGCTGTGCGCATTTCTCACCGAATCGAAAACGCGGTGCGCCTCTGATTCGGTCGATTTCGTTGAGGTTTCCGCGGAAGCGGCGAAGCGGTGCTGGCCTGCTGCTAGCCCGTGTCTCAATAGTGGGGTGAGTGGTGGGCGCCGCTGCGCGGCGCCCACCACTCGAGAGATTCGAATGATGTTGCCTGCGTTGGTGTCGGTGAGCAGATCGAGCGAGGTCTCCGGTATCTGGATTAGCGACCATGCAACACCAGAACACCGGAGACCTCGTGACCAGCGTATCGGTGACGAGGCGAGCGGACCTGACCGACGCCCAGTGGGCGCGACTGGAACCGCTGCTGCCTCGTGGCAAGAAGACAGGACGCCCACCGAAATGGACGAAACGGCAGCTCATCGACGGGATCCGGTGGCGGACCCGTATCGGATCACCATGGCGGGACGTGTCGGCACGCTGAAAACGTAGTCCGACCTGCAAATACAGCGCACCGACGATTCTCTCCCGCCGCCTCGAATCGTTGGTGTCGAGTCGATTCGATAACTACCGGCAGTTCCGAACGGCCCCTGGCCCATGGCTGACGGCGGCCGTTCGCATTCCCGGAGTCCGTTGCTTACCAGCGGATTCCATGCCTTCTCGGGCCCCCAGTCACTACACCGGGTAGGTGTCGCGGAACGCTTCGCGCACCACGGCCGCGTCCGGTGCGCCTCGACCTTCGATCCTCGAGACCACCTCGGCCACGCGCCAGTAGTGGGAGGGCACCAAGTTGCCGGAGGTCACCACGGCCAGCGCCACGTCCGCCGCCTCATCAGGCTTGTCGGCGGCGACCAACGCCAGACCCAGATCAAGGTTCGCCATCGCGTTGCGGCGCGGCCGGACAGACGTAGCGCCCGCGAGATCAGCGAGGACATGCCGCGCGTAGGGCTCGGCCGCCGGATCACCGAGCCAGGCCAGCGTCGTGGCCACGTAGGCGTCGGACTTCGCGGGGTCGTACCGGAAGTGATGCTCTGGCCGGTCGGGAACGCTCAGCCCGGACACCAACCTGGCTACTCTGCGCAGCGCCGCATACGTGCCCTTGCTGTCTCCGAGCCGTGCCAGTGCGCGGCCCTCCTGAGCCATTGCCTGGATGAACGCCGAACTGTCCTCCGGAGCGATGGCCTGAGCGGCGCGCGACAATTCGGCCGCCGCCGTGAACGCGCCGTCCGTGAGCTGTTGCCATGCCCGTGTTTCGAGGCACCACGCCGCTATCTCCGAGTGCTGCGCTTCGCCGGCGAGCTTCCACGCCAGGTGACCGCGCGCCGCTGCGGCCTGTAGCTCCCCCAAGTCGATATGGCAGGTGCTCGCCAGCAGCGAGAGCCAACCGACCGTGACGAGCAACCGGCGGTGCTGAGTCAGAGTCTTGCGGCTGTCCATCAGGCGTCCGGCGCAGCCGAGATGCTGACGAATGCGTACGAGCAATTCACTTGGCGGAGTCGTTGGGTATGCCGCCGCCAAGTCGTCCACTGCCTGGTCCAGGCGGTCCAGGGTGTCGCCTCCGATGTCCGATGCCGCCGCCCTCTGAATCCATTCGGCCGCTGCCCGTTCGCCATCGGTTGGTTCGACAAACAGCGCTGAGCCGATCCCCAGCGCGTCGGCATAGGCGCGGACATGTTCCGGTCTGATCTGGCGCTGCCCGTTCTCCAGCATCCCCAGCAGTGCCTTGCTGTAGTGCGTGCGCGCGGCCATAGCGGACAGACTGAGCCCCGCCGCCTCCCGCGCAGCGCGCAGCCGCTCACCTGTGACGTTCTCCCCACCGGGGTTCATGAGATCAACGGTAACCGTGAGGGGTCGCGGCTGTGGACGCTTGTGGACGGCAAGACGGGGTCAATCCGAACTATGCACTCATAGCGTGGTTTTCAGCCCCGCCGCCAGGTCGAACCGGCACCGGCATCGATTCCTCGGCGGCGGGTGCATACCAACCGGACAACGGAAGGGGCGGGAGATGGACCTACCCGCGCGACGCGACGACGAAGACGCTCGGAAACTGGCGCTGGCACCGGAGGGCGGCCCCCGCTACCTCCAGCACGACGACGGGTCATGGGCTCTGGTCGGTGACGACGGGTGGCCGGTCGATCTCGAAGAACTCCGCGAACTCCATGCGTATGCCACGGCTGCGATCGCAGCCGTGGCATACACACCGATCGACGTAGACCTTCTGACCGATGTCCACCGGGGCCACCTGTCCATACCAACAGTGATCGAATTGGCACCAACCTCGGCGCAGTACAACGAGATTCGATGAGCAGCAATGGATGGATCATGCTCGGGTGGATGGTTGTGATCGGCCTACCCGTGGCGGTGCTCGTCGCGGTGATCCTGTGGCCTGAGCGCATCCCGAAAGAGCGCTCCGTGGAGGCGATCCGGCAGCGGGCAGAGGCGGAGGGCAACCCGCCGCCCGGGCCCTGACTGTTCTCCTCGATTCGAGAAGCTACTGGCGGCCGTCGCTACTACCCATCCGTGCTGTCCCGCTGAATCGCTTCGTGGGCCGGTGACCAGACGGCGGCGTCGAGTTCGGCCAGGTCATCTGGAAAGGCCGTGCCGACAGGCGCGGTGTACGCGTCGACCGGCACGTTCAGGTTCGGGTCGCCGGCCACAACGGCACGCTCGAAAACGTCTGCGTCGAGGGCTATCGGGTTGGCCTCAACGAGCGCACGAACAAGGTACAGAGTGTGGTTGACAATGGCGGTACGGCCGAATTCTGACCGATTCGAAACGCGAGGGCGGTGGCTGCGAACAGCCGCCGCCCTCAACGCTTTTCGCGCCTATTTCGCCGTCGGCGCCTCGTCGGGATCTACCAGGTTGCACACACAGAGCTGGACGTTATGAGCCAGGATGCCACCGAAGTAGGTGTTGCAGAACTCGAGGTACCCGACCGGGTCGCACTGATGCGCATGCCACGCGGAATCGACCTCGAGGTCGTCCGGGAGGTAGTTGCCCTGCATGCCACTCGCGCGGTACCGCTGCAACGACGCCTGGTAGCGCGCCACCCGATCGGCAATCTGCTCGTCGGTGAGTGCCGTGGAACCGGGCCAGAACAAATGCCCCCAGCGGAGGTTTTCCTCGAGGTTGGCTGTGTCGAAGTCCGCGGGTGGCACCTGGGTCAGATCCGTCGAATCCGCCTTGGGCGCGTTGATCATTGCAGTCATACTCGTACCTCGATTCGCAACGGACATCCGCCGGAGCCGGTCGACCCCGGCATAATGTTGTTCCTGCATCAGACTCGATCTTTTCCAAACGCGAGTCAACCAACCAATTCCCCAGTGTGGGAACCTATTTCAAACCACTCGGTAGGTATCAGATCGATCTTGACACCGAGTATCGGTGTGGTCTACGACTCATTCCGTCGCGTGCCGTTCAGTTCAGATCCGTTGCTGCGCCGACTTATACACCTGCAACAGCAATCGAAGGAGTCGATTGGATACCGAAGCTAGTGCCATGCACCATGATTGGCTGATCCAGGAGCGCGAGTACGCCCGACAGGAGGCGCACCGCGGCAGGCGGTTCGCGTTTACCCGGCTCGATCCGCGGCGTACCGCGCTGGTGGTGATCGACATGGTGCCGTTCCACGTCGACGGGTATCCGTACTGCCTCGGCATTGTGCCCAATATCAGCCTGCTGGCGCAGGAGCTGCGGGCGGCCGGTGGCACGGTTGCCTGGGTGCTGCCGACGGCGGGCAGTCCCACTCCGAGCAACCTCGAGTTCTTCGGGCCGGAACGTGCCACGATGTACAGCAACTCGGGTGGCACCGGACCACTGCCCGGCCGCCTATGGCACGAATTCACGATGCACGATGACGATCTGCTGACCGAGAAGTCGGCCGCCAGCGCTTTCTTCTCCGGCCGCTGCCCGCTGCCACAGCTGCTGGAACAGCGCGAGATCGACACGGTCCTGATCACGGGCACGGTCACCAATGTCTGCTGTGAATCCTCGGCGCGCGATGCGAGCACGCTCGGATTCCGCGTCATCATGGTGGCCGACGCCAATGCCGCGCCGCGCGACTACGAGCACAACGCCGCGCTGCAAACCATCTATCGATCATTCGGAGATGTGCGCCCGACGTCGGAGGTACTCGAGCTGATCGAAGCGGGCCACAAATGATCGGGCGGTGAGGTCCGGGGGGCGTGCACATCCCGGACCCCACCCGATTGGCGATCCAGCGACTATAAGGTCGTCGGGTTGCGAAGCCTGCTGTGACGATTGTGGACCATTGACGACCTGAGCAGCGGGGTTCGCTGTTACAAGCCGGTGAATATCCATATTGCGACATCAACGCGGGCAGTGGTGTGGCCTTCCTCTGGTCGGGCCCAGTGCTGTGCAAGACTGGCCCGCATGGTCGGCGAGGACTCGCTGATATCGAACGTGTCCGATACCGCCCGTTGGGTGGCGGCGTATCGCGCTGTCGAGAGCGCGCGACCGGATGGCCTGTTTCGTGACCCGCTTGCCGATCGACTGGCAGGAGAACGTGGACATGCCATGGCGGCGGCCGCGCCACGGATTATGCGCAATGGCTGGCCGGTGGTCACTCGGACCAAACTCATCGACGATCTCATCGCGACCTCGATCGAGCAGGGCTGTGATCGGGTGTTGAATCTCGCCGCCGGTCTCGATACCCGGCCCTATCGTCTGAACCTGCCCGAAGACTTCGTGTGGGTAGAGGCCGACCTCCCGAAGATGACCGCGGAAAAGAACACCGCGCTGGCCACCGAGACATCTCGCTGCACGCTCATTCGCCGCGGAGTGGATCTCGCCGACACCGATGCTCGCGCGAAGGTCCTCGACGAGGCGCTCGGCCCGCTCGGCCCGAAGGCAGCGCCCGCCGCCAAACCACTGGTGCTGACCGAGGGTTTGCTGATGTACCTCGATGAGGACACCGTCGCCGATCTGGCCCGCGCGTTGACTCGCCCCGAGATCGCCTGGTGGCTGGCCGACATCACCGTCGGCATGAAGCGAATGCGCAGCAACGCGGCGATGTTCGAGAACGCGCCACTGCGTTTCGAACCCGCGAACGGCATCGCGTTCTTCGAGAAACTCGGCTGGCAGCCGCTCGAGGTGGAGCATCTGCTGGTCCACTCCCGCAAGTTCCGGCGGGCGCCGTGGTTCCTGCGCCTGTTCACCTACCTGCGGCAACCGGACCCGCGGACACCCGGTCGGTTTCCGTGGTCCGGGGTCGTGCGGTTGCAGCACACCCCTCAGAACTGACTGTGCTGTGAATCGAACGTCAGTACGCGCCCGCCGAGCAGCACCTGTGCTCCGGCGACGAGGGTTGTCGGATGTCCCGGGATCGTGCGCGCCCACTCGTGTTAGCCCGGCGACTTGACGAAGGTCCCGTTGGCCGAGCCGTGATCGACCACGAAGACGTCCCAGTCGACGAGCCGGATCTCGGCATGCGCACGTGACATTCCACCCGAGCTGTCGGCCAGCCGGATCGGCCGTGCACCCCGGCTCACCGCATCGGCATGCTCCGGTTCCCGGCCGAGCACGCAATCGGCGTCGAGCACAATCGACGTGCCGTCATCGAGCAGCAGCAATCCGAGCGGCGGCCGGACACCGTCGGCCGATACGCACGTCAACTGATCCATCCGAATCCCGCAGATCGCGCAGAACGACACGCGAGGGTCGTTCAGATGATGACGAGAACACTGGAAGCCCTTGACGACAGCACCGGGCCCGACCGCATGCGCCGCGTCCGCGACAGCGCGGGCCACCACCTCCGCGGTGGGCACCAGTGTCTCCTCGAAATCCTCCTCGAACACCGGGTCCGGTCGGGCAATCGGCTCCGGCCCGCTGCCCGCGACCGCACCGACGCCGGGCACGGCAGCGCTGTCTGCCACCGCACCTCCGGCCGCGGACAGTCCTCCGGCACGCAGGTCCGCGCCCGGTGCTACAGACACCGACTCCGCTTGCGGCGTCGTAACCTCATCGGGTTCCAGCCCAATCTGCTGCCCCTTGCTCTGAGCCACAGGCCGGCCACGCTTGCGCAGCATCGGCCGAACCGGCTCCGCACCCCTCTGCGCCCCCGACCACAGCACCACCCCGCGTCCCGGCACCGTCCCCGCACCCAACTCGTAGATCCCCCGCGCCGGTAGCGACTCCCCACTCTTCCCACCCTCGTCAACGAACACTCCGACCCCGATCGCAGGCACCGGTGTCACCACCCGATCGACCGTGAACCCGGCGTCCCTGCCATGCAGCACCTCTGACTGATCCGCGTAGGCAAGCACCGCTGTCACGCCGCCGTGCAGGAAGACCGCGAGCCCGGACTCGTTCGGGGTCAACACCCCGAACTCCACCGAGTCCTCATCCTCCAGACCCATCAGCCAGTTCGTGGCGAGCCGGGCAAACACCCGTCCGGTACGTCGCTGCTCCGTGCGCGCAGCCTGGTCCACCAACCCGAGCAGCGCCGTCAATGCCTCCCCCGCAGGCGATTCCACCGTGGCGCGTACGTCGAGACGGTGCGCGACAACAACAATCACCCCGCCGCAATTCGCCACCAGGTGCGCACCGCCCGGCAGCACCTCCAGTTGCGAGGTCACAGAAATCACCCGCCCTGGAGTCGTCACCGATGGAACACCAACCGCATCGGCCCGTTCACGATGAGCCAGAACACCATCCACGTCACGATGAACTGGATGAGAAACGCCGCGAGCGAAGGATGCAGATTCCGTGGCAGCACCAGCGTCGTGGCGTGCACGAGGAACCACATCAGTGCCCCCTCATTGACAATGGTGACGAATCCGAACAACGTGGGCCAGTCCTTCTCCCACCGGAACTGCTGCAGAAAATGGTAGAGCAATTCCCACAGCACCCCGACGAGAACGGCGGCGAGCAGCACCGACAGCGTCACCCGATAGGCCTGTCCCAGCGACAGCGAACCGGTCGGTAGCACTGGCGTGATCACGAAGGCGAACGAAGAATCCGATAATGCCGAGTGCGAGAAGGCGGGTCTGGATTCGCCCGTTCAGTGTAGGAAGCATGCTGTCAAATCTTCTTGTTCGTGACCCATAACCACCACTGATGAGTCGACCGCAGCGGACCCATCCTGCGGCAGGATCCCACGGCGGCAAGATCGTCCGCAATCTCCTGCGCGGCGATCTGCAAACCGCAGGAAGGTATCCACCCCGACGAACGGCCCACCCAGCGTCGCGGAACCCGATGCACACATGCGTCCGGTGCCGCTTCGTGTGCCGATGAGCTCGAAAGTCGATCCCACATCCAGTCTGCCGACCGGATTGCGTCCTTCCCCCGCATGATCGAGCAGATCCGCAAGCACCCGATGCTCCCGGATATCGGCCTCCAACCCAGTGCAGTCGATGATGTAGTCCACCGTCGTATCGAACGGCCGAGTCGGCGGCGGGAAGGGCAGCGGAGCCTTCGGATCCGGGTCGACGGTGGTGACCACGCCCGGTCGCCCGCGCGCGGGCCGCAGGTCACGTGCCGTCCCGGCCATCACCTGGTACCAGCCTTCTTTCCGGCCGCGCCGCAACTGCTCCTGCCACGAGTCCCTGATCGGCGTATTGGTTCCGCTGAACTCCTTACGCGTTCTTCCCCCTGCAGTGTGCGCATTTTCGCCTTCAGTTGCCCGCCCCACACCGACTTCGGATAGTTGAAACCCTGATATGCCCAACCGTCGCCGCCGCGGCGGCGGTTGAAGATATTCGGGCCGTGCGCACCGGCGACATAGGTGCGGAACAAGTGCAGGATCCGAGTGTTCAACCGAAACTTGTCGCGGTCGTCGATCAGCCGCTGCAATACCCGGCTGGCCACGATGCCGCTGCCTCTGATCATCACCGAGCCGGCCTTGCGCTGCAATGCCTGATAGACATGCTCGTGCGGCTCGTAAGCATTCACCACCCGCGTCGGATCGAGATAGCTCTCCCGGTATTGCTGCAGATCCGGAAGCAGCTTCAGACCCGGATATCCCACACCCACGTGGATATAGTTGCTAAGAAAGGCAACGCGTTTGGTCGGCGTCCGACCTTCAGGCGGGGTCAAGATGGTGAAGTAACCGCCGCCATTGCGTTTGCGCACCATGCGAACATGCCCTTTATGCAAGGAGCTCGCATAGTCGATGCGATGGAATTCGCGTTCCATCGCATCGAACGCCTGCCCGGCCTTCGGCGTGTAATAGTTGGCGAAGATCGGCTCGACGAACACATTCCAGAGCGGTTTGATCGATGCGTCCGCGATGGCCTCACGGACCACTTACGAGGGAAATCCCCACATATTGTCCGGCGTCGAGCTGGAGTCGCTGCGCAGCCGTTCACCACGCGGAATCTGCGAGACACGGGTGCGGTACTCGTAGGACGACCACGGCACCTGCTGTGGGCCGAGCACGGCCATCGATGCGGCGGGCACCCCGTAGATGCGTAGCGCGTCGTAGGTGACGAACGATCCGATCCCACTGCCGATGGTTACGAACGGCACGTCGATCACCGGGATCCCGGCGGCACCGACCCCTCGTCGGTCCAGATGTCGGTATCGACGAGGGCCTGGGTGATATCTCCCCGGCATGTGTTCGGACACTACCGGCGAGAACTTATGAAACCCTTGCGATTCGCAACCTCTCACGACGCGTGAAGCAATCTGGGCGAACCTGCCACGGCGAGTGCCCTCGCGGAAGTAGCATCCCCTCCGTGGCCGATACGATTCGTTCCACCCCTCTGCGGGTCCTGGTGTACAGCAACGACGCCGATACTCGGCGCCAGGTGATGCTGGCGTTGGGCAAACACCCGCACCCGGAGCTACCCGGCCTGGAGTACCTCGAGGTCGCCACCGCACCGGTGGTGATCGACCAGATGGATGCAGGCGGCATCGACCTGGCCATCCTGGACGGCGAGGCGGCGCCCGCCGGCGGGCTCGGGATCGCCAAACAGCTCAAGGACGAGATCGACCGGTGTCCACCGGTTCTCGTGCTCACCGGCCGCCCCGACGATGCCTGGCTGGCCAGTTGGTCACGCGCCGAGGCCGCCGTCGCACACCCGATCGATCCGATCCGGCTGACCGAGGCCGTCGTCGCATTGCTGCGCAAGCGCACTGCGGCCTGACTCGAACCACATCTCCGTAGTCCCGGCGTCCGCCGGGACTTTTTTATGCATCCCACATTCCGGCGTCTGCCGAAATGACGGGTAAAGCCCGTCATTGCGGTGCCCGATTGTCACGTGACGACATCTCGATTACCCCCGTGTCAGTCATAAATAGCAGTCGCGAATTCGATCAAACAACGCTCCGAAACCGGGCTCACGCAGGTGTGCCAGTTGTAGTGTGTGCCCTAGCTCACATGGGCGCGGGCGCGGTATGAGACCCGCTTCAGCAGGTCTCCTACCCACCGAACCCGCGCTCACCCGACACGCTGACTCCAGCTCGCAGGAGGGGAAGTGCAGTAGTGAATATCGAAATGCCGACGCTTGTGCTCGGCGCGATCGGCGCTGCGTTCGCGGTCTTTTCCATAGTGATGGCCGCCCTTGTCGGCCCGAAGCGCTACAACCGGGCCAAACTCGAGGCCTATGAGTGCGGCATCGAGCCGACCCCGCACGCGGTCGCGGGCGGTCCGGGAAGCATTACCGGACAACGCTTTCCGGTGAAGTACTACCTCACCGCGATGCTATTCATCATTTTCGACATCGAGATCGTGTTCCTCTACCCGTGGGCTGTCCACTTCGATGCGCTCGGTCTCTTCGGTCTTGCCGCGATGGCGCTGTTCATCGTCAACGTCTCCGTCGCCTACGCCTACGAATGGCGTCGCGGCGGCCTCAGTTGGGACTGATACCGCGCGGTCGTACGCATGCCGTCATGTCGACACAGTGGAAGTGAGAAGTAGTCCAACATGGGTCTCGAAGAAAAACTGCCCAGCGGCTTTCTGCTGAGCACGGTCGAGGATTTCGCCGGCTATCTGCGCAAGGGTTCGCTCTGGCCCGCCACCTTCGGTCTCGCCTGCTGCGCCATCGAGATGATGGCCACCGGCGCCGGCCGTTTCGACATCGCCCGCTTCGGCATGGAAGCCTTCCGCGCCTCCCCGCGACAGGCCGATCTGATGATCGTCGCAGGACGGGTCAGCCAGAAGATGGCGCCGGTGTTGCGTCAGGTCTACGACCAGATGACCGAGCCGAAATGGGTGCTCGCGATGGGCGTCTGTGCATCCTCCGGCGGCATGTTCAACAACTACGCCATCGTGCAGGGCGTCGACCATGTCGTGCCCGTCGACATCTACCTGCCCGGCTGCCCGCCGCGGCCGGAGATGCTGCTCAACGCGATTCTGGCACTGCACGCAAAGATTCAAGAGATGCCGCTGGGCGTCAATCGCGACGAGGCGGTCCGCGCAGCCGAGCAGGCCGCGCTGGCATCGACGCCGACCATCCGGATGGAGGGTCTGCTGCGATGACGTTCGACTCCCCGGACAACACCGGAACACCTTCGTCGGAAGAACTCGCGCAGGCCACGACGGCCGGACCGGAAGGCACTGTCCCCGAAGAAGAGTCGGCTGCGGCGGGCGCCGAGGTGATCGGCGTGCGCCATGGCATGTTCGGCGTCAGCGGCACCGGCGATACCTCCGGCTACGGCAAGCTGGTCCGGCCGGTCAGCCTGCCGGGCAGCACACCGGCACCCTACGGCGGTTACTTCGACGAGGTCGTCGACGTGTTGCGCACCGCACTCACCGCCGCGGGCGTCGGCTTCGAGACCGCGATCGAGAAGGTCGTCGTGTTCCGCGGCGAGCTCACCGTGCACGTGCGCCGCGAACACCTGCCGACCGTCGCGCTCACGCTGCGCAACGACGCCGCACTGCGCTTCGAACTCTGCCTCGGCGTCAGCGGCGTGCACTACCCGGACGACGAGGGCCGCGAACTGCACGCGGTCTACCCGCTCATGTCGATCACGCACAACCGCAGGCTGCGCATCGAGGTGTCCGTGCCGGACGCCGACCCGCACATCCCGTCGCTGTACAGCGTGTACCCGACCACCGACTGGCACGAGCGGGAAACCTACGACTTCTTCGGCATCCTCTTCGACGGTCACCCCTCGCTGACCCGCATCACCATGCCAGACGACTGGCGCGGCCACCCCCAGCGCAAGGACTACCCGCTCGGCGGGATCCCGGTCGAGTACAAGGGCGCGCGTATCCCGCCGCCCGACGAGCGGAGGACGTACAGCTAATGAATGAAACAGACATTCGGCCCGACGTCGCAGATGACGCCGGGCATGAGTCGGCTGCGGGGGCAGAGCCCACCGTGGTCACGGTCGCGGGACAGGACTGGGACCAGGTCGCCGAAGCGCTCGACGGCGCGGGCGAAGAGCGCATCGTCGTCAATATGGGTCCACAGCACCCGTCCACGCACGGCGTGCTGCGCCTCATTCTCGAGATCGAGGGCGAGACGGTCACCGAGGCGCGCTGCGGAATCGGCTACCTGCACACCGGAATCGAGAAGAATCTCGAATTCCGGAACTGGACCCAGGGCGTCACCTTCGTCACCAGGATGGACTACCTGTCGCCGTTCTTCAACGAGACGGCCTACTGCCTCGGCGTAGAGAAACTGCTCGACATCACCGAGCAGATCCCCGAACGGGCCACCGTCATCCGGGTCATGCTCATGGAGCTCAACCGCATCTCCTCGCACCTGGTCGCATTGGCCACCGGTGGCATGGAATTGGGTGCGCTGACCCCGATGCTGTTCGGTTTCCGTGAACGCGAACTGATCCTGGACGTTTTCGAGACCATCACCGGCCTGCGCATGAACCACGCCTACGTCCGACCGGGGGGTCTCATCCAGGACCTGCCGGACAACGGTGTCGCGAAGGTCCGCGAACTGCTCGAGCTGATGCCGAAGCGGCTGCGGGACATGGAGAAACTGCTCACCGCCAACCCGATCTGGAAGGCACGCACCCAGAACATCGGCTACCTGGATCTCACCGGTTGCATGGCGCTCGGCATCACCGGTCCGGTGCTGCGCTCCACCGGCCTGCCGCACGATCTGCGCAAGTCGCAGCCCTACTGCGGCTACGAGACCTACGAATTCGACATTCCCACCACCACCGGCTGCGACTGCTACGGCCGCTATGTGATCCGGGTGGAGGAGATGAAGGAATCGCTCAAGATCGTCGAACAGTGCCTCGACCGGCTGCGCCCCGGTCCGGTGATGGTGGACGACAAGAAGATCGCCTGGCCCGCCGACCTCTCGATCGGCCAGGACGGACTCGGCAACTCCCCCAAGCACATCGGCAAGATCATGGGCAAGTCCATGGAGGGACTCATCCACCACTTCAAACTCGTCACCGAGGGCATCCGGGTTCCGGCGGGGCAGGTGTACACGGCCGTCGAGTCGCCACGCGGCGAACTGGGTGTACATATGGTCAGCGACGGCGGCACCCGACCCTTCCGCGTGCACTATCGCGACCCCTCGTTCACAAATTTGCAAGCAGTGGCGGCGATGTGTGAGGGCGGCATGCTCGCCGACGTCATCGCGGCCGTCGCCAGTATCGATCCCGTCATGGGCGGAGTGGACCGATGACAGAGATTCTGCTGAAGCTGACCACGCGACCAGAGCCGTATCCCGCCTATGTGCGTGAGCGTCTCGAGGTCGACGCCAAGGAAATCATCGGCCGTTACCCCCACCCCAGGTCGGCGCTGCTGCCATTGCTGCACCTGGTGCAGGCCGAAGAGGGCTATGTCACCGGCACCGGCATCGAATTCTGCGCCGACCAGCTCGGACTGACCGGCGCCGAGGTGACCGCGGTGGCCACCTTCTATTCGATGTACCGGCGCACGCCGACCGGTGACTACCACGTCGGGGTCTGCACCAACACGCTGTGCGCGGTGATGGGTGGCGACGCCATTCTCGCAACACTGCAGCGGCATCTCGGCATCCAGCACGGCGAGACCACGCAGGACGGTGCGATCACGCTCGAGCACGTCGAGTGCAATGCGGCGTGTGATTTCGCGCCGGTCGTCATGGTCAACTGGGAGTTCTTCGACAACCAGACGCCGGAATCAGCTCAGGCACTGGTGGATTCGCTACGCGCGGGCGAGCAGGTGACCCCGAGCCGCGGCGCGCCGCTGTGCACGTTCAAGCAGACCGCACGCATCCTCGCCGGATTCCCCGACCAGCGACCCGGCGTGCTGGACGGCGCGGCGGGCGAGGCCACCCTGGCCGGTCTGCGGGTCGCTCAGGAACACAACATGAATCCGCCTGCGCCGCAGCCGAATATGGAGGGCGCCTGATATGACGTTGACTCCGGTTCTCACCCGATACTGGGACGACCCCCAATCGTGGACGATGGACACCTACCATCGCCATGACGGCTACCAGGCGCTGCGCAAAGCCTTGCGGATGGACCCCGATCAGGTCATCCAGACCGTCAAGGACGCGGGTCTGCGCGGCCGCGGCGGCGCGGGGTTCCCGACCGGCATGAAGTGGAGCTTCATTCCGCAGGGCCCAGGCCCAGACGGCACCACCAAGCCGCACTACCTGGTTGTCAATGCCGACGAGTCGGAACCCGGCACCTGCAAGGACATTCCCCTCATGCTGGCCACTCCGCACACGCTGATCGAGGGTGTGATCATCGCCGCCTACGCCATCCGCGCGGCGCACGCCTTCATCTATGTGCGCGGCGAGGTGGTGCCGGTGCTGCGTCGCCTACAGGCCGCGGTGACCCAGGCCTACGAGGCCGGGTATCTCGGCCGCAATATCCTCGGCACCGGCTACGACCTCGAGCTGATCGTGCACGCCGGTGCGGGCGCCTACATCTGTGGCGAGGAAACCGCGCTGCTGGATTCACTGGAAGGCCGCCGCGGCCAGCCCCGCCTGCGACCGCCGTTCCCCGCCGTCGCCGGGCTCTACGCCTGCCCGACTGTGGTGAACAACGTCGAATCCATTGCCAGTGTGCCGCCGATCATCCTCAACGGCACAGCCTGGTTCCGGTCCATGGGCACCGAGAAGTCGCCTGGCTTCACGCTGTACTCCTTGTCGGGCCATGTCGCCCGGCCCGGCCAGTACGAGGCGCCGCTCGGCATCACGCTGCGGGAACTGCTCGATTACGCAGGCGGCGTGCGTGCCGGGCATCGGGTGAAGTTCTGGACGCCCGGCGGCTCGTCGACACCGTTGTTCACCGACGAGCACCTCGATGTACCGCTGGACTACGAGGGTGTCGCGGGCGCCGGATCCATGCTGGGCACCAAGGCATTACAGATCTTCGACGACACCACCTGCGTGGTGCGTGCCGTCCTGCGCTGGACCGAGTTCTACGCCCACGAATCGTGCGGCAAGTGCACACCCTGCCGCGAGGGCACCTACTGGCTCGTCCAGTTGCTCGAGCGCATCGAGGCGGGCCGCGGCACCGAATCCGATCTGGACAAGTTGCTCGATATCAGCGACACCATCAACGGCAAGTCGTTCTGCGCCCTCGGTGACGGCGCGGCCAGCCCGATCATCTCCTCCCTGAAGTTCTTCCGCGAGGAGTTCATCGACCATCTGCGCCTCGACGGCTGTCCGTTCGATCCCGCGCGCACGACTGCCTGGGCCGAAGGAGTCCGATGAGTACAGCATCGCGTAGCGATTCGATGGGGGGTGGCGGCCGGGTGACGGGTGGGCCCGCCACTGTTAACGCCAATGCCAGCGGGCTGGTCCCCGCCGATCTGGTAACCGTGACCATCGATGACACCACTGTCAGCGTGCCTGCGGGCACGCTGGTGATCCGGGCCGCCGAACTGATCGGCATCCAGATACCCCGCTTCTGCGACCACCCGCTGCTCGAACCGGTCGGCGCCTGCAGGCAGTGCATCGTCGAGGTGGAGGGCCAGCGCAAGCCGGTCGCCTCCTGCACCATGGCCGTCACAGACGGCATGGTGGTGCGCACCCAGCTCACCTCCCCGGTCGCCGACAAGGCGCAAGAGGGCGTGATGGAGCTGCTGCTGATCAACCATCCTCTCGACTGCCCGGTCTGCGACAAGGGCGGCGAATGCCCGCTGCAGAACCAGGCGATGTCCAGCGGTCGGCCCGAAACCCGGTTCGACGGCGTGAAACGCACCTACCCCAAGCCGATTCCGCTGTCCACGGCGGTGCTGCTGGACCGGGAACGCTGCGTGCTCTGCGCCCGCTGCACGCGCTTCTCCCAGCAGGTCGCCGGTGACCCCTTCATCGAGCTCATGGATCGTGGTGCGCTGCAACAGGTCGGCATCGCGCAGGCCGAACCGCTCGATTCGTATTTCTCCGGCAACACCGTGCAGATCTGCCCGGTCGGCGCGCTCACCGGCACCAGTTATCGGTTCCGCGCGCGCCCGTTCGACCTGGTGTCGAGTCCGAGCGTCTGCGAGCATTGCGCGTCGGGTTGCGCACAGCGCACCGACCATCGCCGCGGCAAGGTGCTTCGCCGGCTGGCAGGCGACGATCCGCAGGTCAACGAGGAATGGAACTGCGACAAGGGCCGCTGGGCTTTCGCGTATGCCACCGAACGCGACCGGCTGACCACACCCATGGTGCGCGGCTGGGACGGCAAGCTCGCGCCTGCCTCGTGGTCCGAGGCGCTCGCTGCCGCCGCAGAGGGTTTGGCCGCCGCGCACGGCAGCGCGGGTGTGCTGATCGGCGGCCGCATCACCGAAGAAGACGCCTACGCCTACGCTAAATTCGCGCGAGTTGCCCTCGGCACCAACGACATCGACTTCCGTAGCCGGGTGCACTCGGTCGAAGAGGCCGATTTCCTTGCCGCCCGCATCGCCGGGCAGGGTGTCACTGTCGACTACGACAGCCTGGAAAAGGCGCCGATCGTCCTGCTCGCCGGTTTCGAGCCGGAGGAGGAATCACCGATCGTCTATCTGCGGCTGCGCAAGGCCGCACGCAAGCACGGACTGCCGGTCTACTCGTTGGCCGCCTACGCCTCGCGTGGCCTCGACCGCATGTCCGGCACCCTGCTGCAGGCGATGCCCGGTGCCGAGCCGCACCTGCTCGACACGCTGCGCACCGGTGAAATCGCCACCGCGGAAATCTATTCCGCACAGCTGATCGAGGCGTCGCGGCTGCTGCGCCGATCGGGCGCGGTGATCATGGTCGGCGAGCGGCTCGCCGGAATCCCCGGCGCGCTCTCGGCGGCGGTCCGGCTCGCCGACGAGACCGGCGCCGCCCTGGCCTGGGTGCCGCGGCGGGCGGGCGAACGCGGCGCGGTGGAGGCGGGCGCACTGCCCGGCCTGCTCCCGGGCGGCAGGCCCGTCGTGGATCCTCGTGCCCGCCAACAGGTTCGGGCCCTCTGGAACGTGCCCGACCTGCCGGTGACCGTCGGCCGTGACACCGCCGCCATCCTGGAGGCCGCCGCCACCCTCGGCGCTCTCGTCATCGGCGGCGTCGATCTCGCCGATCTGCCGGACCCGCAGGCCGCGCTCGCCGCCGTCGACGCCGCCCGCTTCGTGGTCAGCCTGGAATTGCGTCACAGTGCCATCACCGACCGCGCCGATGTGGTGTTCCCCGTGGCTTCGGCGATGGAGAAGTCCGGCACCTTCCGCACCTGGGAGGGCCGCGCGCGGCAGTTCGACGCCGCGCTGCACGACTCCGCCGTGCGGCGAGCGGCGACTCCCCTGTCGGATCAGCGCGTCATCCAGGCGATCGCGGATGAGATGCAAGTGCCGCTCGGACTGCCCGATACCAATGCGGCCCGTGCCGAACTCGCCGAACTCGGCGCGTGGGACGGCACGCCCGTCGCGCCACCCGCGCATCGTGCGCACCCGGTCACCCAGCCCCAACCGGGCACCGCTGTCCTCGCAGGCTGGCGAATGCTGTTGGACCAGGGCCGGATGCAGGACGGGGAGCCGAACCTGGCAGGTATCGCACGCCCGCCGGTGGTGCGACTCTCGCAGGCAACAGCCGCCGAAATCGGTGCCGCCGAAGACGATCCGATCAGCGTCGTCACCGAGCGCGGCACCATCACGCTGCCGCTGATGATCACCGACCTGCCCGACCGGGTGGTCTGGCTGCCGCTGAATTCGCCGGGAAGTTCGGTCTTCGAACAACTCGCCACCCAACCGGGCGGCGTGGTTCATCTGCGACGTGCGGACGAGAGGATGAAGGAACACCGTCATGAGTGATCTGGCTCTGCTCGTCGCGACGCCCGCGGGGCCCTCCGTGGTTACGCACGCTGCCGCCTACGGGCCCGACGCGTTCACCCTCTTCGGTCACGACCCGCTGTGGCTTGTGCTCGCAAAATCCCTCGCGATCTTCGGCTTCCTGCTGCTCACCCCGTTGATGGCGGTGTATCTGGAACGAAAGATCGTGGCCTGGATGCAGATGCGGGTCGGCCCGAACCGGGTCGGCCCCAAGGGCACACTGCAGGCCATCGCCGACGGCGTGAAGATGGCGCTCAAGGAAGACATCATCCCGACGATCGTGGACAAGCCGATCTTCATCATGGCGCCGATCATTTCGGTGATCCCTGCCGTGATGGCGTTCGCGGTGATCCCGTTCGGGCCGGAGGTGTCGATCCTGGGACATCGCACCGCGCTGCAGCTGACCGATATGCCGGTCGCCGTGCTCTACATCCTCGCGATCACCTCGATCGGCGTCTACGGCATCGTGCTCGCCGGGTGGTCGTCCGGCTCCACCTACCCGCTGCTCGGCGGCCTGCGCTCGACCGCGCAGGTGATCTCCTACGAGATCGCGATGGCGCTGTGCTTCGCGACGGTGTTCCTGCTCGGCGGCACCATGGCCACCTCGGGCATCGTCAAGGCACAGGAGGGCACCTGGTACGTCTTCCTACTGCTGCCGTCGTTCCTGATCTATTGCGTCTCGATGGTCGGCGAAACCAACCGGGCGCCGTTCGACCTGCCCGAGGCCGAGGGTGAGCTCGTCGGTGGCTTCCACACCGAGTACTCCTCGCTCAAGTTCGCGATGTTCATGCTCGCCGAATACATCAATATGGCAACGGTTTCCGCACTGGCGACCACGCTGTTCCTCGGCGGCTGGCGCGCACCGTGGCCGCTGAACATGTGGGACGGGGCCAATTCCGGCTGGTGGCCCGTGCTGTGGTTCACCCTCAAGGTGTGGACGTTCCTGTTCGTGTTCATCTGGCTGCGCGGCACACTGCCGCGGCTGCGCTACGACCAGTTCATGAACCTCGGCTGGAAGCTGCTCATTCCGGCGTCGCTGCTGTGGGTGATGCTGGTGGCCACCGCTCGAGTGTTGGAGGCCGAGGGCTATCACGTTCAGACACCCGCGTTGGTCATCGGCGGGTTGATCATCTCCGTGCTGATGGTGGGCATGTTCCTGCGGGCCGGACGCGCCGACGGCATGCCGCCGCCGGTGGCGGAACCGAGTCACGAGGTATCCGGTGCGAGCGGGTCGACGGTGTTCCTCGGTTTCCCGACACCGCCGATGCCCGACCCCGCGCTGGCGCATCCCATGCCGAAACCCGGCCTGTTCGCTCCGCTTGCCGGATTCGTCGTCACCGCATCGACCATGTTCAAGAAGGCCAACACCGAGTTCTACCCGGAACAGAAGGTACCGACCGCGCCGCGCTATCACGGTCGCCACCAGCTCAACCGGCATCCGGACGGACTCGAGAAGTGCATCGGCTGCGAACTGTGCGCCTGGGCCTGTCCCGCCGACGCCATCTACGTCGAGGGCGCGGACAACACCGAGGAGCAGCGCTTCTCGCCGGGTGAGCGCTACGGCCAGGTCTATCAGATCAACTACCTGCGCTGCATCGGCTGCGGTCTGTGCATCGAAGCGTGCCCGACACGGGCGCTGACGATGACCAACGAATACGAGATGACCGACGACAATCGCGCCGATCTGATCTACGAGAAAGACCAGCTGCTCGCCCCACTGCAGCCGGGCATGACCGCGCCACCGCATGCCATGTATCCCGGCACCGACGAAGGCGACTACTACCGGGGCAACGTGCCGAGTGGCGCCGCCGAGGCGGAACCCACTCACCCGAGGCTGCCCGCCGCCGCGGGCGCGGAAGGAGGCGCGCTGTGAACGCATTGATCCTGGCCGCCGAGCCACTGACCCGAGCCTCCACCGGTGAGGCCGTCAGTTTCTGGATCCTCGCCCCGCTGGCCGTGATCGGCGCGCTCGGCATGGTCTTCGCACCCAAGGCTGTGCACTCGGCGATGTGCCTCGCCTCGACGATGATCGCGCTCGCGGTCATGTACATTGCCCAGGACGCCCTGTTCCTCGGCGTGGTACAGATCGTCGTCTACACCGGCGCGGTGATGATGCTGTTCCTGTTCGTGCTCATGCTGGTCGGCGTCGATTCCGCCGAGTCGCTGCGGGAAACCATTCGCGGGCAACGGCTTTCCGCCGCCGCGGTCGGCCTCGGTTTCGGCCTGCTGCTGATCAGCGGCATCGCCAGCGGCATCCGCAACTCCGGAATCACCTACCCGGCCACCGGATTCGCAGGCCGTGACGTGATCGGCGAGCTCGCCGAGCTGATCTTCATCCGCTACGTGTGGGCCTTCGAGCTCACCGGTGCACTGCTCATCGCCGCCACCATCGGCGCGATGGTGCTCGCGCACCGCGAGCAGTTCGGCCAGCGGCTCGGCCAGCGCGAAATGTCGCAGCGCCGGTTCCGCAGCAAAGGTGACCCGCTGTATCCCACGCGCCGCGCCACCCCACTGCCCACCCCCGGCGTCTATGCCAGGCACAACGCGGTCGACATCCCGGCCAGACTGCCGGACGGGTCCTTCGAGGAATTGTCGGTCAGCACCATCCTGCGGCACCGCCGCACCAGGGCGCTCACCGAAGCGGCCGTCATCTCGGTCGGCTCGACGAGCACACCCGACGGGGCCGAAAACCACGCGCCCGCCGACGATTCCCCACAGAGCTGACGAGGAAGGCATACGGTGAACCCCCAGAACTACCTGTTCCTGTCCGCGCTGTTGTTCACGATCGGCGCCGCGGGAGTCCTACTGCGGCGCAACGCCATCGTCGTGTTCATGTGTATCGAGTTGATGCTCAACGCGGTGAATCTCGCCTTCGTCACCTTCGCCAGGCTGCATGCAAATCTGGATGGCCAGGTGTTCGCGTTCTTCACCATGGTGGTCGCCGCGGCCGAGGTCGTCGTCGGTCTGGCCATCATCATGACCATCTTCCGCGCCCGCCGCTCGACCTCGGTCGACGACGCCAACCTGCTGAAGTTCTGACATGGACGGGACAACAACTCTCGGACTGCTGCCCGCGCTGCCGCTGGCAGGCGCCGTCATCCTGCTGCTCGGCGGGAAGTACACCGACAAGTGGGGTCACCTGCTCGGCACCGTCGCGGCGCTCGCGTCGTTCGTGGTCGCCGGGATGGCATTCTTCAGCATGCTCGACCGCGATAATGCCGAACGAGCCATTCACCAGGACCTGTTCAGCTGGGTGCCGGTGCCGGGACTCGAGGTCGATTTCGGCCTCCAATTGGACCAGCTGTCCATCTGTTTCGCACTGCTGATCACCGGAGTCGGATCGCTGATCCACATCTACTCCATCGGCTATATGAGCCACGATCCGGCGCGACGACGGTTCTTCGCCTATCTCAACCTGTTCCTCGCGGCGATGCTGCTGCTGGTGCTGGCGAACAACTATCTCGTGCTCTATCTCGGCTGGGAAGGCGTCGGCCTCGCGTCCTACCTGCTGATCGGCTTCTGGCACGAAAAGCCGTCCGCCGCAACAGCGGCCAAGAAAGCTTTTGTGGTCAACCGAGTCGGCGACATGGGCCTGGCGATCGCCATGTTCGCCATGTTCACCACCTTCGGGTCGATCAACTTCACCGACGTGTTCGGCGCAGCGTCCGCCGCCAGCGAGGGAAAGCTCACGGCGATCGGATTGCTGCTGCTGCTCGCCGCGTGTGGCAAGTCCGCGCAGGTGCCGCTGCAGTCCTGGCTCGGTGACGCGATGGAGGGCCCGACCCCCGTGTCGGCGCTCATCCACGCGGCAACCATGGTCACCGCGGGCGTGTATCTCATCGCTCGGTCCGGCCCGATCTTCGACCTGGCACCCAATGCCCGGCTCGGGGTGGTGCTCGTCGGCGCGGTGACGCTGTTGTTCGGTGCGATCGTCGGTTGCGCGAAAGACGACATCAAGAAGGCACTCGCCGCCTCCACTATGAGCCAGATCGGCTATATGGTGCTGGCCGCCGGGCTCGGTCCGGCCGGCTACGCGGTCGCCATCATGCATCTGCTCACCCACGGCTTCTTCAAGGCCGGACTGTTCCTCGGTGCGGGTTCGGTGATGCACGCAATGGACGATGAGACCGACATGCGCCGCTACGGCGGACTGCGCACGCTGCTGCCGGTCACCTACATCACCTTCGGGATCGGCTATCTCGCCATCATCGGGGTGCCGCCGTTCGCCGGGTTCTTCTCCAAGGACCGCATTATCGAGGCGGCGTTCAACCAGGGCGGTGCCAGCGGTTTGGCGCTCGGCGCAGTGACGCTGCTCGGCGCCGGACTGACCGCGTTCTATATGACGCGGGTGATGCTGATGACCTTCTTCGGCGAACGCCGCTGGAAACCCGACACTCATCCGCACGAGTCACCCGCGGTGATGACGGGACCGATGATCCTGCTTGCCGTCGGATCGGTTGCCGCGGGCGGGCTGTTCGTCCTCGGATCGTCGCTGCAGAACTGGCTGGAACCCGTTGTCGGAGCACACCACGGTGAAGAGGCGGTTCCCGCCGCTGTCATCACCGCATTCGCGCTGATCGTCGTCGCCGTGGGCGTCGTGTTCGCCTACTACCAGTACGCCCAGCGTGAGATCCCCGAAACCGCACCGGAATCGGTGAGCACGCTGACCGTCGCCGCTCGCAAGGATCTCTACGGCGACGCATTCAACGAAGGCGTATTCATGCGGCCGGGCGCCTACCTGACCCGGGTCCTGGTCTTCCTCGACAGCCGCGGCATCGACGGAATCGTCAACGGCACTGCCGCACTGATCGGCGGCCTTTCCGGCCGCATCCGGCGCGTCCAGTCCGGATTCGTACGCTCCTATGCCCTGTCCATGTTCACCGGCGCGGCCCTGGTGGCCGCCGCCCTGCTGGCGGTGAGGATCTGGTGACCGATTTTCCCTGGTTGACCTTGCTGTGGGCGTTGCCCGCGGTCGGCTCTGTTGCGGTGCTCGTGCTGCCCGCCGCCCAACGCACGCTGGCGCGCTGCCTGGCCCTGTGCGTCTCGATCGCGGTGCTGGTGGTCGGCATCATCTTGGCGGTGCGCTTCGATCCCGGTGGGGCGCAATATCAGTTCGTCGAAGACCACGAGTGGATTCCGGCCTTCGGCGCCGGATACACCCTGGGCCTGGACGGGATCGCGCTGGTACTCGTACTGCTCACTGCGGCGCTGGTGCCATTGCTGATTCTCGCGGGCTGGAACGACGAGCGCGAGGTCGGCAGCGGCCGCCGCGTCGTGCACACCTACGTCGCACTCAGCCTGATGGTCGAAGCGATGGTGTTGATCTCCTTCGTCTCGCTCGACATCCTGCTGTTCTACGTGTTCTTCGAGGCCATGCTCATCCCGATGTACTTCCTCGTCGGCGGCTTCGGACCGCGCAGTGCGGATGTGCAGCTGCGCCAGCAGCGGTCGCGGGCGGCGGTGAAGTTCCTGCTCTACAACCTGTTCGGTGGGCTGATCATGCTGGCGGCGGTGATCGGGTTGTATGTGCTCACCGCGCGGGAAGGGCTCGGGGCGGGCTCGGCGGGCACCTTCGACTTCCGTACGGTGGTCACCGCGGCCAACGCCGGACAGCTCGGCGCCGGTCCCGCCGTGCTCAACGCCCTGTTCCTCGGGTTCATGTTCGCGTTCGCGGTGAAGGCCCCGCTGTGGCCGCTGCACACCTGGCTGCCCGATGCGGCGGTCGCGGCGACGCCGTCGAGTGCGGTGCTGATGATGGCGGTAGTCGACAAGGTCGGCACCTTCGGCATGCTGCGCTACTGCCTGATGCTGTTCCCGGATGCCTCGGGCACCTACGCGCCACTGGTGATCACCCTCGCGGTCATCGGCATCATCTACGGCGCGCTACTGGCCGTCGGCCAGACCGACGTGATGCGGCTGATCGCTTACACCTCGATCTCGCACTTCGGATTCATCATCCTCGGCATCTTCGCGATGACGAGCCAGGGACAGACCGGGGCGACACTCTACATGGTCAACCACGGCATTTCGACCGCCGCGCTGTTCCTGATCGCCGGATTCCTGGTGTCGCGCAGGGGTACCCGGGTCATCGCCGAATTCGGCGGGGTGCAGAAAGTCGCGCCGGTGCTCGCGGGCACCTTCTTCATCGCCGGTCTCGCCACGCTGTCGCTGCCCGGTCTCGCCCCGTTCGTCAGCGAATTCCTGGTCCTGGCCGGCACGTTCAGCCGCTACCAGGTCGCCGCCGTCATCGCGACCGGCGCACTCGTGCTCGCCGCGCTGTATGTGCTGTGGCTCTACCAGCGCATGATGACCGGCCCGGTGAAGGAAGGCAACGAGCGCCTCTACGATCTGGTGCCCCGCGAACTCGCTGTGGTGGTACCACTGATCGCCGCGCTGCTGTTCCTCGGCGTCTACCCGAAACCGCTGCTGGACTTCATCAATCCGGCGGTCGGACAGACGCTGACCACGATCGGCCGCCACGACCCCGCACCGTCGGTGCCGTCGCTGCCCGAAGCGGGGGCGACCGGGCATACCGGAGGTGCGCACAAGTGAGCGCCGCCGAGCGTCGACCGGACCGCCTCAGTACCGGCTGTGGCGCGCACTTCGGTGCCGCCAGGCAGGTCGCCACCATGTTCTACGTATCAAGGACGGCATAAGTGACTTCCTACGAATACGGAACTGTGCTCGCCGCCACGGTCCCCGCACCGAGCATCGAGTACAGCAAGCTCTCGCCGATGCTCATCGTTTTCGGTGTCGCGGTGGTCGGGGTGCTGGTCGAAGCGTTCCTGCCCCGACCGTATCGGTATGCGACGCAGGTGGTGCTCGGGCTCGCCGGTCTGCTGGCGGCTCTGGTTGCCGTCGTACGCCTCTCGGGCACCAATGCCACCGCGATGGTCGGTGCGGTGTCGATCGACGGCGTCACACTGTTCCTGCAGGGCACGATCCTGGTGGTCTCGATCCTGGCGCTGCTGCTCATCGCCGAGCGTGACGCGCAGCCGCGCGCCGAAGGACGTTCCGGTCCCGGCACCTGGAGTCTGGCGGCGGCCACCGTCGGACGCAGCTTGGACGCGTTCACGCCGCAAGCCTCCGCGGTGCCGGGAGGCGCGGGCGAGATGGCCGCCATCCGAGCGGGTGTCGCGACGACCGAGGTGTTCCCACTGACCATGCTCGCGATCGGTGGACTGCTGCTCTTCCCGGCGTCGAACGATCTGCTCACCATGTTCGTCGCGCTCGAGGTACTGTCGCTGCCGTTGTATCTGCTGTGCGGGCTCGCCCGTCGCAAGCGGCTGCTCTCCCAGGAAGCGTCGCTCAAATACTTTCTGCTCGGGGCGTTCTCGTCGGCGTTCTTCCTCTACGGTGTCGCCCTGCTCTATGGCCAGGCGGGCACCGTCCGGCTCGGCGGTATCGCGGATGCGATAGCGCAGCATCCGGAGAACACCACCCTCGCCATGCTCGGTGTCGGCCTGCTCGCGGTCGGCCTGCTGTTCAAGATCGGCGCGGTGCCGTTCCAGTCCTGGGTGCCCGATGTGTACCAGGGCGCGCCGACGCCGATCACCGGATTCATGGCCGCCGCAACGAAGATCGCCGCGGTCGGCGCGCTGCTGCGCCTGCTCCAGGTCGCGGTGCCCGGCCTGCGCGACGACTGGCGGCCGGTGCTCGCCGCCATCGCCATCGCCACCATGCTCATCGGCGCGGTCATGGCGATCACCCAGACCGATGTGAAGCGCATGCTCGCGTACTCCTCGGTTGCGCACGCCGGTTTCATTCTCATCGGCCTGATCCCCGGCACCAATGCCGGTGTCGCCGCCATCCTGTTCTACCTGCTGGCCTACGGCGTCGGCACCGTCGGCGCCTTCGCCGTCGTCAGCCTGGTTCGGGACAGCTCCGGTACGGAAGCCACCGCCATGTCGCAGTGGGCCGGCCTCGGCCGCCGCTCCCCGGCCCTGGCAACGGTGTTCGCGCTCTTCCTGCTCTCCTTCGCGGGCCTGCCCCTGACCAGCGGCTTCGTCAGTAAGTTCGCCGTCTTCCAAGCGGCGGCCGCCGGCGGGGCCACGCCTCTCGTCCTCGTCGGTGTGATCTCCAGCGCGATCGCGGCCTTCTTCTACATCCGCGTCATCGTGCTGATGTTCTTCACCGACCCGCCCGAAGCCGCCCCTGCGGTGATCACCCCCTTCCTGACCACCGCGGTCGTCACCTTCACCGCAGGAGCAACCATTCTGCTCGGCATCCTGCCCCAGTCGATGCTGGACATCGCCGAACGCGCGGCGACCTTCGTTCACTAGTCACGCACCGACCGGTACCGCCGCACACGCAAGAAAGTGCGGCGGTACTGCCGTGTTCGGGGCAGTTCGCACGCGGGAACGTCAGTGCAGATACGAAGCTCCGTTGACATTCAACACCGCGCCCGAGGTCCAGGTCGCTTCCGCCGAGGCGAGATACCGCACCGCCGAGGCGATTTCCTCCGGCTCGGCGACCCGGTCGAAAGGGCTCTGAGCTCGGACTTCGTCGGTGACGCGGTGCACGACACGTTCGGTCGCCACGAAACCGGGCGCGACCGAGGCGACCGCGATGCCGTAGGGAGCGAGATAGACCGCCAGCGATTGACCGAGAGCGTGCACGCCCGCCTTGCTCGCGCCGTATGCGGGGTAATCGGGTTCGCCGCGGAACGCGCCCCGGGAGCCGATATTCACGATGCGGCCCGCGACACCGCGGTCGATCATGTGCCGGGCCGCGCAGTAGGAGACGTTGGCGGTGCCGAACACGTTGACATCCATGGTCGCGCGCCATGCCTGCTGCCAGTCCGCATAGCTGGTCTCCGCCAACGGATGCGGGATGTTCACCGCCGCATTGTTGACCAGAACATGCACGGTGCCCAGCCCCGCGACGGCCGCGGCGACGATCGCCTCGGCCTCCTCCGGTGACCCGACGTCCCCGCCCACGAGCACATGTCCCGTTCCCGGCAGCCCTCGCAACGTCTCCTCGGCATCGTCCTTGCCGGTCGCGTAGTGCACCGCCACTCGGTCGCCGTTTTCGGCAAACGCGTGCGCGATGGCCCGTCCGATCCCCCGCGACGCACCCGTCACCAACACACCACGACTCATTCGTCCATCACCATGCCCCCAGCCTGCCATCACGACTCGTCGTGTACGTCGCCACGCCCCGGCGGCCACGGCAAACCGGATGTGATCGATAGCAGCCCAGCATATTTGCCGGGCCGTGCGCGCCCGGATCGATGGCCCGTACTGTTGCGGCGTCGAGACAAACCTGACGGTCTTACTGCTAATGTGGGCCAGTCGTCGAGTTTCGGACGACTGGAAGGGCTTGCTTTGTTCGGTCGGTGATTGTCGAAATCATCTGTCCTGCAGGGACTGTGAGACGACGATGGTGAGACTGCGGTTGGCCTCGCCAGAACTCCGGTCCTCGGCACTGATCTCTTTGCCGGGGTCACGATGGTCGGCAACTGCGAGGAAGGCTGAACGAAGCGATGTGGCGGGAGGCTGTACGTCGATGATCGAAGCGCGCAGCATGCCGTCGAAACCCCGGCGAACCCCTGACCTCTCTCGACACACGTGACCGAGGCGCATGCCCGCATTCACCGATTTCGTCGAGTTTTTGATCCATCGTCTGGAGTCACGCCTATGACCAAGCCGCACTCGCCGTTGTCGGCCGCGCCCAACGCAACCACGAACGGAACCTGCCCCGTCGCGCACGGCTCACCGATCCGTACCGATGGTCCCCGTGTCTCGCTGCACACTCCGGAATTCGCCGCCGACCCGCACCACGCCTACCGCGAGATGCGCAGGCAGTACGGTTCGATGGTGCCGATGGAGCTGGCCCCGGATGTGCCGGCCACCTTGGTGATCGGTTACAACACCGCACTGCGAATCCTCAACGACCCGGACCATTTTCCGGCCGACCCGCGGACCTGGCAGCAGCACGTGCCCGACGACTCCCCCATCAAGCCGATGATGGAGTGGTATCCGAACGCGCTACGCAACAGCGGAGCCGCGCACGCGCGCTATCGTCAGGCCTACACCGCGAGCATCGACGGAATCGACCTACACGCTCTACATTCCACGGTCGAAAAGGTCGCCGTTCCACTGATCAATACTTTTTGCGAGGCCGGTTCGGCCGATCTGGTGTCACAGTACGCGTTGCCGCTGGTCTTCGAGCTGCTCAACCAGTTGGTCGGCTGCTCGACGGAGCTCGGACAGCGGGTCGCGACCGGAATGGCCGCACTCTTCGACACGGTCAACGCCGCTTGGGGCATGCAGACGCTCAGCGAGGCGCTGATGGAGCTGATCCAGCTGCGCCGCGCCGAGCCCGGGGACGATGTCACCTCGCGGCTCGCGCACCACCCCGCCGAACTCGACGACACCGAAATGCTCTCCCAGCTGATCAGCTTCTACGGCGCCGGTATCGAGCCGCAGCAGAATCTGATCACCAATACCCTGCTGCTGATGCTCACCGACGACCGGTTCGGCGGCGAGGTCCTCGGCGGGAGCCTATCGACTCGCGACGCGCTCGATGAGGTGCTCTTCAACGACCCTCCGATGGCGAACTTCTGCATGAGTTACCCGAAGCAGCCGATCCTCATCGAAAACACCTGGCTGCCAGCACATCAGCCGGTCCTCATCAGCCTTGCGGGCTGCAACAACGACCCCGAGATCCGCGGTGGTGACCGCACTGGCAATCGCTCGCATCTGGCGTGGAGTGCTGGGCCGCATGCGTGTCCGGCAAAGTCGGTGGCCTACATGGTCGTGCAGGACGCTATCGATCAGCTGCTCGACGCCCTTCCTGAGATGCAACTGGCCGTGCCGCAGGACGAATTGCTCTGGCGGCCGGGTCCTTTCCACCGGGCGATGGCCGCACTGCCGGTCGTGTTCCCCAAGTCCCCTCCGTTGAACCTGGTGTAAGGAGCGTCTGATGGAGCATGAACCGATAGTCCTGGACACAGCCGGTCTCGACATCCAAGGCGAGTCCGCCCGGATCCGCGCGCGCGGGCCGGTGGCGCTGGTGGAGTTGCCCGGCGGAGTGCCTGCGTGGTCGGTGACCGACGCTGTGGTGCTCCGTAGCCTGCTTGCCGACCCGCGGGTATCGAAGGACCCGCGGCAGCACTGGACGGCGTACATGAACGGCGAGATCACCGAGGCGTGGCCGTTGCAGCCGTGGGTGGCGGCGGAGAATATGTTCACTGCATACGGCAGCGAGCATCGGCGGCTGCGGAAGTTGGTCGCGCCGGCATTCACACATCGTCGGACTGCGGCACTGCGGCCACGGATCGAGGAGATCACCGAGAATCTGGTGGCACAGCTCGCGGCGACACCGCGTGGCGAGTCCGTCGATCTGCGTGCGCGATTCGCCTATCCGGTGCCGATCCAGGTCATCAGCGAGCTGATGGGTGTACCGGACCATCTCGGCGCCAGCATCCACAAGTGCGTCGACGGGTTCTTCGACACCTCGTTCACACCCGCGCAGGCTCAGGCCAACTACCTCGAGATGTACCAGCTCATCAGCGAACTGGTGGCCTACCGGCGCCAAACGCCCGGCGAAGACATCACCAGCGTGTTGATCGCCACCCGTGCCGAGGACGACGGCTCACAGCTGACCGAGAAGGAACTCGTCGACACGCTGATGCTGGTCATCAACGCCGGACACGAGACCACAGTCAACCTGCTCGATCAGGCGATCTTCGCACTGCTGTCGCATCCTGGTCAGCGCGCTGATGTGGTCGAGGGCCGAGTGCCCTGGTCGGATCTGGTGGAGGAGACGCTGCGCTATGAAGCGCCCGTCGCCCATCTGCCACTGCGTTATGCCGTCGACGACATCGACATCGACGGCATCCGCATCCCCAAGGGCGACGCGATCCTCGCCTCATACGCAGGCGCGAGCCGTGACCCGAAGGTGCACGGCGCGACTGCCGACGAGTTCGACGTGCACCGCGTGACCAAGGACCAGCACGTAGCCTTCGGCCACGGCGCTCACCATTGCATCGGCGCTCCCCTCGCCCGCATGGAGGCCGCGATCGCGCTGCCTGCGCTGTTCAAACGCTTCCCCGACCTGCGCTTCGCTGTGGACCCAAGAGAACTAGCGCCGGTAGGCAGCTTCATCTCCAACGGACATGCACAGCTGCCGGTCTACCTGGATTCGGCGGAGTAACTCGCTGGTGAGTGGGGTGCCGTCCCGGACGAAGCCCCACTTCTGCACGAAATCGGCGGCCCCACAAAGAATCCCAGGGCTGCGATTTCTGCGCGACAGCTGCGGGGGTGGCCGCGCGTGCGACGATCGCAGCGGTCGGCTGTCTCGAGCCTTTGTCTCGTCGGCGTGTCCATTGGCGAGATGCATGAACAATAGTGATACCTCCTGGACAAATAGCCCAGTGACCTGGGCCACCGGGCGGAAACGTCACTGTGCGTGAAATATGCGGTGCGGCATGACGGTCGGTCGGCGGGTCGGTCCCGGAATCTCGGTGCGAACCGGAGCGGTTGGGCGGCGATGGCTGCGCTGAGCATGGTGGCGGCCGAAGCGCTCCAGCCGGGTACCGCGGGTGGCGGCCGACGAACCGCCGGTGACGGTGGCGTCCGATCGACAAGAGCAGCAGCTGGCGACCCGTGACGGCGTCGCGGTGTCGTATGTCAGTTTTCGATTTCCGCTACCGTCCGGGGTTCCCGCGCACTCCGAGGCGTGTGATGGCACCGGGTACCTGAGATATCGGCCAGTGGGTGGCCCGGAGAACTCGCGCGTGGCCGACGCGGTGGTCGTGCAGCAAAACGTCGACTCCATCATTCGCGGTCCGACCTAGGTCGCCTGGGTGGGTATTGCGGGACAGTAACGTACCCACCCACGGCCACCGGCCGGGTCGGAGCCGGCCTCTATGCGCCGACCCGGCCACACCTATTTCGCCGTCCGCCAAGTAATTACGCCCGCAGCACTTCGCGCAACCGGGGGGCGAAGGCAGCCGGGTCCTCCACGAAACCGGTATGGCCACCAGGGAACAACGTCGGTTCTACGCCAATTGCTTCCCCCAGCGCCCGTACCGTGCGCTCGCACAACTGTCCGGTCGAGTCGACGCCGAGACCGAGCACAATGCGTGCGGCCATCGTGCGCAGCGACGACCTATCGGGTTCCCATGAAATGCCCGGGCGGAGCTCGTGCGCGAACCAGTAACTCTCGCTGGCCCGCTGTCGCGGCTCGCGCTCCCCACCGAAGACCTGCTGGAACACTGGCTCCGGCATCTGAATGTTGGCCTGCGCCATGAACTTCCGCCAGGCGCCCAACCTGTCGCCGGCCTGGTAGGTGGCGATCATATCGTCGGTTTTCGCATGCTGCTGCGCACGGTCGTCGAGCAGCGCGAGCAGTGGTGGTTCGTGCGCCACGACCGTAGTGACCAGATCGGGATGCGCTTGAGCAAGGGCCAGCGCGGTGATTGCGCCGCCGCTGGAGCCGAACACCACGGCCGGGCCCGCGTCGACGTGGGCAATCAGGCGGGCGAGGTCGTCGGCCCGTAATTCCGGGGTCGAGTCCTGCGTCGGGTCATCGAGCACGCTGCCCTGGTGGCCGCGCGGATCGGTGGTGAGGACGGTGTGATCGGTGGCGAGCAAATCCGCGAGCGGCGCGAAAGCCGAGGCATCCATGGGAGCACCCACCAGCACGACCAGTGGTCCCGTGCCACGCAGCTCGTAATGCAGGCGGGCGCCGGGTACATCGAGTGCGGCCGTGGTGGCAGGGACGGTCGGAGTCTGGGTCATCTGTTCTCCTCGAGGAGTAGTCCTACGTGTGAATGTATTGAAATGTATTGACTACGGCCGCCCCGAAAACTCATCGGTCGGGTGGATATTCCCTGGACAAAACCACTTGCGCCTAGGGCTATTAGGTTTTAACCTAGGAGTCCTAGGTAAGGAGATGGGTATGTCCCCACGCGCCGGTCTCACAGCCGACAAGATCGTCCTCGCGGCGGCCGAGCTGGCCGACGAGGTCGGCTTCGACAACATCACCGTGTCTGCACTGGCACGGAAGTTCGATGTCAAGGACGCGAGCCTGTACTCGCACATCAAGAACATCAAGGACCTGCGCTGCCGGGTATCCATCCTGGCCGCCGAGGAGAAGACGACCCTGATCGCCGCGGCGGTCGCCGGTCTCGCGGGCCGCGACGCGCTCGCCGCCTACGCCAACACCTGGCGTCGGTATGCACTCGCCCACCCTGGTCGCTACGCGGCGACCCAGATGCCGGTAGACCCCGCCGCGGCGACCCCCTCGCCGGGCCTGCGCCGTGCCATCGACCTGACCTACCGGATGCTGCGCGCCTACGGCCTCGCCGAACCCGACCTCACCGACGCGGTTCGCCTGCTGCGCAGCACCTTTCACGGCTACACGAACTTGGAAGCCACCGGCGGCTTCGGGCACTCGCGCCCGACCGAGGCCTCCTGGGACCGCATCATCGACGCACTGCACATCGCACTCGAACAGTGGCCGTCGACCGATAACAAGGAGTAGAAGTAATGCGAAGCGAGACATTCAAGGTCCCCGGTGCGACCCTCTTCTACGAGATCCGCGGCAGTGGCCCGCTGCTGCTGATGCTGCCGGGCAGCGGCGGCGACGCCGCCATCTTCGACCAGCTCGCCGAGCCGCTCGCCGAGCATTTCACCGTCGTCGCCATCGACCCACGCGGCTATTCACACAGCACTCTCGACGATCCGGAACGCGGGGATCTGACCGCCGAAGTGATGAGTGACGACGTCTACCGCCTACTCGAACATCTCACTCCCACAGGCGAAGACGCCTACGTCTTCGGCGGCAGCGGTGGTGCGGTCGTCGCGCTCGATCTGCTCGCGAATCACCCCGAACGCCTTCGACTCGTCATCGCCCACGAACCCCCGATCTTCGGAATACTCCCCGACGCGGCCGCACATCGCGCGTTCATCGAGGAGGTCTGCCGGCTGCTGCACACCAAAGGCCCCGCCGCGGCAGGCGCTCGGTTCGCGGCAGGGGTCGGCGTCACCATGAAGGGCTTCCCCAACCCTGACGACCTTCCGCCCCGCCCGGCCGGGTTGATTCGCCGGCTCTTGGCCAACGGACCAGTAATGATGGCGCACGAACTGCGACCGATCACCTCGTATCTGCCCGACGAGGCCGCGCTCGCGACCGTTTCCGACCGCCTCGTCCTCGGTGCGGGCGAGCTGACCCGCGGGAAGCTGCCGCACCGCCCGGCCGCTGCCCTCGCCGAAAACCTCGGTCTGCCGCTGACGATATTCCCGGGCGGTCACAGCGGATTCACCGACGAACCGGAGGCGTTCACACAGCTTTTGCTCGACCTGCTGCTGGGTGCCCGCAGCGCCACGAGCTGAACCGGCCGGGCCCACTGCAACGGCGGTGGGCCGGTCTCGGCCTAGGGTTGACGGTATGCGCGCCAACAAAGGTTTAACCTTCGGCATCTACGCCGCGAGCCAGGTAGGCACCAGCATCGGAGCCCCCGACGATGTCGCGGCGATCGACACGCTCGTCGCCGCGCTGCAGTCCGGCAAACCGTTCGTCGTCCGCGAGTACCTGCATTATCTTGGCGCCGAACCGGAGCCGGAACGCGTCGCGGTGGTGGATCCGGAACGTGAGCTGCGCGGTCTCACCCTGCCCGACGAGTGGTACGTGGACCAGCGCCGCCAACTCGATCTGGTCCTCAGCTATCTGCCGACCAACGCCGACATCCCGGGCTGGCTGGCCTTCATCGATCGCGCCATCCACCGCTACGGCGCGATCACTCGATTCCTGCAGATCACCCTCGAACCCAATTTCCCCATCCCCTGGATCGACGGCAGCTCACCCGCGGTTCTCGACGCACTCACCCACGGTATGGCCCACGCCCGTCGCGCACTGAACCGCCTCGGCCACACCCACGTCGAACTCGGATTCTCGGTGGCCGAACCGCCCGAATGGCTCGGCGGCGACACCGACTTCTGGCAGCACCTGTCCAAGATCCCCGCCGCGGACTTCGCCGACCACGTCGATTACGTCGGCCTCGGCCTCTACCCCGATGCCTTCTCCCCCGTCGCCCCTGCGGGGACACCAGGCAACCTCATCGAACTCACCGAACGCGCCATCCGCCACCTCCGCGAAACCAGCCTCCCCACAGCACATCTGGATTTCGCACCACTGCACATTGCCGAAAATGGCAGCCCCACCGGACCGGACCGCTCCCCCCGCCACCAAGCCGACAGCCTCGAGCAGATGCTCGAAACAATCATCGACGCCGCGCCTGTTCACAACATCACCCACTACGAACTGTTCGGCCTACGCGACGCCGACTCCGCAGCCCCCGAACCCACCAACCAGCTGGGTATCACCACCGACGACTACCGCCCCAAACCCGCATTCACGCTGTACCAAACGTTGATCGACGAGCACTCGCTACCCTGATAGGAACTACCTTTCGCGTTCACTCGCCACAGCCGCGACCAACCCCTCCAGGTTGTCCGCCGCAACACCCTGTTCCTGCTCGACGCTGACCCGGGCGGTCACCAGTCCGGCTGGGACTGTGGATCTAACGATGTTTCCGGCCTGATTCGCTGAACAAGGTTCAGCGGGAAGGTGCCGTGATGACGACACTTGATGGGCGCGGGCGGCTGGCAGGGCACCTCGGAGGGCCCGGTCTGCCCCGCCATGGAGAAGCTGCCCGAAACCAGCCCGGACGCCGTCGGCGCATGATTACTTCTCGATGCGAACGGCCGAACTAGGGCCCGAACTTCGGTCCGCGGCTAAAAAGCAGGCGGGTGTGGTGGTTACGAGGATCCGGCGCTGCCGGTGGGGAGGAGCATTCTCCACGGCCAGAACGCGTCGCCCGAGCCGGTGGAGTCCCGGCAGAATCCTTCGTGACAGGTGAATGGCCCTTGGACGTCGGTAGCCGTCGAATCGGGAGGACCGCCGGCGAGAAGGCTTGCCATGGCGAGAGCGGGCGCGGCGACGGAGAGTGCGAGTCGAGCACGCACGTGGTTGGACATATCCTGTTCCTTTGAAATGCCTTGTGGGCAAGGTGATCCGGAGATTTTTGGAAGGGTTGGCGCGGTTTATCGTCCGCCGAGTCCGGTGGTGGCGATGCCGCGAAGAAAGGCTCGTTGGGCGATCGCGTAGACGATGACCAGCGGTAGCAGGATGAGCATCGCCGCGGCCATGAGCACGGGCCATTTGGATACGTATTGGCCCTGCATCCATACCAGGCCGAGAGTGAGGGTGCCGATGCTTTTGCGTTGCACCATCACCAGGGGCCACAGGAAGTCGTTCCAGACGTTGACCCAGGTGAGTACGGCGAGCACCATGGCGGCGGGTTTTGCGTTGGGTAGCAGGATCCGCCGTAGATCTGCCAGGGCGAGCACCCGTCGAGGACGGCAGCCTCCTCGAGATCCTTGGGCAGCGTGCGGAAGAACTGCCGCATGAGGTAGGTGCCGAAGGCGCTGCCGAACAGGCCCGGAACGATCATCGCCCACGCCGTATCCATCCAGCCGAAGGCTCTCATGAGGATGAACTGCGGGATGACGGTGACCGTGAGCGGGACCATCAGCGTGGCGAGGTACAGGACGAACAGGGTGTCGCGGCCGGTGAACTGCAGTCGGGCGAACGCATATCCGGCCAGCGAACAGAAGAACACCTGACCGGCGGTGACGGCGCCGGCGTACACCACGGTGTTGAGCAACATCCGCCAGAACGGCATCAGCGTGAACACGTCCGCGTAGTTGGACCATTGCGGATGCGCGGGAAGCAGAACGGGCTCACCGACCTCGGCTTCCTTTTTCACCGAGCCCGACAACGCCCACAGGATCGGAAACAACGCACACCAAGCCGCCGCGATCAATGCGGTATAGAGCGCGACGCCGCGGACGACGCTGAGCTTGATCCTTCGTTCGGTCGACCCAGCCATCAATCCTCCAGAGAGTACTTGCGCGACAATCGCAACTGCAGCACCGTGAGCACGAGCAGGATCGCGAACATCACCCAGGCCAGTGCAGAGGCATAGCCGAAGTCCAGGAACGCAAAGGCGTGCTGGAACAGCATGATTCCGAAAACGTAGGTTCCGGTCTCCGGTCCGCCGTGGCCGCCGGTGAGTACGTACACCTGGTCGAATGCCTGGAAGGCGTTGATGACCGAGATGACCACCACGAACGACAGCGCGCCGCGGATCAGCGGCACTGTGATGGAGAAGAACCGCCGTATCTCCCCGGCGCCGTCGATTCTGGCCGCCTCGTACAGCGGTTCCGGCACACCTTGCATCGCGGCCAGCAGGACGACGATGGCGAACGGCACGCTCTTCCACACACTGACCAGACACAGCGAGACCATCGCCCAGTTCGGGTCGACCAGCCAGGGAACCGGACCCAACCCGATCCAGCCGAGCATGATGTTGAGCAGCCCGCCATCGGTGTTGAACACGAACTGCCACACCACGGCCATGACGGCCGACGAAACAGCCAGGGGCAGAAACAGAATCGTCCGGAAGAAGCCGATACCTTTGATCTTTCGATTCAGCATGGCCGCCACGACCAGACCGATCACGACTGTCGGCACGAGTGTTCCGAGGGTGAAGATCACCGTATTACGCAACGCGATGAAGAACAGCGGGTCCGCCGTCAGCAGGGTGCGGAAGTTCGTCAGCCCGACGAACTGTGGCGGCGTGAACAGGTCCCATTTCTGCACACTCATATACAGCGAGAACCCGAGCGGGAACGCCATGAACACCGCGATCGCCGCCAGGTTCGGTGCGATGAACGCCAGCCCCCACCGCCGGCGGCGCCGAGCCCGCGCGCGGCGCTCCGCCGAATCCGCCGGAGCGGGCTCCGCGGTGATGGGTTTCACGAGCAGAGTCATGGTTTGCGCAGCACCTCATCGACATCGCGGGACAGGCCGGTCTTCAATGAGGTCGCGGGCTTCGTTCCGCGCAGCACAGGCCCGAAGCTGCGGTCCATCAGTGTGTCGATTTCCTCCCATACCGGGGTGACCGGCAGGTAGCCCGACTGGGCCGGACCGTCCGTGAGCACCGCGAGGTTGCCTACTCTGGCGTGGGCTTTCGCGAATCCCGGCGAGTTCACCGCGGACCTCAGTACCGGCACGAAAAGGCCGGACTCACCGATGAGGGCTTGGCCGACCGGCCCGGTCACGAACTTCACGAACTCCCACGCCTGTTGTTTTCGGGGGCTGCTCGCCGCGATGGCCAGTCCGGTCGTTCCGATATTCGAATGGGCGCCTCGGCCTTTCGGACCGGCGGGCAGCACCGTGACGTCGAGATCCAAACCGTCGGCGTGGGTGAACGTGCCGTAGCGCCAGTGTCCCCCCATGGCCATGGCGGCCTTGCCCAGCGCGAACATGTCCATTGTGGACATGGATTGTTTGTCGGCCGGCGTCGGCGCCACCTTGTGCTTGTTGGACAGGTCCGCGTAGAACTGGACACCGTCGAGGAAGGCGTCGTCGTCGAAATTGATGTGCGCGGGATTCATCCGCGGGGTCGACCACGGCGTGCCGTTGTTCATCCCGAACAACCCTGCCGAGTAGTACGGCACCCAGGTATCGACGAAACCCCACTGGGTGACCTTCCCGGATCGGTCCCGTTTGGTCAGAGCCCGCGCGGCGGCGAGGAACTCGTCGAAGTTCCACGGCTGATCCCACCGCGCCGGCGGCGGCTTCAGCCCGGCGTCGGCGAACAGCTTCTTGTTGTAGAACAGGAAGTTCCCCGACCATTGCTCTGGGAACGCATACTGTCCGCCCTCGAACTGGAACGTTTCGTACAGTGCGCCGACGCTGTCGGTCTTCAGCTCTGCGGCGAACGCCGGATCGGAAGCGAGCATGGTGTTCAGATCGAGCAGCACCCCCCGGTCCGCCAGCCCGGCATAGGTCAACTCCCACGCCATCAGCACATCCGGGCACTTGCCGCCCGCGCAGAACGTCGACATCTGCTGCATCGGATCGGGCCCGGACAACACCGTACGCACGCTGATCTCGGGACGCCGACGCTGAAATTCGTCGATGATCTTCATCCGGCCCTTCACCTCTTCCGGATTGGCCTGGAAGAAGAACGTCAGCGCATCATCGTCGTCGTCACCACACGCCGCCGCTGGCAGCGCCCATGCCGCGACACCCAACGCGCCGGCACCACGAAGAAAACCTCGCCGCCCGAACGACTTGTCGAACATGCGGCTCCTGGATTTCCGTGACAACCGGTCATATATGCCTACCCACTTCGCGTCCCGCTGTTTAACGTACCGCTATATCGCGGCATATCTCAATGTATGTCAGCGCTGCCGAGCCGCCTCCGGTCAGCTCGGCCGGAGGGCCGCAAGCGTGGTACGTCAACGACCACACGCTCGTTCGTGACGACACCAGGCGGTGGCATCTGTTCGGGATCACCCACCCTCCAGGGCAACGACCCTCCGTAGTCACGATGTTTGTTGCCCCCAGTCAGTGGCGGTCATCATCCTGTCGACCGGCGGCGAGCCATCGTTGGTGGCGAAGATCCAAACTTCACTAAGGATTTCACGCACCGGAGTCTTGGACCATGCGGTCCTAGATCTGGCCGATAGCCAGGTCGAGCGCGCCGAACCGGCGCCCGCGCGCCTTGGGTGCGGTGACAGGCCGCCGGCATCGGCCTCGTGCCGGTCGTCGACAATAGGCAACCAATGGTTGCGCAATGACCGATGGCCGACTAGCGTGATGCGCAACCAAACGTTGCACATAGAGGAAGTGGGATGAGTATGGAGTACGGCAGCATCGAACGAGAGATCCACGTCGACGCCTCGCCCGAGGTGGTCTTCGAGGTCGTCAGCAGCCCTGAGCACATTTCGCAGTGGTGGACCGACGATGCCGAGATCGAAGCGACTCCCGGCGCGGTCGGTGAGCTTGTCTGGGGTGACAGGGTGGAAGTCGTCCCGATCACCGTGGTGAACGCTGAGCCGCCTCGATTGTTCTCGTTCCGCTGGTGCTATCCCGAGGGCAAGGTCGACGACTCCGCCAACTCGATGCTGGTCACCTTCGAGCTCACCCCGTCGGGCACCGGGACCAGGATTCGGCTCACCGAGACCGGGTTCCGGGAGATGGGCTGGGAGGCCGCGAAATTGGAGGAGCAGTACCGCGAACACAGCGTCGGTTGGGACACCTTTGTTCCCCGACTCGGGGAGTACCTCGCGCGGCTGGTGTCGACCCCGTGATCAGCGCCGTCGACGACGACCTGTGGTCCGCGGTCGGGGATCCGACCCGTCGGCGGATGCTCGACCTGCTCCTGGCCGACGGCGATGGCACCGCTACCAGCCTCAGTGAGCGGCTACCGGTGACACGGCAGGCCATCGCGAAACATCTCAGCGTGCTCGACCGCGTCGGCTTGGTGTACGCCACGCCCGCCGGGCGAGAGAGGAGGTACCGAGTGGACGAGGCGCAACTTGCTCGTGCGGTCGCACAACTGTCCTCGGTGGGAGCGGCGTGGGACGCCAGGCTCCGACGTATCAAGCGGATCGCCGAAGCGATTCAGCGCGAGAAAGACCAGCGCGGCATATAGCCGTGAATTCATTTAGATCCTACGGGAAACAGCACTGGAAAGAGGAATCGAAAATGGTGGACATCCTGCACAGGGTTGGAATCACATCGGCTCCGGCCGAGGTCTACGCGGCCTTGACCACCACCGAGGGGCTTGCCGACTGGTGGGCGACCAACACCCGAGGTGAAGGCAACGACGTCGGCGGTGTGCTCCAATTCCGGTTCAGCGCCGGCGGCTTCGACATGAAGGTCCTCGAGCTCGTCCCGGACAAGCGCGTGTTGTGGGAGGTGGTCGATGGACCCGAAGAATGGATCGGCACACATGTGAACTGGGACCTCGATCAGGTCGACGACTACACCATCGTTCTCTTCAAACACGAAGGCTGGAAGGAGCCGGTGGAATTCATGCACCACTGCAGCACCAAGTGGGCGGTGTTTCTGATGAGCCTGAAGTCGCTGATCGAAACCGGGAAAGGCGCTCCGGATCCCCACGATGTCCAGATCAGCGACTGGCACTGACGGTCCGCTCGATTCGGAAGGAAATCCGGGGGTCTCGCACCATCGCCGGAGTCACGACAGCACCTCCACCGACAGCATCGCTGCCGGTGGAGGTGGCGTCATGCGATGGCCGGATCGACCCCTCACCCGACAACGCCAACGCCGCCATTCCGGTTCAGCGAACCTGTTGCTGCCCACCGCCCGTCGCGCCGGGCAGGATCTCGCTTCCGGATTCGCGGAAGCGCATGATGGGGGATCGGCGGCCTTGAAGTCGCACGAACCCTTGGCTGTGAATGGCACCGGCGGCCCCAGCAGCGCGTATGACGCAACGAACCCATCGGCGTCGGCAGCACAGGGACTCGATAACAGATACCAACATGCCGACCGATATCGTGAGCTATCACGACACGCCCACGGGAAGAGTGCAACTGGGTGCGCTCGGCCTGACGACAGGCACCCCACCGAATGGTGCAACGCAAGCAGCGGCCAGTCCGAAACCCTTGGGGCACGCCAACTGCGGCGGCAGGAATCTACATCACGCAGGCCGAGTACGTCACCGGCAGCGGCAGCGGCAGCCGCACCGTCGATTGGTACTTGGAGATCGTCGAACGACCATGACAACCACGTGTGTCACGCCGCCCATTCATTGTGGCGACCGCGTGTGTACCCGTCGCCACGACGGGATCGACAGGTAGGTCGCCGCGCGTAGCAACCACTCGACGGGACCGTAGGAATGCGTGCGCAGCCACCAGCTGCTCACTGCCAACTGCGTGGCGTAGGTCAGTAGGGCGATGCCGATGACCCCGGCGGGCGGGATGGTGTCGACCAACGCGAAACCGTAGCCGGTGTAGACCGCCATCAACACCACCGATTGCGCGATGTAGTTCGACGCCGCCATTCGGCCTGCAGGCGCGAGCCATCCAATGACGCGAGCGGTGCGCGCCGACTGCGCAAGCAGCACGATCCCGGCGATGTAGGCGAAGGTCATCAGCGGGTTGATCAGTTCCTGCACACCGCCCCAGAAGGACGGCACCGGGCACCAGTCCATCGAGCCGGCGAACGACACCGCCGAGACCGGAAGGCCGACACCGAGACCGAGCCACAGCGCGCGAGGCGACCAGCGGCGCAACGTATCTCGGTCTTCGAACAGTTCGCGTCGGCCTGCCGCCATGCCGATCAGGAACAAGCCGAGACTGGTGATGCCCTGAGCGAACCAGATCAGCACCAGGAATCCCGGTGCCAGCGACACTTGGGTGGCAAAGGTGTCGGCCGAGCTTCCAGTGAACCCCTCGTGAATCTCTGGTAAGTCGAATACCTCTGCGAGGCCGCTGATCACGTCGGCCGAGCCGGGCAGAAAGGCCCAGACAGACCGCGCCGCGTAGAGGATCGCGCCGGTGATGACGGCGGTACGTGGTGGCAGCTTACGCAGCAGGATCAAAATCAGGCACAGGACCGCATACAGTGTCAGGATGTCGCCGATCCACAGCAGGAAAACGTGGGCGAGCCCGATTGCCATCAGCGCGGCGCAGCGCCGCAGCAGCTGGTTGTTCGGCGACGCGCCGGCCCGTTGCGCCGCCGCGACCTGCAGTGTGAACGAATAGCCGAACAGGAATGCGAACAGCAGGTAGAACCGGCCCGAGAACAACGCTTCCACCAGCCCACCGATGACGTGGTCGATGGCGCCGTCGAAGCGCGGCTTCGGATCGTCTTCGGTGCCGCCCGCCGACCAGAGCATGGTGGCGACAGTGACATTGGTGACCAGAATGCCGAACAGCGCGAACCCACGAAGCATGTCGACTTCCGCGATCCGGCGACCGGACGTGGTGGCGGGCAGAACCGATTCGGTGGCTCCGGACATGATCTGAAAGTAGCCGCCCGTCTTGGAACGGTCGTCCCCCCGAGGTCGGATTCCACCCCTTACCCGATGCGCCGATGACCGCGACCTGCGGCGTATTGACACTGGCCGACCTCAGGCCAAATCCGCTACCTCCAGGTAGATCTCCCGTTCGACGGCGACCTCGGCGAGGAACCCGTCCGCGCCTTCGGCCGAGGCCGTCGCATGGAACGCCGCCACCGCGACCTCCCCGGTCCGCAACCGCTGCCCCGTGAACTCACGCTGCCCGAGCATGATCGGCTGCGCGTTCTCGAACTCCAGGTCTCGCACGTCGACCGGCAGCGGTACACCGAGCATGTCGGTCACGGTGCCGGGAATCAGCCGCGCCACCACAATCTGGTCGAAACTCGGCCGCCGCCCGATCCGATGCGCCAGATATAACCGCCCGGCCCGCCCGAAACACAGGTGGGTGAGCAGTTCACCGCCACGATGAGGGTGCGGATCCAGCTGCGCGAACGACACGACCATTCGTACCTGCGCCAGCACATCCTTTGCGATCGGCACCCCGCCACGCTCGCGGTGACCACGAATCAGGGTGCCGCGGAACGTCGTCCGCGGCTGCTCCCGACGCGGGTCCAGCTCGGCGACGGCGAATTCCTCCGTATCGAAGCAGTGGACGCCGCCGAACCCGATGCGCCGATCGGCGCCGAGAGCTCTGCGGCCGCGCTCATCCAGCTCTACATCGAGCACCACCTGAATGTCGTATGGCGACACAAACATTGGACGATGCGAGAAATAGCAATCGATACCGGTGCCGAACACCACCATGCCATTGGTACCCGCCACGGTTGTGGTGTCGTGCTCGTCGGTGAACCTCAGCGTGCGGGTATGGGTCCCATTCATGAGGAGGCTCCTTTCCCTCCAGCCCCTCGGCTCAGGATGCCGCGAACCGACCGCGCTGCAACGAGTGTCGTGCTACTCGAATCAGCGCGATCCGGCTACTCACCGGTCGGGATCGGAAGGTGGGCGGGACCACCGACGGCGTCCATTGCCGCCGTGGAAGCAGCGATCGACGCTTCAATTGTAGGTCTGTGTGACACTGTCGAGCAGGTGCTCGAGTGTGTCATAGGTGGGCGTCTCGATCACGTCGATCAGATCGGCGGGCACCGGGACGTGGTTGTCCGCGGTGACTTTGGCGAACGGGGCGGTGTCGCCGGTGCGGAAGCCGTGTTCCGCGGCGAGCCGCTGCAGCTGCGGGTCGGTCGACAACAGCCGCCCGATTCGGTCGCCTTCGGCGTTGAGCGGCACCAGTGTGTGTTTGGACAGCACCGTCGGCGACGGGTAGGTCAGCACCATCCCCGGCTTGACCTGTCCGCGCGCCGCAGCCTCGACAAACTGAGCTTCATAGATCAGCACCAGCGGGGTCGGGCCCATGCCTGCGGAGAGGTACTCCTTGAACGGGCCTTCACTGGAGTTCTCGGTGTAGCCCTGGCGGGCGAACAGCTTCGACACCGAGGACAGTACGGCCTGCTCGGCGGCGGGGCCCTGCACGATGGTGTTGTCATTGGCGACGTAACTGGCGATGGCCAGGTACATGGCGGCGGAGTTCGAGCTGCGCGGATCGGTCGTGGACACCACGATGTTCTTGCGCACCGGATAGGCCGTGTTGCCCGGCAGGAAATCCCACTGGGTATCGGTGCGGGCGAGCTCGAGGTAGCGGGCCATGTCGAAGGTGGCGACCGGACCGGGACGCACGACACCCGCCGCGGTCAGCAGATCCGCGATCGGCTGGAAAGTCGCGATCGCCATCGGCGAGGAGAATGGCGTGTATTTCGCGGTGATGTTGCGGGCACGCTGGATGCGTTCGGCGGCGGGACCGCTCGACGGGAAAGCGAAATCGTATTTGCTCAGATCGACCGAGGTGGCGATCTGACGGGAACCGGCCGGATCGACCTCGATCTTCACACCGTTGCGGGCCAGCGCCTCGACAACTTTCGGGTCGGAGAAGAACGCGATCTTCTCCGACCCGACCACGCCGTGCAACGTGGCAGGCGATTGCGCGACAGGCCCTGTGATAGCAGGTGAATCTGTTTGGCGCACAGCAATTGTCACCACAATGGCGGCGACAATAGCGGCAGCCGCGATCGACAGCGCCGCGGTGCGCTTGCCGGCGAAGACCGCGCCGATGGACTGTCTCAGATCCGTGTTCCGCAGTCTGCCGGCGCCCGATTGCGCTGTCGAGGGAGCAGATTCGGCCACCGAGAAGACCGTGCCGTCCTCGGCCGAGGACGGCGCCGCCTCCAGTTCCCGCCGGGCAATACGTTCGACCAGAATGGGGACGAACTCTCGAACGGGATGGCCGTCGAAGCGACTGCGCGCGGCGCCGACCACGGTCTCGACGCGCTCGACAGGGTAAGTATCGGTGAAGCTTTCGACCAGACGATCGGTCAACCGGCGGATCGCCTGCTCTTCGCGAACAGTAGGAACACCCACCACAATCTCCTCGGCCTCGAATCGGTCTGGAGTCGCGAGAAGGTCACCTGGCCTGCCCGCGCCGCGCCGAACGCTACCGGCATTTCCGGGTGGTCGACACCGCGGCGTTCACCACTCTTGGAGACATTCGACGCAATAATTCGTGCGCCGACGGACTGTCGGAATATCCGGATTCAACGGCCTTTTACCATGTCAGAGCCTTGCCGGAACAGCGATCTCCGCGCCGAAGGGCAAGTTCGGCATCCGCGAGACGACTTCCGCCCGCCGTCCTTGTGGCACGCAAAGTTCAACGCCCCCACGGATACTCGCCACCAGACGTTGCCCTGATGTTTGCAGTGCCGCGAAGACACCCCACCATGGCGAGGGCCGCCGGACCGAGCAGTACGAGCCGGGTCACGTAACCAGCATTTGCTCTGTCACAACCCTTTTCGGCCATGCCCGCCCGACCCCGACGAAACCGAGGACGGCGAATCACGACCGCCCACGGTCCGATCAGCCAGATCAGCATCGCCACGGTGGCGACGAGACCAGCCGCCGATCCGACGTCGCGATATGAGTGGAACTACACCTCTGGTGTCGGTTCGATCAGTGTGCGCAGGTCGGGCAAATTGCCGATGCGCTGGGTCGCGGGCCGCTGTGGCGCGTCGGTCTGCGGTGATCCGGTTTCACGCAGTCGCGCGCGAATCTGCGCCGGCGTCTTGCGGCCCGAGCTCGCGGCAGAGATGCCCTGGTAGGAGGCGACAGCGCCGACCACGATCGGCGACGCGCTGGAGGTGCCGCTGAAGATGTCGGTGTACCAGAGGTCCTCGTCGGAGCCGCCCTGCAGGTCGCCGTATCCGGTGGTGGTCACCTCACGCCCCCAGCCCTGCACGTCGACGCGAGAGCCGTAGTTGGAGAAGGCCAGTCGCGACCGCGCCGGTCCGTGATCGCGGCCGTGGAATCCGGGTGGCGGAGCGCCCGCACCGACGACAATGGCGCCGGAGTCCACGCTGCCACCACGGAACGGATTGCGCCACGACACCGGGAACTCGGCAGGACGCGTGTCGTACAACGCATCGTCCAGGTTCTCGGCCCCGTTTCCGCCTGCCTCGACCACGATGACACCGCGGCCGATGGCGTAGCGGATCGCGGCGTTGTCGTCGGGCCACCATTCGATCGCGATGTAGCCGCGCTGATCGGGCCGCCCCGCATAGTTGAATCGAGGTCCGGGCCGGTGCAGCTCGAGCAGGATGATGTCTCCGGCGCTCAGAGCGTCCGCGGCCGTGCGAATCGCGGCCGCGGAGCCGGCTCCCCCGAAGATCGACACCGCCCGGATACTCGCCTCGGGCGCAATGCCGGTGATACCGAAGGCATTCACGTCGCCGCTGATCTCACCGGCCACCGCAGTGCCGTGGTCGCGCCAACCCAGGTCGGCGGACGGACTGCCGCCGATCACGCCACCCTGGTTGTCGAGCAAGTCTTCATGGGTGAACCGCCAAGCGCCCTCGACGTCGACGATGCGAATCCCGGTGCCGCGGCCGCCCGGTCGAGTCCAGGCCCAGCGTGCGTTGACGCCTTGCGGCGCCGCGTCCAGATAGCCCTGGCGCGCTTCGAAATTCGGAGTCACCGGCGGTGCGTCGACGAGCGAGGGTGCGACATCGACACCCGCATCGATCGGCGGCGCGATGGGCGGTTCGGCGGGCGGCTTGATGTAGGCGGCAGCCACCGAGTCGTCCGCGCGCAGCCAGGCGGCAACGGCTTCCGGATCGGCAACGCCGTGCACCGAGAAATAGTTCAGATAGTCCGCACCCTCCGGCTCCCCCGCGGTATCGGCCAACTTGCGTCGGAGTCGACTGGCGGGCCCGAAGATTCGGACAATCTCGGCACCCGGGGGCAGCAGGTCGGCCACATGCGATTGGGTGGATCGGCTGGTGTCCAGTGCGATCTCGTCGATAGCCGATGTCGTGCGTTCGGTGACGACGATCAGCTCCGCGGCCGACCGGGTCGCCCCCGCCTGCGCCGACCCATCCGAACTGTGCCGCCGGTGTGTTGATGCCATGCGCACAGTCAATCAATTGCCCGCCCCGCCCGCCAGCTCAGTTGGGCGCCACCGGAACCCGAGCCGACTCCGGCAATCTCACCAGACCGCCGCGGCCACGGCCTACCGAGAGGATCTCCAATGCGCCGAACACCGTGAGCAGACCGCCGGCCACCAGCGCCAAGACGTCCAGCGAATCGAAGGGCACCACGATCACCACGATCCCCATCACCATCGTGGCCACGCCGAACAGTTCCTGCTTACCGCCGTCGCGCAGCCCGTCGTGCCACACCGCCACGGTGGCCTGGGTGACCCCGCGGATCGCCCAGCCGATGCCGACCCACAGGGCAAGCAACAGCACCGAATTCCCGCTGCGCAAGCACAGCACCGCCAGGCACACCGACATCGCGCCACTGACGAAGATCAGCACCCGCAGCGGCATCGCGAACCGCGAGCCGATCGCGATGGTCATCTGCAATACGCCACTGAGCACCAGATACAGCCCGAAAAGCAGCTCCGCGATCGCCACCGATTTGTGTGGCCACACCGCGATGACCACACCGAGGATCACCGAGCAGGTACCAGCGACAAGAACCGCCTGCCTCGCCGCATGAAAAAGCACACCGCCACGCCCCGCACTCTCGTTTTCGGGCATAGCTACATGATATGACCCCGATGTGCAGATAGCCGGTTGTTTGCAATCACATTCGCGCGGTGAGAATAATCCCGCGCGTGTCGGTGCCGTCCGGAAGGCGCCACGGCGCGGTGACGTGCGGACTCTGCGACACGCCGCCGGAGCGCAGAAACCGCTCGACACGCAGGATCACACCATCCTTCGTGGCGATGTCGGTGCTGTCGGCCCCATCGACCACCGACGCCGATTCCACGGCCTGCGACACGATGTCGGCGGCGGCCACGATGACCGAAAGATCCGTTGTGTCGCTGTCGTTCTGGGCCTGCGGCCGCGCCTTCCCTGCCAACATCGCGATCAGCTGCGCAACCAGCACCGGGTCATGAATTCCGTCGTAGATCCACCGTTGCCCGAGCACGCCGTGCAACGAAGTGCCGACGAGGCCGTCCTCGGCATTCTCGAGCGGGCCACCTCGATAGGTGAGCGGAACAAGATAGACAGCCGGCTCGACACCGGAACTATCGGCGATCACCATGAATTCGATGCCGACCTCGCCTGCCGGATCATCGAGACGGAACCCGCCGGCTTTGCTCAGCTGCGGCGGCCGCCCACTCGCGTGATACCAGGTCCGCGTCGGCAACCAGGATGCGAGCAATTCCAGCTTGCCGGGCGACATGGAGGTCTGATGGATAACGGCCATGCCGAACCCTAACCTGATCGCTCGGTAGGCCTCAGGCGGCAGCGAGCTCGGGCTCGTGCGCGACCGTGGCGCTGCGCCAGAGTTCGACAGCGATCCAGCAGGCGCCGACAGTCACCAGCGCGCCCCAGCCGACCCGCCCCGCATGCGGCAGGTAGAAGTGTGGCAGGTAGACGACCATGGAGACTGCCATCGGAACACCGCTCCAGCGCGCCAGGATCCCCGATCGCCAGATCGCCACGGCCGCGAGAATCGCCGCGGCGGCTATCAGTGCGAGACCGAGGGCGAAGACGGTGACCGCGATGGAGTCCATCCGAAAGTCGTTGCCCACCTTGGTCAACGAGGCATCACCGTCGGCCACGGCGCGGGCGCCGATGGCCTGCAGCCCGTACACCTCGGCACCATAGTAGGAGATCGTCAGCGCCGAGCCGATGTAACCGAGGGTGGCGGCCAGGTAGGCGAGCTGCTCGCTCCGGTTGTCCTGCAGCCGATTTCGCAATGCACCCCAGCCGAGCGGAATGAGAATCAAGCCGAGGATGGCTGCGACATGTCCGACTGCCCATCCGGTCGACGCCCACGAGGCGGCGCCTTCGAGGGTGTCCTGGTCTTTGCGCGGGGCGGCGGTCTCGTAGACGAGGAAGAGGACTCCGGCGAGCGCGAGGCCGACAGCGCCGATACGAGTACGTGATTGATGGCCGTTCACTGGAACTCCTGACGATCCGAACAAGAACAGAGAGCACTGCTCTAGATTGAGGCCGACGATTCCACACTCCAACGGGAAAAACAAGAGCAGCGCTCTCTTTTTCGCACCGGCAACTGGTCTCATGAGCCAGATCGCCGGCAGATCCACCGTCGCTCAGAGTTGCCGTGCCGCATACTCCAGCTGCGGACTGCGAAGCGATGGGCGGTGCCGCCGACCCGAGCAGCCTCCTGCGCCACTGGCGCCTGAACCCGATTCCAGACCCGGCCTGACTGTCGCCACACCGGAAGCGTTGAGACTTCCGGAAATTCGTCGCTCAGCCGATTATTCGGCGACCAGCGAAGCATCCGCGACGGCCCGCCCGATGAGCTCGACCGAGCGCACCCGGTCACCGATCTGCGTGGCGTGGTGGGCCAGGATCAGCTCGTCGGCCTGGATGGGCGCGGCGAATTCGTCGAGGTAGTCACGTACTTCGGCGGGCGTGCCGACAGCGGTGTAGCGGGTCATCGAGGCAAGCTGACCGCCATTGGGCGAGGCAAGAAACGCGTCGATCTCCGCATCACTGAATGTGTTGCCCGCAGCGCCACGAGACACCATCGCCCGCGCCCGAGCCCGATACGCGATCGTCTTCTGCGCCGCCGCCTCGTCGTGGTCCTCGGCCGCGAACACATTGACACCGGCCATCACGTACGGTTCGGCCTGCTGATCCGACGGCCGAAAACTGTCGCGGTAGACCGCGACCGCCTGATGCAAAGCGTCCGGTGCGAAGTGGGACGCGAAGGCGTATGGCAGACCGAGCTGCGCGGCAAGCTGCGCACCGAACAGCGACGACCCCAGAATGTAGAGCGGCACAACCCCTTCCGCCCGCGGAACGGCCTGCACGCCCGGTATCCGCGACCGACCCGTCAGATACCCCTGCAGTTCCAGCACGTCCTGCGGAAAAGAGTCCGCCGAATTCGGATTACGCCGTAGTGCGAGCATCGTCTTCTGGTCGCTGCCAGGCGCGCGGCCGAGCCCGAGGTCGATCCGCCCGGGAAACAGCGTCTCCAGGGTGCCGAACTGCTCCGCGATCACCAGCGGCGAGTGGTTGGGCAGCATGATGCCGCCGGAGCCGAGCCGAATGGTGTCGGTGTGCGCCGCGACATGGCCGATCAGAACGCTCGTTGCACTGGAGGCGATGGAAGCCATGTTGTGATGCTCGGCGTACCAGACGCGCCGATAACCGGAGCGCTCGGCGGCCCGGGCCAGCGCGACGCTGTTGTCGAAACTATCGCGCGCGGTTTGGCCCGGCGCGATCGACGCGAGATCGAGAATGGATAGTGCGGTGGGCATAGAGCTGCCTTTCCTGGGTCAGAGCACGCGTTGAAGTTGTTCGGTGAAGGCAGTGATACGGGAGTCGTCACGTCGGTAGTAGGTCCACTGCCCCCGCCGCGTAGCGCACAGAAACCCGACGCGCTGCAGGATTGCCAGATGCGCCGACATGGTCGAGGCCGAAGTCCCGGCTTTCTGCTGGAGCAGGCCCACACAGACCCCAAGTTCGGCTGCCTCTCCCGCTCGCTCCGGGAAGCTCGCATCAGGATCCTTGAGCCACTCCAGGATGCGCAGCCGGGTCTCGTTGGCCAAGGCCTTACATTCGTCGAGCACACGACCACCCTTCGATATTTCGCTAATTAACGAATTTACTCCGGACCCAGCCGGTCAGCATTGTGATACCCCTCACTTGCGAGCAGCCCGGGAGGGGAGCTCCGGGTAGACACTCGAGCACGCCGCTATCGACACAGATCAGCCCGTCGGACCACCTTCCATTATCTATAAGTATTCCTTATCGAAAAAGGCCCACAAAGTTTACAACCTCCACAAAACCGAACCGCTCGGGGCTGCATGCCGAAGTCGGGTGAGCGTGCCCGTTGGTGGGAAGCGGTTAGATTGGCGCCATTGCCGGTGAGCGGAAAGGTAAGCGGTGTGGGTGGATTGAGGACCTGTAGCGACATGCGTGAGCATCGACCGCCCTCGATGCATAATGTTCATTTCCGTACGAAGAGCGATTGCCGATAGCTCGATCAAGGATTGCTCCCGAGCAATACAGGCTCGCGAAGGGCATCGATCGGTTCGCAAGATCTTCCTCAAGCATGAGTCCGATTCTGGATCCAGTTCGAAAGGTTTATTCGACGTGTCGATTACGCATCGTCCCGAGGTCGTGGAATATTACGACAACACATGGCTCGACTATCGTGCAATATGGCTGAACAAAAAGAACCTCTCGATGCATTTCGGTTACTGGGACGAGGGAACCGAAAGTCATAGCGATTCTCTGCTCAATATGAACCGGGAACTCGCCGCATTCGCGGGCATACAACCCGGAATGCGTATTCTGGATGCCGGGTGTGGAGTCGGCGGGTCCTCGTTGTGGTTGGCGGAGAATTTCGATGCCGTGGTGGTTGGCATCACTCTCAGCGCTGACCAGGTGCGTCGAGCGCAAAGGTTCGCCGAGGAGCGGAATCTCGCTGATCGCGTTACATTCCAGGTCGCCGATTACTGTGACACCGGACTCGACTCCGGCGCTTTCGATGTGGTCTGGGCCGTGGAAAGTTGCTGCCATGCACAAGACAAAGCAGCATTCCTGGCCGAGTCATACCGCATGCTTCGGCCCGGAGGGCGGCTTGCAATCGCGGACGGGTTCCGGGGATCCAGGAAACCGTCCATGGACAATGAACTCCTATTCCAGCGCCTGGTTAATTCTTGGGCGGCCGACGATCTCTGCGCAATTGCCGAGTTAGTCGAACTGGCAGAAAATGCTGGATTTTCCGACGTAGGAACGCGTGATATCTCGTCGAATGTTTATCCGTCCATCCAGCGTCTCTCCTTTGCGGCGACATTGTGGCAACCGTTGGGCTGGATGCTCGCCAAGCTCCGGATACGGCCGTCCGTCACATACGACAATGTCGTCGGAGCCAAATTGGTGGGACAAGCGTTTCGACGGCATCTCCTCTCGTATGCAACGGTTACGGCACGCCGACCTTGAGTAATACTCGGATCGCTATTCGCTCAAGGGTTTACATGCTGATTTCGATCTGTTCGTGGGCGTCCGGTGATCGCGGGGCAGGGGTGTGGCCGAGGAAACCCGTATCCAATTCCATATAGCCGAGTTCGTCGATGCATAAAAGATGCCGGAATCCAGAGCGCGGGAGCGAGCTTCGCTTGGCCGATCAGGTCCATGGTGGCGAAGGAAGGTGATCAGCGCGGTGACACCGGGAGTGCTGAACCGTTCGTCGCCTCGAAGGAATGCGGAGAGTCGGTGACGCTGGAGGACCGTGGCGCCTGGTGTACCGCGATGTCGAGCACTCTAGTGCGAACCAGCGGTTCGTACCCTGAAAAAGGTCTACAACGCGGGAACCCGCGCGAAACCCAGAGGGGGCGTTGGGTTCGAGCCGGTCCGCAGGACCGGGCGGAAGTCCGGGAGGGCGGCGAGAACATCGACGTTGCGGGCGGCGTAGCAGCGGACGCGGGGAAGCGCGCGCTGGACCTCGGCGCGTTCGATGGGCTCGGCGTCGATGAAGCCGATGGTATCCAGGGCGAGGCCGAAGGTTGTGGCGATCCGGACGAGCGAGGAGGACTTACGACCCCAGCCGATTTCGATCGCCGAGAACATCTCGTAGAGGCCGTGGCGGTACAGCTTGTCGAGGGTTCGTTCCCGGTCGCTGCGGCTGGCGACGGCGTGCCAGATACCGCGGTCGCTCAGCACCTGGAGTGCGCGCACAGCCTCAGGGCGCGGTATGGTGCTCGTCGCATCGCACACGACACCGTCCCACAGGGTGTTGTCCAGTTCCCAGACAAGACATCTCAGAGCCGGTCTCATCGGCCTGCCCCTATCGCTCGGTCATCGCTGCCTTCCCACCGTGCCGGGCACAGCAGATGGGTACTGCACACCATCCAGGCACGGGTACCGGGCAAGCCCTCGGTTTCTCGAGAGGCTGTTCCGGCTCGGGTGATCCTACCGGTACCGCCGAGGGTTGCTCCTGTCAAAAGCCGTAGTAACGCAGAACTAAACGTTCATAAACCCTGGCGGGGACGAGGCGGCGGGTCCAGAACGACAGCCGAACGTCGGTGCCGCACAGATAGGTCTGCCGCGGTCGGACCGCTTCGAGAATGCTGCGCACCTTCCTGGCGACCGCGTGGGCGGGCTGGCCTGCCGCGAGGTATCCGCTGACCCGTTCGAGCACCGCGCCGCGATCGGGTGTGTAGGCGTCGATGGGGTCGGCCACGCGCACCGCGGCATCGATGATCGGCGTCACCGTCCAGCCGGGGGCGAGCACCGAAACGTGGATTCCGAAAGCCGCGGTTTCCATGCGCGCAGCCTCACCGAGGCGTTCGATGGCGGCCTTGGTGGCCGAGTACCAGCCGCCGTAGGGTTCGGCGACCGCACCCGCGCCGGAGCTCACCACGACCACCCGACCGTGACCTTGCTCGCGCATGATCGGCAGCACCTCGCGCAGCACGCGGTGGGTGCCGATCACATTGGTGTCGAGGATCGCGGCGGCCTCGTCGGGGTCGGTTTCCTCCACCGACCCGATCACGCCGTAGGCGGCGAAGGTGACGACGGCGTCGATGCGGCCGTGCCTGGTGTGCGCGGCCCGCACCCAGCCGCGTACCGCCTCGGCATCGCGGACGTCGACGACGGCCGTGTCCGCTCCCACGATCCGGTCGCTGCCCTCGACCGTATAACCCACGCGCGCAAGGTATTCGACTGTCGCGGCGCCCATCCCATTGGCGGCGCCGGTCACCAGGACCACCGTCATACGACGCACACTTTCAGCGCTTCGGGCAACACCTCGAGCCGCGCGGATTCGACGATCGTGATCTCGCCGTCGAGCTCGAGCGGGGCAGCGTGCGCCGGCCGCAGTTCGACGACGCTGTCGCGATGACAGGTCGCCAGCGCCGACCCCGAGAATTTCCCATGGTAGAGCCCTGCGATGAGCCCGAGGATTCGGGCGCGGCCGGCAGCCTGCCAGATGTTCACGTCGAACCGGCCGTCGGCACGGGTGACCGGAGTGTCGTAGTACATGCCGCCCGCGAAGTGCACGCTCTTGAGAACGCCGACGTTGGTGATCGGCGCGACGTGCTCCCAGTCGCTGCCGCGCACCTGGACGGGCAGCGGACGGTGCGTGGCGATATTGCTCAACGCGGTCGCGATGATGGCGGCTTCGACATTGCGCGATTTGAGCCAGCCGATCACGCCGCGTGCGTGGTTGAACGAATGATTCCCTGCCGCAACGAGTCCCATGCTCGCGTTGAGCAGGAAGTAGCGGACGGCGCGGGTGCCGTCGGGCAACAGCATGGTCGCTTTGCCGACGTCGACGAGTTCGGCACGTTCGGTGTCGATTCGCGCGGGGACATCGGCGATGACGGCTGCCGTGCGCATCGGTTTATGGAAGTCGTTGGAGCTGCCGAGTCCGATGGCGCCCAGGGCCAGCGCTTCCGCGCCCCGCCGTGGTCGGTCGGTGGCCGGATCCATGAGCGCGTTGAGCACCAGATTGACCATGCCGTCACCACCTGCGGCCACGACCACATCGGGTGTCACACCGTCGGCGGCCTCGATACGGGCGCGCACCAGTTTCGCGGCTTGTTCCGCGTCACCGGGCATTTCGACTTCCAGGTCCGTATGGCGTTCGCGCAGTGCACGTTCCACCGGCCGCCATCGGTCCAGTGCCGTTCCGGCATTGGACTGTGGATTCAGGACGACGAGCATGACTCCTCCTCGATACCCAGCCACACGCGTAGCCGGCGCCAATCCCCGGTGCGGACCAGACCGGTCTGTGCACAGTTCGGTGGGACAGCGGATTCCGACGCACCGACCAGGAAAACGGGTATGCCGATCCGGGCCGCCGGCGCGTCCTTGGCGGCATCGTTGCCGATCATCACGCACTCCCCTGGTTCGGCGCCGAGCCGCTCCAGGAGTTCGCGATAGAACTCGATGCGCGGCTTCGAGCTGCACATGTTCTCGCCGCTGGTGTGGAAGGTGAAGATCTCGGGTTCGTAGCCGCCCCAGCGCAGCCGGGTGGTCACGGTGCTCAGCGGCCATAGCGGGTTGGTGGCGACTACCTGCGTTATGTCCTTGGCATGCAACAGATTCACCGTGTCAACCGCTTGCGGTTGCGGAGAGAAGCACCGGCGCAAGCGCGGAAAGTCGACCTCGGCCAGTCGGTGCAGACGTCGCGCCGCAAGTGACTGTTCGATACCCATCCGCTCGGCCAGCAGCCGGACCATGAGATCGGTGTTGGTGTACTCGGTGTCGTTGGCGCGGACGGCTCCCAGCACACCGTTCAACGTACGCAGGAACCGGTGCGGGGGCATCAGATCGCGGAATGCGCGCGCCGCCCCCAGCGGCATCAGCACCTGGAATGTGCGCTGGTGAAGGCCTACGAGGGTGCCATCCAGATCCCACAGCACCGTGTGGTAGCCGGTCATCGGGTGTTTGGCGCGGATACTCCCTCGTTCATGAGGGAGATGAAGCGCCATCCTCCTGTCAGAGGTTGGGTCGCGAGGATTTGTCGGTGGTATTGGTTAGGTTGTCGAGTGTGGATGAGGTGGTGCGGTATAGCTACCGACTGCGCCCTGGCGCGCAGGCGGAGCGGGCGCTGGTCTCGGAGTGGCATCGGTGCCGGTTCCTGTGGAATGAGGCTGTGCATCAACAAAAGTCGGGTGGACGTCCCAACTTCGGAAAGCTCGGTAAATTGCTTACCGAGGCGCGTGGCCGGACCGCGTGGTTGCGGGAGGGGTCGCAGGTCGCCCAGCAGCAGACGCTGCGCACCTACGCACTGGCCCTCGAACATTCGTTCAAGGTGAAAGGACGGGGTCGGCCGAGGTTCAAACCACGTAAGACCGCGCTGCTGTCGCCGCAATACACCGTCCGCGGGTTCACCATCCGAGCCGGCAGGCTGCTGCTCCCGAAAGGGGTGAGCATCCCGGTCGTGTGGTCCCGAGAACTGCCGTCGGATCCGACGTCTGTCCGTATCACGCGGGACTGTCTGGGGTATTGGTATGCCTCGTTCGTCGTGCGGCGTGAGGTGGAAGCCGTGCCGACGGTAGAGGGTGGTGTCGGTATCGACTGGGGTGTGAACGTCACGGCCACAACCACCGACGCCGAGTTCGATCTGCCCTTTCTGGGGCATCGGAAACGGTGCGCGGCGGAACTCGCGAAAGCGCAACGCCGCATGGCCCGTCGGCACAACGGCAAACGCGGCCCACAGTCGCGCGGCTACAAGCGGGCCACCCGCGAGGCTGCCAAGCTGCACAAGAAGGCGACCCGCCAAACCCAGCACGATTCGCGGGTGTGGGCGAAACATCTTGTCGCCGACCATGCGCTGATCGCTGTGGAGGATTTCAGGCCGAAGTTCCTGGCGAAGTCCACGATGGCCCGCAAAGCCGCGGACGCGGCGATCGGTGCGGCCAAGCGGGAGTTGATCGAGCGTGGTGTGCGGGCTGGCCGGAAGGTGGTGTTGGTTCAGCCCGCTTACCCGACGATGACGTGCAGTGACTGTTTCGCGAGAACCAAGCGACTCGAACTGCGCGAGAGAATTTTCCGATGCCCCGACTGCGGTTACACCGCGGGTCGGGACCGGAACGCTGCCAGAGTGATTCTGGTTGTGGCAGAACGCGGCCACATCAGTGTCGAGGACGTGAGACAAGCGGGTCACCTCCTTCAGGTGGGTGGTTCGGTTGCGGTCTGAGCTGTGAATCTCCTGCCTTCAGACAGGGGAAGCGTTAATCCTGACTATCCAGGACCGATTGGAGATCGGCGCGGGTCAGGCCGAGTTGCGCCGCGTATTCGTCGATTCCCGGTCGATCCCGGTGCGCCGCAGCAATACCCGCTCTCCCCGCGAGTTCCAGACCATAAGCGGCACCGAGGTCGAACACGGTCTTCGCCAAGGCCGCCGGGAACAGCCAGCGACCGAGGTCGCGCTGGAAAACCCGGGTGAGCCGGTACGGTGCGGCGACCCTGGCACCGAGGCCCGAGAGCGTCGACGGTTCCCGCAGCGAGCTCATCTTCGCCGCTTCCCCGCTGGGCACAAGCAGTAGATCCGACCACAGCCGCCCGAACGCCGCGCGCTTCTCGTGCGCGAGCGCCGTCATGTTGAACTCGGTGTAGGCCTTTTCGATTCGTGAGGTGTGTGTCGAGCGGCTACGTAACAGGGTGTGCAGGTCGGCGGTCTTGCGTGCGGTGTCGTATCGGGTGAACCGGTTGATCCGCGGGGCGATCCGCGCGAGGAGGGCCGCGAAGTCCGGAATCGGAACCAGGCGATGCGTCAGCGAGAGTGCGTGATACATCAGGCTTTCACTGCCCGCCTTCGCTATCTCGGCGGCGAGCAGGTCGTAGTCCAGGTCCGATGCGGCGTGGCGGGCGAGGTTCCAGATATCGGCGAGTTCGCGGACCCCGGTCTTGTAATAGGGCAGATGAACACCCAAGTGGTGCAGGTTGTCCTCGTTCGACATGGCCCAGGCCGGCACACCGTAGAAGTCGATGCGACGCACACGATCCCAGATCGCGGGATAGTCGATGCGATACCCGGCCAAGGGAGTGATCAGGCCCCAGTGCGTGCCGACGACCAGCGCGCCGTCCCCGGAGACGAACGACGGGAGATGATGCGAGCGCTCGGCGCGCACTTTCGGCGCCTTGCCGAGCAGCTCGGACGTAGCGAAAAGACCCATCTCGCGATAGATCTCGATAACCGTATCCACGTGGTCGAGTTCGACGAGGATGTCGAGGTCGTTCATCCGCTTGTAGCGCGGATCATGGTAGATCTCCGAGGAGAACAACATGCCCTTCAACACAACGCAGCGCACACCGCGTTCGTCGAACCGGCGCAACAATTCCAGCGCACCCTCCAGACGCCGATAATTCGCGGCGGCGATACGTTCGATGAGGTCGGCGAATCGCGCACGCACCTCCTCGGGGACGAAGTGGTACAACTCTTCGGCTGCCAATCGCCGCTGCACCAGCGGCACGGTCGCATTGACCCGTGCGAGCTCGAAAACCTCGAACCAGTCGGATATTTCGTGCGCGAGCTTGGCCAGTTCGGCACGCTCGTCGGTGCTCGGCGCAGCCAGCGCCGCGTGCACGAGCAGCCGTTCGGCGGCACTTCCGCCCGCGGCGATCTCGGATGCGGTCATGGCCTGCCTTCCTGTTCGGGATGAAAACCGAAGCGTCGAGCGACGGTCGAAATCTTTTCCAGCGCGAAGTCCAGCTGGTCGCGGGTGAGGGTGGCCATCATGCTGACGCGCAGTCGTTGCTGGTCGCGGGGGACGGCCGGGAACTCGACACCGTTGACGAAGACGCCCTCGGTGTGCAGCGCGGCCACCACCTCCGCCACCGCCAGCCGCGGCGGCACCAGGATCGGAATGATCGCGGTCTGCGGGTCGACGGCGAAGCCCATGCGGCGCAGTTCCTGCACGAAATAGCCCACATTGTCGTGCAATTGGCGGATGCGTTCTGGGTGCGCGTCGATGAAGTCGATCGAGGCGAGCACCGAGGCGACCACTGCGGGCGCCAACGAGGCCGAGAACATGTAGGAGCGCGCGAAGAAGCGCAGAGTGTCGACCAAATCGGTGGATCCGGCGACGAATCCGCCGGTGGTTGCGAACACCTTCGAGAAGGTGCCCATGTACAGCTCCACCGAGCCGTCGCCCATAGCGAAATGCTCGGCGGTGCCGTGCCCGCGAGCGCCGAGCACGCCGGTGCCGTGCGCGTCGTCGATGGCCAACCAGGCGCCGAAGGAATCGCACAGCGTCCGAATGTCCGGCAGCGGCGCGATATCGCCGTCCATCGAATACACGCCCTCGACGGCGACCACGATATTCGCACCCGGGTTGCGCCAACGGATCTGCATCAGCCGGTGCCGAAGATGCCGAAGATCGTTGTGATCGAACGCCATCGAGCGCACCCGGCCGAGCTGGATGCCGTCGTAGAGGCTGGCGTGGCTCTGCTCGTCATAGAGCAGGATGTCGCCCTTGCGCAGCAGTCCGGTCACCCAGCCCACGTTCGCGGCATAGCCGGAGGAGAACACCAGCGCGGATTCGCAGCCCTTGGTCTCGGCGAGGCGTTCCTCCAGCCGCCGGTGCACCGAGGTGGTGCCGTTGAGCAGTGGTGGCCCGCCGCAGCCGATGCCGAAGTCGCGGGTCGCCGCGACGGCCGCCTCGACGATCTCCGGTTCGTTGCCCAGGCCCAGATAGTTGTTGGAGCCCAGCATGATCAGGTCACGGACCTCGGTGCTGCCCGGATCGCGTACCTGTACAACGGCCCCCGCGGGACCGGTGATCTCGCGCAAAACGAATCCGGTGCCGCGTGCCTTGGTGACGTAGGGCCGGAATTCATCGAAGCGCTGTTCGAAGGTATGGGCGGCGGGATCGAGGTAGTGCTCGAGGCTGAAATTCTCGCCGTGGACGGCTTCGGTGGAGGTCATGGCCCTTCCTCCTGAACGATGGTTGCGGTTCCGGCCTTACCGTCGAGGATCAGCGTGTCCCCGCTGGACACCCGGCGGGTGACGCCCGCGACGCCGACGACGGTGGGGATGCCCAGCTCACGGCCGATTATGGCGGTGTGGGAGAGCACGCTGCCTTTCTCACTGACCAGCCCGCCCGCCGCGACCATCAGGAACACCCAGCCGGGGTCGGTGGTCGAGGCGACGAGGATCTGGCCGTCGAGGACAACGTCCGGGTCCGGTGTCGCGAGAACGAGCGCGGGTGCTTCGACTCGTCCCGGTGCACAGCCGATTCCGCGGAGCACGGCACCGGAGGTCACGGTAGGAGTCGGGTGATCGAAGGACGGGTCGTTGATGGTGGTGGCGGCGATGCCCGAGGTGATGATCCGGGACGGCAGTTCCTCGGTGTGCCAGACTTCGTGGTCACGTTTGCGGGTGGCGACGGTGCGGGCCGCGTTGGTGTCGACCGCGGTGCCCCGGGTCAGTGCCGCGATCTCCTCGTAGGTGAGCCAGAAGATGTCGCGCGGCGCTTCGAGCAGACCCGTTGCGTGCAGCTGCCTGCCGTACTCGCGGAACACCCGTTTGACCAGCCCGAACGAGCGGCTGCGGCCAAGGCGCATGTTCTCCCGCTGCTTCACGTGCTCACGGGCTCGAGCCAGCGCGAATCGGAACACCATGCGCCTGCCGAACTTTCCGCGGAATACCGTGGCGGCGGTGTCTTCGGCCGCACGCCGAATGAGTTTCTCCCGCGCCGCCATCTCGTCGATGTTCTGACCACCGCGCAGGTAGTTGCGCAGCATCGGCACCAGCCGTTCGGGGTGTTCGCCGAGCGGGTCGGTTTCCAGTTTCAGTTCGTCGACGGTGCGATCGCCGAACAGGGCGATGTGACGCAGGCAGGCGGCGTGGAAGTCCGTGAACCCGGGCTGTGCCAGCGCTTTCCACACCTGCGGCGGTGCCAGCGGGCCCTCGAACAGTTCGCGCAGGGCCGCATCGTCGCGGACGATGGCGGTCAGGGTCAGTGCCGAGCGAACCGGGTCGACACTGTCGACGCCTTCCTCCCCACAGAACAATTCATTGCGCAGGGTGATCGCTTCCGCTTCGCCGAGACCTTCCCGTTCGAGGAGGAGACCGACGACATGGAACATCTGTTGGGCAATGAAATCGTTGAAAATCTGTACCGAGTACGCGGGGACGAGCTCGTGCAGGCAGCGTTCCATCCACTCCAGCAGTGCATGCGGATCACGCTCCCGCTCCGGTGTTTCCGGCGCGAGCCGGTGGTCGATGTCTGCGGTGAACGCGGCGAGCTCGACGAAGAATGCCCGCAACCGGCGTTGCAGCCGCAACCAGCCGAAGGCGATGATCGCGATGACCCGCAACCGCAACAGGTACATCCGCACGCGGGCCATGCCGCGTTTCGGTGCGGCGGGGCGCTGGTAGCGGTTCTCGATATTGAGCGCCGCTTCCCAGCCTTCGATGGCGAATTCCATTCCGGGGATCTGCAGGAACAGCCGATACCAGTTGCTGATGTTGTAGTAGATGCGGCCGTGCGCGGTGCCGACGAGGTACGGATAGAGGCTCGCGGCATTGCGCTCCACGATGGTTTCGGTGGCGCCGAAGTCCCGGTGGCAGGCGCGGAAAACCTGTTCGTAGGCGGCCCGCAGAATGGAGAACGTCAGCGGGCTGGACATACCGGGATAGGACTCGGCGACATTGACATTGTCGAAGATGGTTTCGCGCGCACCGGTCGCAGTGACCGGTCGTGCCTGGAGTAGGAAGAGGGTGCCGTCGGCGTCATATGCCCACTCGACATCCTGTGGCGCACCGAAGGTTTCGGCGAGTCCGGTGGCGGTGGCGGTGAGGTCGAGCACCTGGAGGTCGGTCAATGCGGCGGTGGCGACGGTGTCGGCCAACTGCCCGATCGTGGTGCCGGAACCGGATTCGGCGACGACTCTGCTCTGTTTGTCCGCCACGACCCGTGAGGTGATCGTGCGCGACGCGTTGTCCACGAAGAAGGTGTCGCATTCGACGGTGCCCGCAACCACGCCTTCCCCGAGGCCGAGGGCCGCGGAGACCACCGCTTCGGCGGGGTCGCCGGTCTGTGGGTTACAGCTGAAGACCACTCCTGATACGGCGCTGTCGACCAGGACCTGAATCAGGACGGCGCAGTCGATGGCCGCGTTGTCCAGGCCGCGATGTGCCCGGTAGAAAAGGGATCGCTCCGAGTACGCCGAGGCGAGAACATCGAGCACCGCCGCCGCGACGCCCTCGGGCGCGACGTTCAGGAGGGTGTCGAGCTGACCCGCGAAGGAGTCCGTTGCCGAATCTTCGCCGCTGACCGACGAGCGCACCGCCAACCGCACTCGGCCTCCCGAACCGACGACGCTGTTGTTGCGGGTTCCAGCCGTCTCCGAAGCCGAGTGCCCTTCGGGCCCGGGCGATGTTGCGGAGTGTTCGACGACGGCCTTGCCGTGCTGGGCATCGGCCGACTGTGCGACCGTGCGCGCCGCGCGGGCGGTCGATCGCGGGCCGGGCTCGACGAGCGCGTCGACGGCGTCGTCGAGCTCGGCGCGAATGTCATTCGGGAAGGTCCGAGCGGTGATCAGTGCGCAGATCGCCGCCGACACCGACCGCAGCGACGTGGGATCGGTGTGGTCGAGGGTTGCCAGTAGGTCGGCGATGGAGCCGGCGACCGGGGCGACGATGCGAGCACACGCATCCGTGCTCAGGACCGCGAAGGCTGGGACTCGGTGGCCGGCGGCCAGCAGGCGTCCGAGGTTGGCGGCCTTCGCCCCTACCCGACCGGTATTCGTCTGCGCAGTGGCCGAATCCGCCAGTACGGCGGCCTGCACGACCGCGCCGAGAGTTGTTTCGGTCATTGCGCAGCCTCCTGGATCGTCCTGGCGACTGGGACCGACGGCTTGCGTCGGGTCAGCCGCACCAGAACCGGGTCGGGGGTGTTGGAGATTTCCGGGTTCTCCCGAACCCGGATGCCGTTCACCAGCTCGATGTCGTAGCGGGACAGCAGCATCGCGATGCCGACCCGCACCTCCATGAGCGCCATATGCTGGCCGACGCACAGGTGCGCGCCCCAGCCGAACGGGAAGTAGTGAAAGGGCGGACGAGCCCTGCTTCGTTCCTTGGTGAACCGGTCCGGGTCGAAGGTCAGTGGTGAGTCCCAGAATTCGGGCCACCGGTGGTTCACGAACGGGCTGATCACCACGATCGAGCCCGGTTCGAGGTCGAAGCGGTCGAAACTGTCCCGCTCGAGCACGGTCCGGCTGAAGGCCCAGGCGGGCGGATGCAGACGCATGGCCTCGTCGATCGCGTGGCCGGTCAGTTCGAGGGACGGCAACGTGTGTGCGGAGATGCTTCCGACTCTGTCTGCGCCGCTGGGCCGGTCGACGCCGGGTTCGGCCCCCGATCCTCCGAGGCCCGACACGGCACTCGGCACACCGACACGGTCTACGTCGGCCAACCCGTGAGTGCCGGGCACTCCGCTCGGCCCACCGACACGAGCTGCGCGGTTCGACTCCCGCCCCCGCTCGGTCGACGCTTTCGGCACCGTGTCGATTTCGGCACGGATCCGGCCGAGTACCAACGGATTTCGGCACAGTTCGTAGATGGTCCACGCCATCGCGCCGCCGGTCGTCTCGTGACCGGCCAGCAGGAAGGTCAGTACCTCGTGGCGCAGTTGTTCATCGTCCATGGCATGGCCCGCGTCGTCACGGGCCGCGAGTAACCGGGCCAACAGCGATGTCGCGTCCGTTGATTCGGCCTGGCGGTGCTTGTGCACGACGTCGTCGACGACGCGATGCAGTCGAGCGCGCACGCCGTTGAAGCGTCGATTGGCGGGCGTCGGCACGCTGGGCGGCAGCTGAACGGGCGCGGCCATGTGGCCCATCACCCACGAAACCCCCTCGCGCACATCGTCTTCGATCTGTGGCAGCACACCGTCGATATCGGCGCCCATGACCGCGCGGCAGACCACGTCGGCGGCGAACCCCATCACCTCGGGGACCAGATCGAACACCTCGCCGTGCGCGGCGAGCGCGTCCAGTCTGGTCAGCATTCGCTCTCCGCATGCCACCATCAGCGGAATCTCGGTCTCCACGTGACGGCGAGCGAAGGCCGGTTTGATCAATGCGCGCTGCCGCTTCCACAGTTCGCCGCCGCTGGTGAGCAGGCCGGGGCCGAGCAGGTGGTTCAGGCTCTGATAGCTGATCCCCTTTGCGTATTTGGTCGCATTGCCGACCAGCACCTGGTTGATGTGCTCCGGCTCGACCAGCAGATGCACATGTTGGTGCGCCAGTCGCAGCCGCACGCTGCCACCGTGAGCGACGGCCTGTTCGTAGAACAGCGTCAGCGGGTCGTTGCGGTATTCGAGATAGGCGCCCAATGGGTGTCGTAGCGTGGGGCCATCCAAGCGGCGAACCTTCGCCGAAGCAGTCATGCGGCACCCCCGGCATCGATCAGGCCGTCATCGAGCAAGAACAGGCGTCGCGCCTCGGCACGCTGCACCTTGCCGCTGGTGGTCTTGGGAATACTGCGCGGTGGCACCACCCGCACCCCGGCAGGCAGCACTCCGGTCCGCTTGCTCACTGCGACGCGCACCGCCCTGCGCAACGCGTCGTGTTGTGCTGCGTCCGAGCCGGATTCGACAATGAGGTGCAGTTCCTCCGACAGACCCGCGGTATCGGCGTGACCGACGGCCGCGACACCGCCGAGCCGGACACCCGCCACCTCCTGGGCCGCGATCTCGAAATCGGTGGGCAGGTAATTCGCGCCCCGGATGATGATCAAATCCTTGTGTCTGCCGGTGATCCGCAATCGGCCGTCGCGCAGGTACCCGATATCGCCGGTGTCCCACCAGCCATCGCGGGTGGCCGCCTCGGTCGCCTCGGGCAAGCGGAAATAGCCGACCGTGGTCGACGGGCCGCGGAATTGGACGCGTCCGACGATGTCGTCGCCGCACGGGACCGCATCCGCGTCGACGATTCGCACCTCGGTCCCGTCCACCGGCGCGCCGCAATCCACGATCTGCATCGCATCCGGGTCACCGACCGGAACATCCAGCGCCACACCGCTTCCGGTCAATGCTTCGCGCGACACCGAGTCGAAGGCCACCGGCGTGTGCGGGCGGGCGACGGTGACCGCGAGGGATGCTTCGGCCATGCCGTAGCAAGGCACCAATGCGTCCTTCGGCAACCCCCATGCCACGAAGCGGTCCACGAAGTGCTGCACGGTCGGCGGGTGAATCGGCTCCGCGCCACAGAACAGGAATCGCCAGCTGGACAGATCCACCTCGGCCAGTTCCGCATCCGGCACCCGTGCCGCTGCATAGCCGTAGGCGAAATTCGGTGCGGCAGTGAGGGTTCCCCGATAGCGTCCGACCGCCCGCAGCCAGTCCCCCGGGCTGCGCAGGAATCTGCTCGGCGGCATCAGAACTGCGTCGAAGCCACGGAACATCGGTGTCAGGAAGCCGCCGATGAGTCCCATGTCGTGATGCAGCGGCAGCCAGCCCACCCAGGTGTCGCCGCGACCCATTGCCGCAGCCGCGGCGATCTGCTCGCAATTGGCAGCCACGTTGCCGTGCGTGATCTGCACCCCCTTTGGTGTGCCCGTCGAACCCGAGGTCGCTTGAATGAACGCCAGATCGCCGGGGGCAGGCAACCGCGGGGGCAGCGCGGGCGCATCCGGTGCGCAGGCCAGTGCGTGCAGCACTGCACCGTCGATCGCGGCCACGGAGTCCGGCATCGGTGCGGCGTTCAGCACTGCCACGCTCGCCACGACCGCCGCCGGTTCCAGATAGCCGAGCAGGCGGGTGAACTTGTCCAGGAAAATGTCTGCCGAGCCGAAGCCACCCGGCGTGGCGACGGCCGTGGGTACCGCACCGAGCAGCAGCGCACCGAAGAACGCGGTGACGAACTCGGGTGAGGTGGGCAGGCACAGCATGACGCGGTCGCCCGGACCGACGCCTTCGGCAGCCAGACCTGCGGCGACCCGGGCCGCCGCCGCCGCAAGTTCGTCGTGCCGCCAGCTCACGTCGCCCGCACCGTCGACGGCGCGCTCCGGGACGAAGACGGTGGCGGGAGCGTCGGCCCCCAGTTCGGCATTGGCCAGTAGCGCGTGCACGATGCTGGGCCGCTGGGGCTCGAGCCCGCCGATCATGACTGGTCCTTCACGTAGTGCACGATCTGTCCGATCGTGTTCAACTGTGCCGCAGCATCTTCGGGAATATCGATCCCGAACGCCTGCTCCAGCTGAATCGTCAGTTCGATGGCTGTCGGGGAATCCAGGCCGTAGTCGATCAGTGGTGTGGACGCGTCGAGATCGTCCGCCGAGACCCACAGCACCTCGGCGACGACGGCGCGCACCCGCACCTCGACGTCGGCCGCCGGGATTCCCGCATTGTCGGGAGTCCGTGTGTTCAACCGAGTAACTTCCCTTCCGTCACACAGGCGCGCACCGACTCCTCGATGTCGACACCGTCGCCGGTGTCGATGCGGTGGAATCCCACTTCGGGAAAGGCCGCGGCGAGGGTGTCGCGCACCCGTAGATATCCGTCACGCAGGGCTGCGAGCCGCTCTGCTGTTTCATGGGCCTCAGTGGGCCCGTCCCCCGAGCGTTCAGCGCACCGCGCCGCGGCCTGCTCGGGCGGAGCGTCCAGCCAGAGCACGGCATCGGGCAGTGTGGTGCGAAAGCGGGCAGCGAAACCGGGCACGGACGCGGTCACGTCCCGTCGCACCAGATCCGCGATTTCCGACAGCAGATCCCAGATATCGGGTGAGCTGCCGATGCGGGTCGACTCCGACCGCTGCCAGGCCAGGATGTCGGCGAAGGTGCCGGGCCGGTGCCGCTCCAACACAGCGGCGATCTCGTCCTGCCGGTCGTGGCCGTTCCAGTCCGGACGCGCGAGCGCGACGTACAGCGGACCGTAGACGAGCAGTTCGATCAGTGGATGCCGTTCGAACACCAGCACATCCGGCGACCAGGTCTGCACGAAATGCCGTTCGACCGGGCCGAACAGCGTCATCTGCAGGTACATCGCGGTGGCCTTCATCTCCAGACTGGAGATTTCGTCACAGCCGACGCTGAATGCCTTGAGCTGCTCGGACAGCTCGGTCAGCGGCACGTTTCTGGTGTTGTGGAAGTCGGGGCATGTCATCGACGCGAAAGACCCGTCCCCGGCCGGTGCGAGCTCACGCAGGCGGGCCATCACCGAAGACTTGCCCGCGCCGTCGATGCCGACGATGGCGACGCGGCGCGTGGATGTCGGGGTCATCGGTCGTCCTCCCGCAGCTGTGCGAGCACGGCCTCGGTGATGTCGGCGGGCGCAGCGGTGCCGTCCAGGCGCACCCAGTCGAACTCCTCCGACAGCGCCTCCAGGGCATCATGGCTGCGTTGCTGGAAGGTGAGGAAGGCTGCCTCGTCGCCGTAGCCGCTTTCATAGTCACTGCGTAACTGCTTGCGCCCCAGTGCATCCTGCGGGCTGACGGCCAGGTAGAAGGTGCGGTCGGGCTCCGGGAAGCCCGCCGCAAGTTGCCGCAGCACCGCGGGGTCACCGCCGTGCGCCACCTCGGTGGCAAAGTACTTGTACCAGTAAGCATTCGCCAGCATGATGTCCACGCCGCGCTCGGCGGCCAGATCGAACGACAGCTGCATCGCGTGGAACAGAAAGTGCGCGCGACTCAGCGGCGACAACAACTTCAGGTAGCCGTAGATTTCGGCGGGGCCGCGCCACGGCAGCTTCGAGGAGACCTTCGGATCCAGGAACGCATCCCAGATCGTCACCGCAGCGACGGTCTGCCCCTGTGCCTCGAACTCCGCGGCGATTCGTGCCACCTGCGTGGTCTTGCCCGAGCCGTCGCCACCGGCGATGCAGATCAGGCGTTTGCGTGCGCTCAGTTGCTCATCCCTACTGCGAGTCGGGTGCGCCAGTGGCGCGGTGTCTTTCGGCGCTCTTGTCCCGGCATCCGGCACGATCGCCACGGCTGCGGTCGGCAATTCCGTCGCGTCGGCCGTCGGCTCATCGACCGGCACCCTCGCGCGCGGAGCCGCCGTTGCTGTCCCAGGCTGCGCCGCCGTGGATGTCGTGGAATGCGCCGCCGAACCGGTCCCTGGGGCGGCGGCCGACTCCGTCGAGGCCTCGCGGTCGAGCACGCTGACCACACCCGCGCGGCCGTCCACCCGAATCCGTTGCCCCGACCGAACAACCGAGGTGGCCCCGGCGACATTGAGCACCGCGGGAATGCCGTACTCGCGCCCGATGACCGCCGCGTGCGAGAGCATCCCGCCGACCTCGGTCACCACCGCCGCGACCAGGCCGAGCGCCGGGGTCCAGCCCGGGTCGGTGAACCGGGTGACCAAGATGTCGCCCGCACGCAGCTGGTCGATGTCGGCCAGTGACGTGATCACCCGCGCAGTGCCCTCGGCGATACCGGGGCTGCAACCGAGTCCGGTCAGGTCGCCGTCACCGATTTCACGGATCGCGCCGACGGTGACGCCGCCGCCGAGCTCGTGCGGCGGCAAGAGATCACGATATCCGGCGTACACCGCACGGCGGTAAGCGATCTGCGGTGCCAGTGTGGCGACGTCGATGCGTCCGGCGGCGAGATCGGTGAGCTCATGGATGGACAGCTGGAACACGTCGTCTGCCTGCTCGATGGTTGCGGCCGCCGCCAACCGGACCCCGGACTCGACGACATAGGCGCGCACGATCGCGTAGCACTGGGAGGAGAACTCCCGCATCCGTTCGCGCGCAACGAGGTACCTGCGCATCCGGTCGACCTGCTTGTCCAACGCCTTGGCGTGCTTGAGTCGGGTGATCGGCTTGGCGCGCACTCGCGTGCGCACCGCCGCGAGCTCGTCTTCGTAGCGCCTGCGCTGATCCACCAGCGTCACATCGGGATCCGCGGGCGGGGTGCCGTGTTCGAGCATCGTCGCGATCATCGATCGCACCCGCTCGGGCGCCTCCGACCAGCGTGGGCTGGTGAGGTCGAGTTCCGCGTCGGCGTGGAACCCCTGCTCATCGAGGAACGCGTCGAGTGCTGTGGTCCATTCGGCGCTGTCGAGGCCGTGATCGGTGGCCACCCGATGCAATTCGACGATGCCACGTTGCAGCTGCATGTGGCTGATATCGGCGAGCCCGCCCATCAGATCGATAACCGAGGTGCTGCCGCCGGACGCGGCGTCGACCTTGTCGAGGAGTTGTTTGAAATCGGTCTGCACGCTGGAGTTGTTGTAGATGGTGGTGAAGTAGGTGCGTTCGGTGGCCGCATGGAAGGTGAGCAGGCAATCGGCCAGGTCCGCGACGAAAGTAGCCTCGTCGGTGTGCGGCAATTCGCGTACCCGATCCCGCCATACCGCGTACTTCGCGGGCCATTCGGCGGCGAATGCGGCGACCTCGTCGAGCTGCGCACGGTAGCTCTGCTGTACGGCAAGCGCGACCGGCAGTGCGCGGGCAATGGTTTTCGGGTTGTTCGGGGTGCGGACTGGCCCCTCGGGCCCATACTCGTTGAGCACACCGAGGTCGTCGTCGAAATGCTGTTCGTCGAAGCCAGGGATGCGCCGGAAGCACTTCTTGACCGCGCTGACATTCCAGTAGGCCCGGCCGTAGTACATCGCCATCCAGTCGGGTTCTTCGTTCGGGTCCGCCAGCCTCAGGCGCTCGAAGAACTGTTGCATCGAGAACTGGAATGCGTTGTCGTACAAGGAGAACATCATCGGCGTGCAGACCCGCGCCGAGACGCCACCGTCACGCAGGTCGGCGTCGGAGAACTGGTCGATGTCGGTGCGCCAGGAGATGGCCGTGATGGCCCGGGCTTGCAACAGCCACAGCTTTCCCGCGCCATCGATGGCCCATTCGATGTCCTGCGGGCGATGTCGATGCGCCTGCACCGCAAGCATCAGCGCCGCGAGTTCGGCGATGGCGGCCGACGCCAATTCGACGTCTTCGCCGCCTGCGTCGCGCGCTACCAACTCACCGCCGAACAGGCGCAGCGTGTACCTCGTCGGCGTGACGTGCCCGGCGACCAGGCGTTCACCGAGGCCGTTGCAGCATTCGACCACCGCGTGGTCTTCGATACCGGTGAGTGCGTCGATGCTGAAACCGACACCGGCACACCGGGCATCGATCATTCGTTGCACGAGCACCGCCACCGACGCACCGGCCTCGCGGTAGCCGTGCCGGGACAAGTACGCACTGACGCGTTCGTTGTGCACCGACTCACGGCATTGCGTGATATACCCGCGCAGCGTCGCCGCATCGGTGATGTCCAAGAAGGATTCGTACTGGCCGGCGAAGCTCGCATCGTCGAGGTCTTCGAGCACGCCGCTGGAACGCGCGGCGACCGGGAATCCGCCGACTGCCTGCACCCAGCGTTGGAGATCCTCGTCGGCGACCTCGGCGAGGTCGAGATCGGCGGTGACGACGAATCCCGGCGGCACTTCGAATCCGGCGACGATCAGTTCATGCAGTGTGCCTGCCTTGCCGCCGGCCTTCTCGACCGTGAAATCGGCGGCGCCCAGGTACATCGGGCCCGGTAACGGGGTGGAAGCGGGGTGGGGCACGGTGGGGGCTCCTGTCGGAAGCAGAACCGGGCGCACATCGTGGCGGGCGGCGAGGTCGCGGGCGGCGCGCACGCCCGCCGCGGACAGGCCACCATAGGAGGGACTCGCCGTGTGCGGCTCGAAGCCGAGCAGAATGGTTTCGGCCATACACGCGTAGACGACCCCGCCGGGCAGCCCGGTTTCGGGAAACGGAGGTGTCTGGCCGAGCGGCAGCGCCATACGGCCGCCGGAGACCAGGGTGATGTTCGGACGATCGGACACCGCGGGATCCACGTCGCCGGGGACCGCGAGATCGACCACCAGCACTCGATGGTCGTCGGCCAGCGACTCGGCGGTGACCACAGGCACGGCCGAGTTGGTGGCGGTCAGAACAATGTGGCAGTCGCGCAGCGTGGCCAGGTCCTCACTGACCTCGACCGTTCCCTCCAGCGTTGCGGCGACCCGGTCGAGTCGCTTCGCCGATCCGGTGCGCCCGATCAGGGTCACCGAATCTGCCAGTGGGGCAAGAAGTTCGGCCATCACCGCGCCGATATTGCCGAGCGCGCCCAGAATGCCGACCCGTCGTCGACCCGGCTCCAGCCGGGCGAGCTCCGCGCGTACCACCTCGTAGGCGGATGCTGCGGTGAGCGAGTTCCCCGAGGTCACCGTGACGGCGTCCTCCACCACGTCGCGGGAGGCATCGGTGACGATGGAGGTGTAACCGCCGAGCCCGATCACGGTGGCGCCGAGCTCGATTGCCTGCTCCACCGCTTCGAGCACCAGATCGCGCACCCAGGCCCGATGCCCGGCCCGCAGGCATTCGATGATCTGCTCGGCCGAGATCGGCACCGCGATCAGGCACACCTCCACCTGGGCGCCGGTCGGCGAGGTGACTATCTGCCTGGTCAGTTCGAACGGATCGGCCACTCCGCGCACGCGTTCGAACAATG